>CAYVVB010000606.1:0-10979 GCA_964454955.1 uncultured Bradyrhizobium sp. | reverse complement strand
TGCTCCGCAATGCCGGCGAAGAACGCCTTCGGATCGACGCCGACCTTGTTGCAGATCCCGGTGAGCACGGTGTCCTGCGAGATGTCCTTGTCGTCGCCCCAATAGGCCTCGAACACCGCGCGCGCGAACGGCACCATGTCCCTGCCGAGCCAGATGCAGCCGCGCATCGCCTTGACGCTGTTCACGGGAAACACCGTCGGCGGCATCTTGATCGCAAGCCCCGCCGAGCGCGCCCAGTCGGAAAGATCCTTCAGCATGTAGCGGGCCTTCAGCGGCACCGGCTTCTCGCGCGAGGCGTAGACGCTGGGATTGACGGTGTTGAAGATGCCGCCGACCAGAATCGGCCGCCACGAAATCTCCTGCCCGAACTCCTTGGCGAGCGGCTGGATGTTGTGAAAGGCGAGATAGGTCCAGGGACTGGAGCAATCGAAGAAGAACTCGATCATGGACGTTTCCTTTTATTTTGGCTCGTTCATTGTCAGCCTCGCCGTCATTGCGGGCGAAGCGAAGCAATCCCAGGAGTCATACGTAGCATTGGATTGCTTCGTCGCTTCGCTCCCCGCGATGACGACATAGGTACCGGCTCACTTCCTCTCCGCCAGCTCCCTCGCCCGCTCTCCGAACATGTTGCGGCGCGACTCCTCATCGAACGGCTCCTTGACGAACTTGCCGATCGCAAGTCCCGCCTGCACCTGCGGACGCGCGCGCACCGCGGCGTACCAGCGCTTGACGTTGGGATAATCGTCGAGCGTAAAGCCCTGCGCCTTGTGCGTCATGGTCCAGGGAAAGCAGGCGATGTCGGCGATCGAATAGTCGCCCGCCACGTAGGCGCCGGTCTTGCCGAGCTGGACATCGAGCACATGGTAGAGCCGGGCCGCTTCGTCGCGATAGCGAGCGATCGCATAGGGGATTTTCTCCGGCGCATAGAGCGCGAAATGGCCGTGCTGGCCGAGCATCGGCCCCAGGCCTGCCATCTGCCACATCACCCATTGGATGACCCTCGAGCGGCCGCGCAGGTCTGCGGGCAGGAACCGGCCGGTCTTTTCGGCGAGGTAGATCAGGATCGCGCCGGTCTCGAACACCGAGAATGGGCCGCCGCCATCGGCGGGCTCATGGTCCACGATGGCCGGGATGCGGTTGTTCGGGCTGACCGCCAGGAATTCAGGCCGGAACTGCTCGCCGCCGCGGATATTGACGGGGATAACCTGATAGGGAACGCCGAGCTCTTCGAGCATGATCGAGATTTTCCAGCCGTTCGGCGTCGGCGCATAATAGAGGTCGATCATCGTTTCCCCGGCAAAATCCCCAGCCCTGCAGCGGGGGTCACTTTTGTCATTCTGTACCTTGAGCATAAGACATGGCACAGAGGGGCTCAATCAGAACAAAGCGAGAGGCGCCAATGCTGTTTCCAACCACGATCGCCGGCTCCCTGCCGAAGCCGGAATGGCTCGCCGAACCCAATATTCTCTGGGCGCCCTGGAAAAGCTCCGGCGCGGAGCTGGCCCGCGCCAAGCGGGACGCGACGCTGCTCTGGCTCAAGCTGCAGGAAGATTTCGGCATCGACATCGTCACCGAGGGCGAGCAGTCGCGCCAGCATTTCGTGCACGGATTTCTGGAAAGGATCGAAGGCATCGACTTCGCCCACAAGGTCGAAATGGGAATCCGCAACGATCGCTACAAGGCGATGGTGCCGCAGGTGGTCGCGCCGCTCAGGCTGAAGGGCCGCGTTCACGCCGACGAAGCCCGCATCGCCCGCACCCACACCAGGCGCCAGCTCAAATTCACCCTGCCCGGGCCGATGACCATCATCGACACCATCGCCGACCGCTATTACGGCGATCGCGTCAAGATGGCCTTCGCTTTCGCCGAACTGCTCAACGAGGAAGCCAGGGCGCTCGAGGCCGACGGCGTCGACCTGATCCAGTTCGACGAGCCGGCCTTCAACGTCTACATGCCCGAGGTCAACGAGTGGGGCATCAAGGCGCTGGAACGCGCCGTGGAGGGGCTCACCTGCGCGACCGGCGTTCACATCTGCTACGGCTATGGCATCAAGGCCAATACCGACTGGAAGCAGACGCTCGGCGGCGAGTGGCGGCAATATGAGGAGATCTTCCCGGCGATCGACAGGAGCAGCATCCGGCATGTCGCCATCGAGTGCCGCAATTCGCACGTGCCGCTGGAGCTGTTGACGCTGCTGCCGAACAAGGTGGTGCAGGCCGGCGTGATCGACGTCGCCAGCGACGAGGTCGAGACCGCGGAGGATGTCGTCAAGGTGATCGAGGACGTCGCGAAATTCGTGGCGAAGAGCAATATCATCCCGACCACGAATTGCGGCATGGCGCCGATGCGGCGCGACATCGCGGAAGCCAAGCTCGCCGCGCTCGGCGCCGGCGCGAAACTCGCACGCGAGAAGCTCGGCTGATGCCGCGCACGGTGGCGCTTGTGACGATGCTGGTTGTGCTGGCGGCAGGAAGCGGGCCGGCACGCGCGGTCGACGATCGCACGCTGCTCAACCATTGCAAGGCGCTGGTGGCGCAAACGCAAGGCTCCAAGGCGCCAGATGATGCGGAGCTCCGGCATTGCCGGCAGGTGATCCGCGAGTGGACGCTGCGCGACTCCCGCATGAGCGTCGACGAAGAGGGCCGCCCGCTGCGGTGATCAACCGCAGCCCGCACTCGGGTGCAGCACCGGGCGATAGCCGGCAACCAGCGCACGCAGTGTCGAGGGCGGCGTCAGCAGCATCGGGTCGGGCAAGGAAGCAGAGACCTCGTCATAGCCGGCGGGCGACCAGAACAGCGGCCTCCCCTGCAAGATCACAAAGCTCTCCGCGCCCGCCTGCACCATTGCGCCGTCGGGTAGCCCTGCGAGCGGCATCGGCAGCGGATGCAGCCGCTTCTTGCGGCCGTCGAGACGCTCGCGATGCAGCACGGCATCGATCTCGGGCGCCAGCAGATCGCGCTTGCCGTTGCCCTCCTCCCACGCGGCGCGAAAGCGATTGGCGTCCTCGCGCCGGCAGAAGAAGCACGGCCGGTGCCCTGCGGCGAGCGCCGTGGCCTCGTCGAGAAAGAACAGTTCGGTCCAGCTCCGGCCGCCCATCACCTCGCGGCGGCGGCCACGAAATTCGAGCACGCAGGTGAGCCAGGCCGGCGTCGACCAGCGCTTCTTCAGCAGCGTCCGGGTCGCAGGATCATGGATGATGCCGCGGTTGCCGGTGAACAACCCGCGCGCGGATGTCGCGATGATGTCGCCGCTCGGGGTGACGCGGTTTTGCAGGGGCATGGAATCCACCACGTCATTCCGGGGCGCTCGCATCAGCGAGCGAACTGTGGTGCGCAATTGCGCACCTGAGAATCTCGAGATTCCGGGTTCGCCTCTTCGAGGCGCCCCGGAATGACGGCGCAAGTATCACGCAGCACCGTCGCGGATCGGCGGCTGGAACGACAGCGCCGTGTCCCACGGGAAGAATATCCAGGTGTCCTGCGACACCTCGGTGATGAACGTATCGACCAGCGGCCGCCCCTTCGGCTTGGCATAGACCGCGGCGAAATGAGCATCGGGCAACATGGCGCGGACCAGCCGCCCGGTCTTGCCGGTATCGACGAGGTCGTCGACGATCAGAAGCCCCTTGCCGGTGCCACCGCCGAGTTTCGCGGTCTCCTCCGAAACGCTCTTCAGCACTTTCAGGTCGCCCTGCTTGGTGTGGTCGTAGCTGGCAACGCAGATCGTATCGATGATGCGGATGCCAAGCTCGCGCGCGACGATCGCCGCCGGCACCAGCCCGCCGCGGGTGATCGCGACAATGGCATGGAACGGCCCGACCTCGTTGAGCCGCCAGGTCAGCGCCCGGCAATCCCGGTGAAACTGGTCCCACGAGACCGGAAAGGCCTTGCCGGCCCGCTCCTGCGCGCTGAGTTCAGAGCTTCTTTCAACCATGTGCCATCAGATCCAGTCGTCTTGACGCGCTCAGCTTGCAGGGCCCTGCAACTGCTTGAGCATGTCCTTCACCGCGGCCATCGCGGCGTTGAGCTTTTCGGGATCGCGCGAGCGGACCACGAGATTGGTATTGGGCTTCTTGTTCTCGTCGACGAACGGATAGCTGCCGATGATGGTCTCGGGATGCGCATTGGCGATCGCCCGCAACGGACCGCCGATGTCGCCTTCCCTGGCATTGGCGAGCACCGATTCGGAGAGCATCTTCACGCCCGATTTCAGCTTCGGCGAGATGATATCCATCATCGCCTGCATGATCGAGGGCACGCCGGCCATTACGATGACGTTGCCGAGCTTGAAGCCTGGCGCCAGGATGGTCGCGCTCTGGATCAGCTCCGCGCCGTCGGGAATCCGCGCCATCCGCAGCCGTGCCTCGTTCAATTCGCCCGGGTTCTGGAATCGCTCCTTGAAGCGCGCCACGACCTCGGGGTGATGGTCGATGCCGACGCCGAACGCCGTCGCGACCGCATCCGCGGTGATGTCGTCATGGGTCGGGCCGATGCCGCCGGTGGTGAAGACATAGGTGTAGCGGGCCCGCAGCGCATTGAGCGCCGCAACGATGTCGGCCTCATCGTCGGCGACCACCCGCACCTCCTTGAGGTCGATGCCGATATTGGTCAGGTATTCGGCGATAAAGCCGATGTTCTTGTCCTTGGTTCGCCCGGACAGGATTTCATCGCCGATCACCAGCAGCCCGGCGGTGACGATCTCGGTCATGACCTTCCCCTTCAACGTCGCTTCTGTATCGGTTCGAGCTTGCCGAGCCGACACTTTGAAGTCACGGCATTTTGCTGCCGAAATAAGCACCCGGCAGCCATTTTTTCAGGCAGCATTCGCAGCGTCCAGAGCAAATGCCGCCGCACCATGCATATCGCGCTGGCCCGAGCCTTGCTACCATCCCTTTGAGCCATGCACTGTCACGGATGGCTTGAGGGAGAACGTCAGGTCCTATGGCAGTTGCGTTCGATGAAATGAACGGTCCCGGCGGGGGCGTCCGGCAGGCCTATCGCGAGCTTTCCCGCTGGCTGAAGGAAACCTCGCCGGAGGCGCTGGAATATCGCAGGCAGGAGGCCGAGCTGCTGTTCCGCCGGATCGGCATTACCTTTGCCGTCTATGGCGACGCCGAAGCCCAGGAGCGGCTGATTCCCTTCGACGTGATCCCGCGAATCATGTCCGCGAAGGAATGGACGCTGCTGGAAAAGGGCCTGAAGCAGCGGGTGCGGGCGCTGAACATGTTCCTGCGCGACATCTATCACAACCGCGACATCCTGCGCGCCAACATCATCCCCGACGACCTGATCTTCCAGAACCCGGTATTCCGGCCGGAGATGAACGGCCAGGACGTGCCGCACGACATCTACGTCCACATCGCTGGCATCGACATCGTCCGGGTCGATGCGGACAATTTCATCGTGCTGGAGGACAACGCCCGCACGCCCTCGGGCGTCTCCTACATGCTGGAAAACCGCGAAATCATGATGCGGCTGTTTCCCGACCTGTTCGCCCGCCACCGCGTGCTGCCGGTGGAGCGCTATCCGGACGAGCTGCTCTCCGCGCTGCGGTCGGTGGCGCCGAAGAGCGCCGCGGCCGAGCCGTCGGTGGCACTGATGACGCCGGGCGTCTACAACTCCGCCTATTACGAACACTCCTTCCTCGCCGACAAGCTCGGCATCGAGCTCGTCGAGGGGCGCGATCTCATCGTCAAGAACGACGAGGTGTTCATGCGCACCACGGAAGGCCTCAAGCGCGTCGACGTGATCTATCGCCGGGTCGACGACGATTTCCTCGACCCCCTCACCTTCCGCCCCGATTCCATGCTCGGCGTGCCCGGCCTGATGTCGGCCTATGCGGCCGGCAACATCACGCTTGCGAACGCAGTCGGCACCGGCATCGCCGACGACAAGGCGATCTACTCCTACATGCCGGACATCGTGAACTTCTATCTTGCCGAAGAGCCGATCCTCAAGAACGTGCCGACCTGGCGCTGCCGCGAGCCGAAAGCGCTCTCCTACGTGCTCGACAACCTCGACGAGCTCGTGGTGAAGGAAGTGCACGGCTCCGGCGGCTACGGCATGCTGATCGGCCCAGCCGCGACGAAGGCGACCATCGAGGCGTTCCGCGACAAGCTCAAGCGCGAGCCCGAGGGTTTCATCGCCCAGCCGACGCTTGCGCTGTCGACCTGCCCGACCTGCACCGCGTCCGGGCTCGCGCCGCGCCATGTGGACCTGCGTCCCTTCGTCCTGACGGGCAGCGATCACGTCACCATCGTGCCGGGCGGGCTGACCCGCGTCGCGCTCAAGGAAGGCTCGCTCGTGGTCAATTCGAGCCAGGGCGGCGGCACCAAGGATACCTGGATACTGGACGAATAGATCATGCTGTCGCGCACTGCCGAAAACCTTTTCTGGCTCGCCCGCTACGTCGAACGGGCCGAATATATCGCGCGCACGATCGATGCGACCTTGCGCGTCACGGCGCTGCCGGCTGCCTATATCGGCAAGACCAACGAATGGGAATCGGCGCTGCTCACCGCCGGCGTCAGCCAGAGTTTCTACGAAACCCATACCGAGGCCAACGAGCAGAACGTCGTCGAATATCTGTCATTCAGCCCGGCGAACCCCTCCTCGATCAAGAACTGCATCGAGCAGGCGCGGCTCAATTCGCGCTCGGTGCGCACCGCGCTGACCGGCGAAATGTGGGACACCATCAACAGCGCCTGGATCGAGCTGCAGGAAGTCTGGAACAAGGGCACGTCGAGCCGCGAGGAGCTGGCGCGCTTCCTGCGCTTCGTGCAGGAGACCTCGCTGCGCTTCGACGGCTCGGCCTACCGCACCATGCTGCGCAACGACGCCTACTGGTTCTCACGGCTGGGTGTGCACCTCGAACGCGCCGACAACACCGCGCGCATCCTCGACGTCAAATATCACGTGCTGCTGCCCGAAGAGGAGCATGTCGGCGGCCCGCTCGACTTCTATCAATGGAGCTCGATCCTGCGCTCGGTCTCGGCGCTGACCGCCTATCACTGGGTCTATCGCGAGACCTTGAAACCCTGGCTGATCGCCGATCTGCTGATCCTCAATGACATGCTGCCGCGCTCGCTGGCGAGCTGCTACGGCAATCTGGTGCGCAATCTGGACGAGATCGGCGTCGCCTACGGCCGGCAGGGCCCCTCCCAGCGCCATGCCCGCGGTATCCGCAACCGCTTGGAGCACAGCAACATGGATGACATCTTCCAGCACGGCGTGCACGAATTCATCCAGGAGTTCATCGCCGACAATTCGCGCCTTGGCGAGATCATCACGAAGCAGTATCTGATTTGACTGCTGTCATTCCGGGACGATGCGAAGCATCGAACCCGGAATCTCGAGATTCCGGGTCTGGTGCTGACGCACCATCCCGGAATGACGGCATAGTTCCCGTGGTCCGCCATGCGCCTGAAGATCTCGCATTCCACCACCTACCGCTACGATCCGCCGGCCTCCGGCGTGATCCAGATCCTGCGGATGACGCCGTCCAGCCATGACGGCCAGTACGTCGCGGAATGGCAGATCGACGCCTCGACCGATTCCCGTCTCGACCTGCACGAGGACGCGTTCGGCAACATCACCCACGTGATGACCAACGGCACCACCACCGATCTCAGCATCACCGTCGAAGGGCTGGTCGAGACCCACGACAATGGCGGGGTATTGCGCGGCACCGACGAACGCTTTCCGCCGGGACTCTTCCTGCGCTCGACGCCATTGACGGCGACCAATCCGGTGATGACGACCTTCGTGAGGGAGCTGCGCGCCGAATCCGAGGACGATGCACTCGGCTTCCTGCACACGTTGATGACCCAGATCAACGAGCACATGACCTTCGACGAGGATCCCACCCATAGCGGGACTTCGGCGGCGGAGGCGTTCGGCCTCAAGCGCGGGGTCTGCCAGGACTATGCGCACATCTTCATCGCCTGCGCGCGCACCGGCGGCGTTCCCGCGCGCTTCGTCTCCGGACATTTCCTGCGCTCCGACGGCATGGTCAATCAGCGCGCCGGCCACGCCTGGGCGGAGGCCTTCGTGCCAGGTCTCGGCTGGGTCGGCTTCGACGCCGCCAACTGCATCTGCGCCACCGACGCGCATGTGCGCGTCGCGATCGGCCTCGACTATCTCGGCGCGGCACCGGTGCGCGGCACGCGCTATGGCGGCGGCGCCGAGACGCTGACGGTCGCGGTCAAGGTGGAACAGGCCGGCCGGCCGGGCCAGTGGCAATCACAGACGCAGTCGTAGCACTCGTCATTCCGGGGCGCGACGAAGTCGCGAACCCGGAATCCAGAAGTTGTGGCGAGGTTCTCAGGTGCGCAATTGCGCACCATAGTTCGGCACTTCGTGCCGCCCCGGAATGACGAAAGCGCGGCGGCAACGCCCCGCTCGGAACATCCATCCCCGCGCACGCCTTATCCCGCCTCACTCCAGGAATGGCTTCAAGCGAGGAACAATGGGAACCGAAGTCGAACTCAAGCTCTCCACGTCGAAATCCGGCTTGCGGAAGGCGCGCGCCCTGCCGTGGCTGAAACGAACGGCCGGCGACGGCATCAAGACCCGGCATCTCGTCTCGATCTATTTCGATACGCCCGAGTTTGCGCTGCGCGACCACGGCGTGAGCCTTCGCGTGCGTCGCATCGGTGAGCAGCGGCTGCAGACCATCAAGGTGAATTCGTCGCTGCCGATGGCACGGGGCGAGTGGGAGGCGCAGATCGACGGCGACAGGCCAAGGCTGGAGATGATGGGCAGCAGGGCTCGTCCGCCGGTCCTCACCAATGATGTCGCGCGACGTCTGAAGCCCGTGTTCGAGACCCGCGTCGAACGGACGGTGATGCCGCTGCATGTCGGCCGCAGCGAGCTCGAGCTCGCCATCGACGAAGGCCGCGTCGCGACTGCGGATGCAAGTGTCGAGCTCGCCGAGATCGAGGTCGAGCTCAAGCAGGGCGAGCGCAGCGATATGGCCCACCTGGCGCGAAAGCTGGCGCATGCAGTTCCCGCCACCCTGGGCGTCCGCGCCAAGGCCGAATTGGGTTACGCCCTGATCGAGGGGACGATCAACGATCCGATCTCTGCCGAGGCAATCAGCCTGGATTCGTCCGCAACGGCCGCCGATGCTCTCACCGTCATCGGTCTTTCGTGCCTGCGCCAGGTCGTAGCCAACGAGTTCGCGGTGCGACAAGGGGATGGCGAGGGTATTCACCAGATTCGCGTCGGGCTACGCCGCCTGCGCGCAGCGCTGTCGCTGTTCAAGGAGATGCTGCGGGGCAAGGAGACCGATCGTCTGAAAGGCGAGCTGAAATGGCTGACCGAGCAGTTCGGCCCGGCGCGCGATCTTGATGTGCTCATCAGCAGGACGGTCGCCCCCTGTCTCAGGCGGCATGGTGAGACACGCGAGTTCGAGATGTTTGCGCGCGATCTCGAAAAGCAACGCAGCGCCGGCTTTGCAGCAGCAAGCGCGGCGGTCGAGAGCGGCCGCTTCCACCGCCTCCTGCTCGATTGTGCGCTGTGGCTCATCGACGGCAAATGGCTGAACGACAACGCCGACCTCAAACGCGCGCTGCGCGAGCGCCCGGCTCGGATATTCGCCGAGGAGGAACTCGCACGGAGAAGGCGCAAGATCGTCAAGCGCGTGCGCAAGCTGGAGCGCCTGGATCCCATGGGCCGCCACAAACTGCGGATCGCAGTGAAGAAGCTGCGCTACGGGCATAAGTTCTTCGCAAGCCTCAACCCCGGCGGCCTGCGGCGCAAGGACCGCCGCAAGACCGACCGGGCGCTGAAAGGCCTGCAGAATGCGCTCGGCGCCCTGAACGACACCCGAGTGCATCTTCAGTTGGCGCGCGATTTTGCCACCGCCAGTGCCGCATCCCGCAACGCCTTTGCCATGGGTTATCTGACCGGTCGCGAGGAGGCCGCCACGGAAGACCTGGTGCGCGAGGCGCTTTGCGCGGGTAAACTGCTGAAAAAGGCGGCGTGAGACCGCCCACTCTGCGCAAGCGCCGTCGCCCCTACGCTTCCGCCGGAACTTCAAGACATCATGGAGGAACGAGAATGTCGGTCCCCTGCAAGTTCGAACGCAGCCTCCTCGGCCACGATGAATACGAGACGATCCGCCTCACGCACCATCCCGCCATCTATGACGTCGAGGTGGCCGAGCTTGAGGCCATGCAGCCCCGCTTGCGCAAGATGCGCGACAAGGAGCGAACGCTCGGCCAACAAAGGCGGCGGGAGATGCGCGGAAAAGCCGAGGCTCGCGGAGCCAGCTTTCCGGGAACCGCCGAGCATGCCTCGGAACGCAAGCAGGTCTTCGCCGCCGCATTGAGGCGGCTGAACAATGAGCTCAGACGACTTCACAATCTGGCAACCCGGACCGCAAATGTCGAAGCGGCGCGAAAGGCGCTCGCGCTGCATCGGGCCGCGAATTTTGCAACCTATCCTCCGGCCGGGCCAACCGCGAACGAAGGCATGGTGCCGAGGCCGAGTGCACGCCGGAAAAGGATCATGACAGGCGCAAAGATCGGACGCGTGTCGCAGGCAACCAAAGTCGCCCAGGCCGTGCGTGACGCGCGAGGCGCATGAGCCCGCATCCGCACGCGGCGAGCGACACCCCGTATTGCGGAACGGAACCGAAGCGCGGCCTAGCCTGTTCTGTCCGTTCAGCCAAGAGGAGGTTGTCGTGCGGATTCTGATAACGACGATCTGCTGGACGTTGTTGTGCGGATTTGCGGCAGCGCAGGCCGATCCGAAGAAGGACGTGAACACGCCCACCGGACGCTCGGCGCCCGAAGACAAGGGCCAGTTACAGCCACAAGGCTGGACCGGACCGCTTGACACAAAGTCGGGTGGTGCGCCGCCGGAAAGCCCGCAAGGTCAAAGCCCACCGGGAATGCAGGCAGCGCCGGAGGGATCAGGCAAAACAGTCGTTGAGCCGCGAAAGTGATTTGCCCGACAGGTGCCCCTCGCAAATTC
>CAYVVB010000605.1:0-16309 GCA_964454955.1 uncultured Bradyrhizobium sp. | reverse complement strand
GGCACTTGCATGGGTGTGCCAGAACCACACGACTTCGCCGTCCACGATGGCGCCGCTCGTCAGACAGCACCGTCGCGTCCACCGCCGCCTGCCCCGCGTGTCGTGACGATCGCGATGCGCCCCTCGTGCCGGGACAGGATGCGCGGGACGATGCTGCTGATTTGCCCGACGGCGCAAGCCGACGGCATGCGGCACTTTAACGCGACGGGCGACTCAGCCGGCAAGCCGCCAAGCGCTTGCCAGGCAAAAACAAAGGCCGGCCGAACCAGAGGCTCGGCCGGCGTCCGGAGTTGCGCATCGCGTCGGATCTAATGCGTGTAGGCGATATCCGCGCGATGCATGAAGTCGAAGGCGTCGAACAGATCCGTCAGCGCCGGGCTGTTGGTCGGCACATACGGATTGTTTCCGGTCGTCTTCGGGTTCGGTAGGTTATCGCGACTGCGGTGCGTCACCGGTTGAAGGCTCCAGTTGCGCTCGATGAATTTCAGCAACGAAACATGGTCGCCGTAGCCGTGATAAATCCTGCCGCCGGTCGAATAAGCGGAAAGGATCAAGAGCGGCATGCGCGGTCCGTCGCCGAAATAGTCGATCGGCTGGATGTAACCCGAGTCCCAATAACCGCCGGCTTCGTCCCAGGTAACGAACACGGCCGTCTCCGCGCGAAGCGCAGGATTGGCATCGAGCGCCTCGAGGATATGAGATACGTAGGACTCGAACAGGTCCGTCTTCGACGAGGCCGGGTGGCCATCGAGCAAACCGTCCGGCTTGCCGAACGACACCGCCGGCAGGGTGTTGTTCCTGATCGACGCGATCAGGTCCGTCGTATCCTTCAAGTGGGCCTGACGGGCCGCCGGATTTGCCATGATCGACTTCGAATACTGGAAGGGATTGCAGCCCGCGCAGTAGGCCGCACCGACGGCATGAGCCAGAGCCGGATTTTGCGTCGGATCAACACCGCCCGCCAGAGCCGCGGTCGTCAAGTCATCAGGACTGAGACCATGGCTCGTCGCCCAGTTCGTCAGGAACAGGGCATCGTTGTACGATCCGCCGTACCACGCCCACGAGATGTTCTTGTCCGACAGCGCGTCGCCGATGGTCCGCACCGAGGACGGCGGATTACGATATCCCGCCCCCAGCGAGCCGTCGGCCCGATAGGCCGGCTCGACGTTGTTGATCATGTAATAATGACTGTCCTCGCAATTCGGCTTCGGACGATAGTGAAGCTGCGACAAATAATGCAGGATCGGCTCCGCGCCGGACTGCGGCTGACCGCCGGCGATGCAGGCGTGAAAATCACCGTCATTGGTGTAGCGGTTGACCGTGCCCTGTGCCGGATTCGGATTCGCGACATGTGCGGCCGGCGCCGGAGTGGGATGCCCGTTGCCGTCGTTCCAGAAGATCGCGTCGCCGGTGGCGAGCATCACATGGTTGGCATAGGTGCCGCCATGGAACGCCTGATGGAAATTGTCGCCCAAGGTGAACTTGTCAGCCAGTGCCTTCAGCAAAGGGACCTGGCCCTTTTCCATGTTGTAGAAGCCCATCGCGGCGCCGGAGGTGACGAACGGGAAGATGTCGTTGCGGCAGCCCGACGGATTGTCGTTCGTGGCATGGACAATGCTGCAGTCTTCCTGCTGCCAGTCCTGGAAGAAGCGATGGGTCTGGTCGCTGGTGTAATCGTCGTCGCCGATATCGTTCGCGGCGGCGCCCCACAGCGGGAACGGTCCGGAGATCGCGCCGGTGCGAATGGCGGGGACGCGGGTGTCAGGTCCGCTGCATCCCGGCATCAACGCCGCAACTTGCGAGGCCGAGAGCGGTTGAAGCGGCGCGTGCGTGTTGGCGACGAGGGCCTGGTAAGGAGCTGGCGTTCCCTGCACGAGAGCGTTGAAGGCCGCCGGAGAGAGGACACAGGTCGAAACCTTCTGGCCGACATAGCCCGTCGTCAGCTTCACGGTGTCGGAGGTGTCGACATCCTTCTCACGAACGATGTCGAGCGGGGAATCGGGATTGACCAGCGCCGGCGCGAACGGCGCACTCGTGTCGGTCTGCGTGAGCGCGGAATCCGTCAGCTTCGGCACCGGCATCTGATTGGTGGCGCCATACGGATACTTGGCGTTATCGGGCGCATTCACATAATAGGACGGCTGCGCCGCAACGGAAAATTGCTGGGCCATCCGGTAGTTCGGACCGGGCGAACCGTCTTCCCTGACGATGCCTTTCGACAGCAGGTTCGAAATCGTCTCGCCTCTGCGTTTCGGCTTGTAGACGCCGAAGGTGTGATCGAGGCCGCGGTTCTCGCCAATCAGGATGATGACGTGCTTGATCGGCGTCGTGGTGTCCGTCAGGCCCTGCTTCTTCTGCTGTCCCGGCGGCAATCCATCCGGCGTGCCATAGCTCGCCGTGGACAACAGCATCGCCGACACGACGCACAGCGCCGTGGACGCGCGCCAGCCCTTCTTGATTTCTGGTTTCATCCTCAGCTCCGGTCATGAAAGTGGAGACTGCGATGCATAGGAAGACAACGTGACGCTCGCGTTGCAGGGATATGAAAACGGAATGATGAAGCGAATGATCCAGATTTTTTTGCGCGAAGCCGGCATGCTTCAAGGCGTGAAAATGTCGCTCGACGGAATTTTCTTGTCCTCGTGATCAATGCGTCATGTGTCTTGTGAGCATAACCTGCCGAAGCGCAGCGTAATGCGCGTCGTGCACCGACCTGTTGAACAGCGACCAGGACGAGGCCTGCGTCAGAACCGGCGGCGCCGCGGCCCGCAAGATGCGATAAATGTTGTTTTCCGACACCGCATCGCCCGCGCGGCCTTCGTTGACGGCCATGTCGATCCGACGCAGCGAGAGCACGATCTCCTTGAGCAGGCGCCTCGCCGATGCGCGCTCCCGTTCCCCGCCCGACAGGCTCGTATCCTTCCGGTCGGGATATTGCTCGGTGAGTTCGCGCAATTCGCCGCCGATCGTATCGACGGCCAGCGACACAGTGTCCTTGTCCCCGGCGCCGATGGCGGCATCCAGCACGGTCGAGAAATCGTTGATTTCCTTCAGCTTCGCTCCGGCGCCCTCGCGCTCAAAGGGCAGGACACCATCGCCGACGACCGTCAGATAGGCGACGAGATCGTCTCTGTCCTGCGCGGATAGTCCAAGATCGAACGCGCGATCGAAATGGTCGACGACCTGGCCGAAGGTGTCGTAGCGGCCGTCATGGAAATAGGGCGCGTTGAAATCGGCGTTGCGCAAGGTCGGCGTCTTGAACAAGCCACCGGAACCGACATCGTGCTGCTGGTGGTCGACAAACGCGGCAGACGGTACATGACAGCCGGCGCAGCTCATCGAAGGCTGATGAGGAAACGACCTGTTGAACAGCGCCTCTCCCCGTTTCACGGAGTCGCTGACCACTCCGGTGATTTCTCCGCTCGCGCCGAGATTCTGGTTCGGCAGGAAGTCGACATCCCCAAGATAGGCAACGAGGCCGTCCAGAACGCCCGGCGAAGGCTCCGCGCCGGCGAATTCGGTGACGATGACGTTGCGGACGAATTCGCGAAGCGAGGCGATCCGCCCGTCATGCCCATAGGGCGCGAGATAGCGCACGCCGCGCAAACTCGGAATCCGGATGGCATCGAGCACGAAATTGTCGGCCTTGGGATTGAAAAAAGCGCCCGTCGTATCGAACGTTCCCGGCCGGATCGACATTTTCGGCATGAACAGCCTGGGATTTCCTGCGCCGTTCACATGGCATGTGCCGCAGGAAATACCCGCCTGCTGCGCGACACTGCCGAGAATGGCGGGCGAGTTGAACGCCATGTCGCCGAGATTGACGAGATATGATTTGACGCCGTCGAGGCTTTCCGAGTGGAACACCTCGCGCGGCTTTTCGAGAGCGTCCTCGTTGAGCTCGGTTTGCGGCGGCAGGATCGTCTGGTCGCCATCGACCGGAAACGCCAGCACGCGCTGGTGGGCTGCGAAGGCGAGCGCGCCGGCGACAAGAACCACGCTCCATAGCCGACCTCTCGTCATCGCGCGGCGGCCTCCAGCGCCGGTCGCTGCAAACCGAGCGGGCCTGCGGCAGCCTGCAATCTCACGGCCAATCCCTCGCTTGCGCGGCGCAGAGCCGGAATGTTGACGCTCTGCAAATCCGCAACCGCCACGATCGCCTCGAGCCGGCGAATGTCATCTTCGAGCGCCTGCGCCAGTTTGCCGTCGGACGACCGCAGGGCGTCTGCAAAAATTGTATGCCAGGCGAACGCGATGCCCTCGGCATTGTTCTGCATGTCCGCGAGCGAGGTGCCGCTGATGCGGGATTCGCCGCCGTCCGCCTTGCTCTCACCGACCTCGTAGGCGAGCTGCGTGATGCCGTCCAGCAGGCCCTGAGGCGTCAGCGACATGCCCTCCAACCTGCGGTGCAGATCGTCCAGGTTCTGCACCAGCAGATCAGTGTCGGAACCGACATCAACATTGCCGGAGCCGAACAGCTTCGCCTCGACGGCGTGAAAGCCGCTGTCGGCATGCGGCCATGCATCGATCTTCGCATCAAGCTCGGGAACGAAGCCTGCCGTGAAGACCTCGGAGCGCTCCCACCCCGCGCGCGCGGAAATCCACGCCCTCTTCGCGCCGTCGAGGTCCCGCGCAGCGACGCGGCCCTGCAGATCGCGCGCGCCGGCAAGCGCCTGACCAATGCTGTCGATCATATAGGGCCGGTAGCGTTCAGCAGCCTCATCGAGCGAGGCGGCGAAAACAGGCGTGCTCAGGGCAAACAGCGAACCCGCCGCGTAGAGGACGGCTTTCCAGATATTCATCGCCCTGTTGTCCTCGACCGCAACGCTTGCACTTTCCCGGCGCGGTGAGTGCGGTCAGGGAATATTGTCGGCTTTTGATACTGTTTTGTGACGCGAGGATATCGCTTGCCGAAGTTCCCCCATTCATTGCTCTGTCATTCCGGGACGCCCGAGGCATACACGAGCGCCATCCAGGACCATGAGGGGCTTCGCTATTGCACCAGTTGGCGATAGATCGCCGGCAATGCCGCGGGCAGCCGCTGGATGTTGCCGACGATGGCGTATCCGCCGTGGCCGAACAGCGTGGGGAAATAAGACCGGGCCGTCGCATCGATGGTGACGCCGAACACGGCGGCCCCGAGGCGGCGCGCCTCCTGCACGGCCTTGCGGGTGTCTTCGATCGCAAAGCGGCCCTCGTAATGGTCGACGTCGTTCGGCTTGCCGTCGGTGAGCACGATCAAGAGCTTCTTGCCCTGCGGCTGCAGCGCGAGCTCGCCCGCCGCATGGCGCACGGCCGCGCCGATGCGCGTGTAGTAGCCGGGCTTGAGCGCCCCGATGCGCCGCTCCACCGCCGCGCTCATCGGCTCGCCGAACGCCTTGACGGTCTCGAGGCGCACCCAGGAACGCCGGCGCGAAGTGAAGGTCAGGATGCTGTGATGATCGCCGCAGGCCGATAAGCCATGGGCCAGAACCAGCAGCGCCTCCTTTTCGAGGTCAAGGACGCGGTAGCCGTCAACCCATGCGTCGGTCGAGAGCGAGACGTCGACCAGCAGCGTCACGGCAAGGTCGTGTCCTTGCGGGCGCATCGCCTGGTAGACGCGGTCGAGGCGGCCGCTGCCGGCGCGCAGATCGGAGCGGGCGCGGACCAGGGCGTCAATGTCGAGCTCGTGCCCGTCGGCCTGGCCTCGCATCAATTCGCGTCGCGGCCGCAGCGCCTCGAACCGGCGGCGCACCTGCCGGATATGCCGGCGCATGGCCTCGTCCGGCGCCCAGGTTTCGCCGGTCTCGGAGGCACCGGTCGCCAGTACGCGGCAATGATCCGGCAGATAGCTGCCGCTGCGGTAATCCCATTCCGGATAAAGCTTGCCCGAACAGAGCCGCGTGGCATCGACCGCCTCGGGCGGCAGGTCGAGATCGAATTTCAGCCGCGTCGCCGGCTTGCCGCTGCGGCGCCCGATCGTGAGCTCTTCGAGATCGTCGGCGGCCTTCTGCGCGTCCTCGTCCTCGCTGTCGTCGGACGGACGGTCGACATTGACCATCTCGGCCATGGCGAGGATCTTTTCGAATCGGTTGAGCACGAACGGATCGCGACGGCTGGCGTCGTCATCGCGCTCGCGGACAGCGAAGCGTTTGCGCGTGTCAGGTGATGCGGCTTCCGTGCCCTGCCCGCGCTCATCTTCCTCCACGCGCGCGGCCGTGATCTCGCGCAGCCAGCAATCGCCCCACAGCGGACACGGCAGCAGCGGACGATATCCGGCCGGAGCGCGCGCCGGCAGCACGCTTGCACCGGTCATGGCCGCCCACAGCTTTCCTTCGCGCGCCTCGCCCCCACCGAGCAGGGCGAGGACGATCCGCTCCACGTCCTGTTCGGTTCGCGGCAGCGGCCGGCGCGGGCGTGCGATCACGGTCGCAGCGGCGAGCTTCGCATAGGACCCGGCGAGCCCGGGGAAGCGCTCCAGCACCGCCGCGACCGTGTCGCGGGCGCGGCGCAGCATCAAGAGATCGCGCCGGAGCGGATCGGCTTCCGCGATCACCGCCAGCGGCACGGTCGCGAACCAGGCGGCAAGCCAACGATAGAGCGCGACGTTGAGCTCGCGGTCCGCAAAAACGGCGATCTTGTCGGGAAGGAAAACCGTCGCGGCATCGCGGCCCGGATGATCGAGACGCTCGTCGCCGAGCCCGATGCGCTGCCGCCAGCCGAGCCGATGGCCGGACTTGCGGGCGCTCGCGCCCACGATCTGCACGCCGGCCTCGCCGCCGAGCGCGCGAAACATCACGGCGATCTGCCCCTGCACATCGGCGAGCGACACCGCGTGTTCGGCGAAAACCGGATAGCTCGCGGTGGCGCCGACCAGGCGATGCCAGGCGCGCCCGACCGTTTCCTCGAGTTCGAGGAAATCGAGCATGGGCCTGGCCTCACCCGATCACGGCGCGCGCGACCTCGGCCAGCGCCGCCTTGACATCGGAATCGTCGGTGAGCGGTTCGATCATGGCGGCAAGCACGGCATCGGCCACCGACATGCCTGCCGCAACGAGCGTCGCGCAATAGACCACGAGGCGCGTCGAGACGCCTTCCTCGAGGTCATGTCCCTTGAGCGCGCGCAGGCGGCCGGCGAGCGCGACCAGCGGCCCCACCCGCTCGGACGAAAGCCCGCTCTCGCCGGCAACCACGGCGACCTCCTGCTCCGCCGGCAGGAAGCCGAATTCGACGGCAACGAAGCGCTGCCGCGTCGACGGCTTCAAGGCCTTGAGCAGCGTCTGGTAACCGGGGTTGTAGGACACCACGAGCATGAAGGTAGGCGGGGCGATGAGCTCTTCGCCGGTGCGGTCGAGCGGCAGCATGCGGCGGTCGTCAGTCAACGGATGCAGCACCACGGTGACGTCCTTGCGCGCTTCCACCACCTCGTCGAGGTAGCAGATGCCGCCCTCGCGCACGGCCCGTGTCAGCGGGCCATCCGTCCAGACCGTGTCGCCGCCCCTGAGAAGGTAGCGTCCGGTGAGATCGGCCGCGGTGAGATCGTCGTGGCAGGCGACCGTGTGGAGCGGCAGGCCGAGCCTTGCCGCCATGTGCGAGACGAAGCGCGTCTTGCCGCAGCCGGTCGGGCCTTTCAGAAGCACCGGCAGGCGGTGGCGCCAGGCGTGTTCGAACAGCGCGCATTCGCGGCCGCTCGGAACATAGGCTGGAAGGTCGCGTCTGGAAGCGACGGCGTGAAGCGAAGCTTTCATGATCTCTCTCCCGGTTCGCGAGGACGGTGGCCGCGAGGCGGCCACCGTTTACGGGCTCATTCCGCCGGTTGCAGGTTCGCCGGGAGAACAGCCTTCTTCTCGCCCCCTGGCACCAGCACGGCCCAGATGAACATCAGCGCCGAGATCAGCACGAACACGCCCGAGCCGAGCCGGATCCAGTAGAACATGGCGAGCTGGTCCTGCACCTCCATGTAGCTCTGGCCGAGCACGCGCTGGAGGTGCACCTGGATCACGCCGGCGAAGGTCAGCGCGAAGGTCATCACCAGCATCGCCGTGCACATGATCCAGAAGCTCGCCATGCTGAGCCACTGGTTATAGGGCGCTCGCTGCCGCAGTTGCGGGATCGCATAGGCCATCACCGACAGGTTCAGCATCACATAGGCGCCGAAGAAAGCGAGATGGCCGTGCGCCGCCGTCACCTGGGTGCCGTGCGTGTAATAGTTCACGGAGGACAAGGTGTGCAGGAAGCCCCACACGCCGGCGCCGAGGAAGGCCATCACCGAGCAGCCGACCGACCACAGCAGCGCGGCCCGGTTGGGATGCTTGCGTCCGGCCTTCCAGGTCATCTGCACCGTGAAGATCACCATGGTGAAGAAGGGCGCGACCTCCAGCGTCGAGAACAGCGAACCGATCCACTGCCAGTAGCCGGGCGCGCCGATCCAGTAGAAGTGATGGCCGGTGCCGAGGATGCCGGAGAACAGCGCGAGGCCAATGATGACGTAGAGCCACTTCTCGACGACCTCGCGGTCGATGCCGTTGAGCTTGATCATCAGGTAGGCCAGCACCGAGGCCATGATCAGCTCCCAGACGCCTTCGACCCACAGATGCACGACGTACCACCAGTACATCTTGTCGACTGCGAGATTCGCCGGGTTGTAGAACGCGAACAGAAAGAAGATCGCGACGCCCCAGAGGCCGAACAGCAGGATGTTCGTGACCGTGGTCTTGCGGCCCTTCAGGGCCGTCATCGTCACGTTGAAGAGGAACATCAGGCAGACGACGACGATGCCTACCTTGATCGGAAACGGCTGCTCGAGAAATTCCCGCCCCTCGTGAAAATGGAAGAGATAGCCGACGACGGCGGCGCCAGCCGCGGCGAAGAACATCCAGAACTGGATTTTCGCCAGCAACGGGCTGAACAGCTCGGTCTCGGTCTCTTCCGGCAGAAGGAAGAAGGTCGCGCCCATGAAGCCCATCAGCGACCAGACGATCAGCGCGTTGGTGTGGATCATCCTGACGATGTTGAACGGCAGGGCGACCGACAGGGTGTTGGGCAGGACGTATATGGTTCCCGCCAGGACGCCGAACAGAAGCTGGGCGAGGAAGAGCGTCAGCGCGCCGTAGAAATACAGCATCGCCACTTTCTGGGTCTGATATCTCATCTCGGTTCTCTATCTTTAAAAGGGAACTATCAGGTCGAAGCGCTCAGCCGGCCTGGTTCGGCGGCCAGTTCTGCCGCTTGATGTGGCTCGTCCATTCGAAGAAGGCGGCGAGATCATTGATCTCCTGGTCGCTGAGATTGAATTGCGGCATCTGCCGCCGGCCGGGGACGCCTGACGGCTGCGACTGCATCCAGGCCTTCAGCATCTCGCGGGCGGAGGCAGGATCCTCCTTGCCGCCCCAGCGGTCCCAGACGTTGCCCAGTTCAGGCGCGAAATAAGCACCCTCGCCGAGCAGCGTGTGGCAGTTGATGCAGGAGTTGCGCTCCCAGACGCGCTTGCCTCGCGCGACGGAGTCGGTGAGCGTGCTCGCGTCCGTCGACGTCGTCACCATGTAGTAATGGCTGTGCGCCGTCAGGCCGAGGAAGATAGCGAAGAAGAAGGCCGATCCGCCGTAGAAGACGTTTCGAGCCGCCGACTTGGTGAGGCGTTCAGCCATTACCGATCCCTTTTCATTGATGCGGGGGCGAGTGTGGAGATCGCGCCATTCTATGCAGCGGCCCCGCTCCGCTCTTTGTGCCGCAGCAACCACCGCGGCGATCATCCGCCTCAGATCAGGACGCTCACGGCCGAGGCCGCCAGGGCAAATGCGGAAACGGAGAACACCCACGCACTCACCAGACCGCGCCAAACCGCCGGCGCGCCGCGCAGGTCGAGATAGTCGAGCAGGATCTTGCGGCCTTTCAGCGCAGCGAGGGTCAGCAGCAGGGCGTCGGCGAGCAGTCCGCCGCGCACGAAGCTGGTGATGCCGACGGTGATGACGGCAAGGCCGATCAACACGGCCAGAGCCAGCTCGAGATGATGCGGAGGCCGCAGCATGCTCAGCGCACCAGATACACGATGGGAAACATCAGGACCCAGACGAGATCGACCATGTGCCAGAACGCCGTTCCGGTCTCGACGCTCGGGGCGTGGGCACGGCGGCAGACCACCGCCAGGATCACGATGCCGAGACAGACATGCAGAAGGTGAAAGCCGGTGAGAAGGAAATACAGCGTGAAGAACGGACTGGTCTCGAGGCCAATGCCGGTCGAAATCTCCCCGGCATATTCCGTGAGCTTTATGGCGACGAAGCCCGCGCCGAGAGCCATGGCGATCAGCAGCCAGTAGCGCGAGAATCGCGGCTCTCCGGCGCGCGCCGCGGCAGCTCCCCGTGCGGCCGCCCAGCCGCTCGTCACCAGCACGATGGTGTTCAATGCGGCGAGGCGGGCATCGAGCGCCGCCTGCCCGGCCGCAAAGGTGGCGGAGTTGACGGCATGCGCCACGACGAAGGCGCCCAGGAACAGGCCGAAAGCGGCGAGTTCGCTGAAGATCAGCACCCAGATCATGGGATCGCCGGGAAGGCCTTCGAAAATGTCCCAACCGGCCTGCTCTTGTTCGCAGTTGACTACCGACATGCGCTTGCGAATCCAAAGATGATGTGCGTTTGCACGCTTATCCGGCCCGCACGCGCCGCTCTTTGTCGCCGGACAAAGAGCGAGGCACCCCGATGGACTGCATCTGCTGTTTGCGCCGCCGCAACGAAGGCGATGGCCGCCCGAGCTAGACAGGCGCTATCCTAGTTCCATCGATCGGCAGACAGACGCCATGACCGAAGCCAAGCTCGGCCTACTTACCGCAACGCCCATCATCATCATGTTCGCCGCGGCGCTCAGGGCAACGGGAGTGTTGTCGACGACCGCCGCAACGTCGGCGGCGAGCCTCTCCGTCGCCATTGCGGTGGTGCTCTTCATGACGCAGTAGAATTCCACCTGAAAGCTGTGCGGCCGCTCGCCACGATCAGCGCATCTCGCGCGGCCGCCGCGCTCCGGACTCGAGCGTGCTGAGCGGCAGGGCCAGAAGCTTGTCGAGCACCAGGACGAGCGAATTCATGAGTTCCGGCCCTACCGCCTTTTCGAGGTCGCGATAGCGCTCATCGACGCTCGGCCTGACCTCCTCGATCACCGACCATCCGCGCTCGGCGAGCGAGACGAACACCTTTCGGTTGTCGTCGCGGCTCCGCACCCGGGCGACGTATCCGATCTCTTGCAAGCGCGAGAGAATGTTCGAAAGACTGGGGCCGGAGATCTGACAGGCGGAAGAAATCTCGCGCTGCTCCAGTCGGTCGTGATCGCTGAGCAGCCGCATGATCCGCCATTGCTGTTCGGTGATGCCAAACCGCTGAAATATGGGCCGAAAGTGCTGGAGCATCACCTCCCGCGCCTGCAACAGCATCAGCGGGAGGTTACGCCTTCCCGATGGCCGGGATCGCCCTTTCCGGGTTTTGGAAGCCTTGTCCATCGGACGCTCTTTCGGTGCTTGCGGCGATTCGGTTCTACCTGCGAGGCAGTAGCACAAGCAACCGGTTGACTCTTAGATAATATCACAATCATTATGATCTTATCTAATTTCAAGAATTTGGGAGGAAGAGATGGGTGAAGTCGTGCTCGCCGCAAAGATCGCTCACGTGCCCTCGATCCTGATTTCGGAACGGGACGGGCCTTTGAAGGGAAAGCGGGATGACGCGATCAAGGCGCTCAGGGAAATCGGCAGGCGGGCAAGGGAGCGCGGCGCCGATACCTTCCTGATCTTCGACACGCACTGGATTTCAAACTTCGGCTGCCACATGAACGCGAACCGGCGGCACACCGGCGTCTACACGAGCCATGAGGCTCCTCACATGATCCAGAACATGCATTACGACTATCGCGGCGATCCTGAGCTTGCCGACCGGATCGCCGAGGAGGGATTGAAGGAAGACGTCCGGGTGCTCGCGCACAAGGTCGAGACGTTGCCGCTCGAATACGGAACGATCGTGCCAATGCACTATATGAACGAGTCCGGATGGGCCAGGGTCCTGTCGGTCGCCGCGCCGATCTTCGCGGATGTCGAGGAAAACCGAAAGTTCGGCGTTGCCTGCCGGCGCGCCATCAAGGCGTCGGACAGGCGGGTGGCTGTGCTGGCCTCAGGCTCGCTGTCGCACAAGCTGGTTGCCAACAGCCAGGTCGGCGACAATCAGTGGGAGCAGGTCGGCAGCGAGTTCAATCGCCAGATGGACCTGCGCGTTCTGGATCTCTGGAAGGAACGCCGTTACGCCGAATTCGTGCGGATGCTCCCGGAGTACTCCACCAAATGCAATGGGGAAGCCTTGATGGCGGACACGCATATGATCTTCGGCCTGCTCGGATGGGACAAATATGACGGAGAGACGGAAGTGCTCTGTCCCTATTTTCCGTCCTCCGGCAGCGGCCAGATCATCGCCGAGCATCATCTTGCGAGCTAGCCGGTCCCGCTATGCATAGAACATGGCCTTGGCCAGCACGACGATGCCGATGACGCAGGTGAAGACGATGACGTGAATGGCCTTGAAGATCGGCGGATTCATCCTGTCCAGGACATGCAGCGTCATCGCGCCGACGAAGCAGACGAGAACGATGGCGGCGAGCGCAATCTTGACCATCAACAGCCGCCCGAAGCTGCTCTCCGGCATCGTCGAAAAATCGGGAAAATGCGCCCGCAACATCAGGATGCCGGTCGTATAGAGCAGGATCATCACGACCGGCATGAACGTCCGGGCGCGCCGAATGATGGCGGACTCGATTGCCATCATGACCTCCTTCGACAGGTGCCGATGCAGCGACTCGAGGATCAGGACCTCGAAGATCACCACACCGCCGAAGGTCATCGCGCTCAAGAGATGGATGGTCTGGATGATGAGGTAGTGCTCGCTAGCGAAGGCGCTCATCCTCATTCCCTCTCTGCGGCTCCAGCCGCTCTCCGCGCGGTCGCGGGCGACCCGGGCGGCCCGTTGGGGTCAGGCTGCTTCGCGATGCTCGAATCTCGGAAACAGCACGTTGTTCTCGAGATGGATATGCTCCATCACGTCGTCGACCAATTTGTCGGTGCCGATATAGAGCGCCTCCCACGACCGGCACGCGCCCTCAGGCAGGGCGAAGCCGTTGGCAATCGTCTCCACGCGGCGCAGCAGGTCGCCGTGCCGATCATGCTCGGAGCGCAGCTGCGCGATCGGGAGGTCGGCTCCCGCATCGGGCTGTTGCCGCATCAACGGAAACAGTTGCGTCTCCTCGTTCCGCATGTGCTGCTCGAGTTCGGCCTGAATCGCTGCGAGCGTGTCGGCGAGCCCCCGCGGCGCCTCGGGATGACCGGCATGAACCGCCTCGACCTTCCGGGCCAGACGGACCAGCTCGGGCAGTTCGCGCCGATGTGTCTCGTGATAGCGGCTCACGATGTGATCGATCAGCTCGCCGGTTGGTTCGGGCGCGGGAGTGGATTTGGCCGGATCGAGCGCTGCGAGCATCTTTTCGACAAGGGCGATATCCAGCCCGCGCTTGCCCACCGCATCGGCCAGCGCTGCATCGCCGCCGCAGCAGAAATCGAGCTTGAGCCTGCGGAAAACGGCCGTGGCACCGGGCAGCGTCGCGGCAATTTCGCCGATGGTTCGGTTTCGAAGCGGGTTCTCGATGCTCTTCATTCTGATGTCCTTTCTTGAAGCCTGACAGGCCGCCGGCAAACGGATGTGGTCTTATCCGATCCCGAGATACGCTTTGGCCTCCGCGCTCATCATCTCCGGCGTCCAGCGCGGCTCATAAGTGAGCTTGACGTCGACAAACTCGACTCCCGGCACATGACTCGCGCTCTCTGCGGCGCCGCTCTTCAAGTAGTTCGTCGCCGGGCATCCTGGCGTCGTCGTGGTCATCGTGACGCAAACCACGCCCCCCTCCGCGAGGGAGACCTCGTAGACCAGGCCGAGATCGACGATGTTGTAGCCGAGCTCCGGATCGATCACCTGACGCAGCGCTTCTTTGATGCGGCCGGCCAGATCGGCACCGCCTTCGGCCGGACGGAAGGAGGAAGGCCGGTTGCCGCCATCGCGCCCCTGACGCAACACCGGCGCGCCCGACAGGAAATGTTCCATGATCGCGCCGAGAACGGCGGGCGTGAGGTGCTGCCAATCGCCCTCCGCCTTGGTGACGATAATCGAATCGCTTCCCAGCGACACCGCGGAGACCTCCGGAATCGCGAAAAGGCGTTCCGCGAGCGGCGAAGCTGCAGCCTGGGTCCTGTCGCGCAGATTGAGGACGCCTTCTGTGATGACCTCGCGGCCGGGCAGAAACTTCAATCGTGCCGCGTCGGGCGTTGCTTCGGTCTGGATGAACATGACGACGTGCTGGCTCTCGAACGATTTGGCGCGACCGACATTGGTGCGACGATCGCACACCGGTCGCGCCGCTTTTCCTGGCGGCGCGGACCCGGATCTTCGGAATCCTTAGAGCATCATCGTCGCACAAAAGCAATACATAGAATATATCTTTTAGGACGAACTATTTCGTACCCCCGCCCTCGATACAGGCCAGCACCGCAAGAGCGGCGAACGCCATGCAGCCGGCGAAACACCCCGCCGGCGGCTGAATACCCGGCCGCCGAGGCCACGCTCTACCGGGCGCTGCAGCGCAGCGATGCTGGAGTTATGCGCCGGTCAAGGCTGCAGCATCAGCGCCAATGGCCACCGCGCCGCTGGCGCGCGAATGCATAGCGGGGATTGATGCCGCAGGTAGCACCCGTGCCCGACGCAGCGGCCATGCACTGGCGACGGGTCGCGAACTGGCAGTTGCCGGGAAGGCCCCACTGGCGTCCTCCCTGCAGGCAATAGCGAGCTTGCGCGGCGGCTGGCGAGGCCGGCAGGTCCACAGCGAGGAAACTGATTGCGCAGAGGCCGGCGACAATGAAGTGGCGCATGGAAGGAACTCCTTCTGGCTTCATTTTCACGGATGAATGAACGTCGCCGCCCATGGGCTGTTCCTTCGGACTCCGATCACATGATCAGTCCGTCTGGCGGGCTCCGAAGGAGGTTTGGTGTTGCGGGTCGGTTGAATGGTGAAACGCAGGTGACGCGCGTATGAACGGATAGTGTGAGCCGCCCGACAGCACCGCACTTCCATGCGCCCGATAACCGGTGTCCCGGGCCTTCCGTTCACCTTTAACGCATCCACAGCAGTCACGCTCGCCATTGGTAAGCGATGGTCCCGCTGGCCTATTCGATATACGTCGGCCTGGGCTGAGCGCCACATGTCTCAGTCCAAGTGTATTGCAAAATGCGCTACAATGTTCTATATGACTGGCATATGGAGGTTCCTTATGCCCCGAGCCATCAAGCGCAAGGAGCACCCGCTTTCGATGCGGCTGCCCGAAGCTGATATCGCCATCATCGATCGGGCTGCAGCGCTGCGCGGCCGTTCACGCACCGATTTCGTGCGTGACGCGGCCGTACGCGCGGCCGAGGACGTGCTGATGGAGACGGCGCCCATTCGGATGAGCGCCGCAGGCTTCAAGGCCTTCACAGCGGCGCTATCCAAGCCCGCCACGGCGGTCCCCGAGATGGTTGAACTCTTCAGGCGTACGGCCCCGTGGGAGACCAGCGGTCCAAAGACCGGAAACTAAGGCTTGGCAATCTCCGGTCCTGAATTATTGACGGCAGCCCACGATCTCGCCGGGTTCTCCTGTGGCAAGCCGTCACTTGATCACTGGCTCAAAACCCGAGCGCTGTCCAATCAGGAGAAAGGCTTTACCGCCGTTCTTGTCGTCCATGAAGCCAATCGCGTGATCGGTTATTATGGTCTCGCGCCAACGGCCATCGTGCCCTCAACGCTGCCGCGGTCTATCCGAACGGGCCAGCCGCCCGACCCTGTCCCCTGCCTGCTCCTGGGACAACTTGCGACCGATCGGAACTGGGCAGGCAAGGGCGCCGGCACCGGCCTACTTAAGCATGCATTGCAACGATGTGTCACGGCCGCAAGCCTCATCGGAGGCCGCGCCCTGATCGTCAATGCCGTCGACGCCGAAGCTGCTGCGTTCTGGGTGCGACGCGGCTTCGTTCCCTCGAAAGACGACCCGCTTATCCTCTTCAGGTCGATCGCTGATATTGCGGCATCGCTTCGCTGAACAGGAATTGCCGTGATCCTGATGACCTTCGGCAACAACGGCTCCAGCAGGAATTGAGGGGCGTCCCGCTGCGATTCATATCGATCGGGGCAGTGAGCCCGCAAATTCATCAAAAGACGCCAGGCAACAGCCGGTACCGTACACGCTCCGCAAATTCGCGGTAGACCGAGTCCGCACTAAGCA
>CAYVVB010000604.1:0-6481 GCA_964454955.1 uncultured Bradyrhizobium sp. | reverse complement strand
CTCCGCCGGCGGCGGCGGCAAGGGCATGCGCATCGCGCAGTCGCGCGTCGAGGTGGCGGAGGGCTTTGCCCGCGCCCGCTCGGAGGCGAAGTCGTCGTTCGGCGACGACCGCGTCTTCATCGAGAAGTTCATCGTCGATCCCCGCCACATCGAGATCCAGGTGCTGGGCGACAAGCACGGCAACGTGATCTATCTCGGCGAGCGCGAATGCTCGATCCAGCGCCGCAACCAGAAGGTCATCGAGGAGGCGCCTTCGCCGCTGCTCGACGAGACGACGCGCCGCAAGATGGGCGAGCAGGCGGTCGCGCTGGCCAAGGCCGTGAAATATGATTCCGCCGGCACCGTGGAGTTCGTCGCCGGCCAGGACAAGAGCTTCTATTTCCTGGAGATGAACACGCGCCTGCAGGTCGAGCATCCCGTGACCGAACTCGTCACCGGCATCGATCTGGTCGAGCAGATGATCCGGGTCGCGGCCGGCGAGAAGCTGCCACTGACGCTGAGAGACATCACGTTGACGGGCTGGGCGGTGGAGACGCGCGTCTATGCCGAGGATCCTTTCCGCAATTTCCTGCCCTCGGTCGGGCGCCTCGTGAAGTACCGGCCGCCGGCCGAAAGCAGCGCCAACGGCATCACAGTACGCAATGACACCGGCGTGCAGGAGGGCGGGGAAATCTCGATCTTCTACGATCCGATGATCGCGAAGCTGATCACGCACGGACCATCGCGCGCCGCGGCGATCGAAGCGCAATCGACTGCGCTCGATGCGTTCTATGTCGACGGCATCCGCCACAACATTCCGTTCCTATCGGCGCTGATGAATCATCCGCGCTGGCGCGAGGGCAAGCTCTCCACCGGCTTCATCGCAGAGGAGTTTCCGCGCGGCTTTTCGGCGCATGCCCCGGAAGGCGAGATCGCGCGCCGGCTCGCCGCCGTTGGCGCCGCGATCGATCACGTGCTCGGCGAGCGCAAGCGGCAGATTTCAGGCCAGCTTGTCGGCCGCGTGGTGCGGCGCGAGCGGCGCCGCGCAGTCTGGCTCGATCGCGCCGAGATCATGCTCGACATCTCGCGCGAGGAGGACGCCATCGGGGTGCGGTTCGTCGCGGACGGCGTGCCCGGCAATCCGCATCGATTGGTTTCGCCGTGGAAGCCCGGCGATCCGGTCTGGGAGGGCACGATCGACGGTCTTCTGATCGCGGTGCAGGTGCGCCCGATTCATAATGGCGTTCGGCTGGCGCATCAGGGCGTCGAAGTCCCCGTCTATGTCTTCACCGAAGCGGAGGCCGCCTCCGCCCGTCTGATGCCGGTCGTGACCGCAGCCGACACCGGCAAGAAGCTGTTGTGTCCGATGCCGGGGCTCGTGGTGTCGATCGCGGTCACGGAAGGGCAGGAGGTCAAGGCCGGCGAAACCCTGGCGGTGGTGGAAGCCATGAAGATGCAGAACGTGCTGCGCGCCGAGCGCGACGGCACGGTGAAGAAGATTTACGCATCCGCCGGTGCGACACTGGCGGTGGATGCGTTGATTTTGGAGTTTGCTTGAAACTCCGTCATTCCGGGTTCGATGCTTCGCATCGCCCCGGAATGACGCCAGGGAGATGTCATGACCTTCCGTCAGCGCAGGGAAAAATTGCGGTCGGTGCTGGCAGGAGCGACCTGCATCCGTCCGGGCTCGGTCTATGACGCGATCTCGATCCGCATTGCCGAAGACCTCGGCTTCGAGGTCGGCATGTTCGGCGGATCGGTCGCCTCGCTCGCCGTGCTTGGCGATCCCGACATCGCGCTCATCACGCTGACCGAACTCGCCGAGCAGATGCGCAGGATGTCCCACGCGGCCGGCCTGCCGGTGCTGGTCGATGCCGACCATGGCTATGGCAACGCGCTCAACGTCCGCCGTACGGTGCAGGAATTGGAGACGGCCGGCGCGGCCGGCCTCACCATCGAGGACACGCTGCTGCCGCAGGCCTATGGCGAAGCCAGAACGCAGATCATTTCGCTGGACGAGGGCGTGGGAAAGATGAAGGCGGCGCTCGACGGCCGCGGCGATCCTTCGCTTGTCATCATGGGACGCACGGGGGCCGCCTCGATCACCTCGCTCGACGATGCGATCGCGCGCGCCGCGGCCTATGAGGCGACCGGCGTCGATGCGTTGTTCTTCACCGGCATCAAGACGCGAGCTGAACTGGAAGCTCTGGCCGCGGCAACGCGCCTGCCGATCGTGCTCGGCGGCGCGCCGGAGGAGATGAGCGACCTCGACTATCTCGCGAGCCAGCGCGTGCGGATTGCGCTGCAGGGGCATGCGCCGTTCGCTGCCGCCACGCTTGCGGTCTACGAGACGCTGAAGGCGCTGCGCGAGGGAACGCCACCGAAGCAGCTGAAAGGTCTCGCGCCTTCCGATCTTTCGAGCCGCGTCACGCGTGATGCGCTGGTGAATGCGCGTGCCGCAAAATTCCTGGGGCTGAAACCGGGACTGAAGCCATGAACGACGAGATACTGCTGGTCACGATCCGGGGCAGAGTGCAGGGCGTCGGCTATCGCGCCTGGGTCGAGTACCAAGCCGAGACGATCTCGCTGGAGGGCTGGGTGCGCAACCGGCGCGATGGCAGCGTGGAAGCCCTGTTTGCCGGATCGGCGCAAGCGGTTGCCGATATGGTGGCGCTGTGCCGCCAAGGTCCGCCGTCGGCGCTTGTCAGCGACGTGCTCACCGAGGCCGCCGGGCTCAACCACCTCAACCTGCGGCGCGCCGGCGAGAGCTTTTCTGTGCTGCCCACGATCTGATTTTAGCGGCGCAGGCTGGCGATGGCCTTGGCGAGCTGGTGGATCTCATAAGGCTTGCGCAGGATGGGAAAGTCGCCGGGCACATTGGCCGCCGCATCGGAATAGCCCGTGGCCAGCAGCACCGGCAGATCGGGGCGGGTCTCCCGCAGGCGGCGCGCCAGCGCGAGTCCGTTCAACTCGCCCGGCATGACGATATCGGAAAAGACGAGATCGATGTCCTTGCGCTCGATTTCGCGCAGCGCTGTCTCGGCGTCCGGCACCTTGTAGACGTTGTAGCCAAGCTGCTCGAGCAGATTGAGGCTCACGGATGCAACATCGGGATTGTCTTCCACCAAGAGCACGGTGCCGCTTCCGCCAACCTCCCAGCCATCGATCTTTTCGGGCCACCGGCCTATTCGCTGCCGCGGCAGCAGCATCGTCACCTTGGTGCCCTTGCCGAGCTCGCTCTTCACCGACACGGTCCCACCAGCCTGATAGGCGAAGCCATGAACCTGTGACAGCCCAAGACCGGTACCCTTGCCCACCGGCTTGGTGGTGAAAAAAGGGTCGAATATCTTGTCCAGAACATCGGGGGCGATGCCCTGGCCGGTATCTTCCACTCCGATCGCGACGAAGTCGTCGCCGCCCGGCCCAGGGATTGTCTGGTTGTGGGCAGAAATGGTGATCGTTCCGCCCGACGGCATGGCGTCGCGTGCGTTGATCACGAGGTTGACCATGGCGGTCTCGAATTCCACGATGTCGATCGTGACCGGCCAGACCGCTGGATCGATGTCGAAGGTGAGCTGCACGGCACGGCCGACGCCGGTGTCCAGCACCTGGCGGATTGCCTCGATCCGTCCGGACAGGTCGATCGGCTGGGGATTGACACTCTGCCTGCGCGCGAATGTCAGCAACTGGCCGGTCAGCGCCGCGCCGCGCCTGGTTGCGTTCTCGATCGCCACGACCGCGCGCTGCATTTTGGGGTCGTCGCCCGCACCGCGTTTGAGCGTGTGAAGGCTGCCGCTGATGATCATCAGGAGATTGTTGAAGTCGTGCGCGACCCCGCCGGTCAACTGACCGAGCGCATCGAGTTTTTGCGACTCGGCAAGCTTCCTGTGCATCTGTTCGAGCTTGATCTGGGCATCGCGCCGTTCGGTGATGTCGCGGGTGATCTTGGCAAAGCCGACGAGCCTTCCGTCCTCGTAGATCGGGTCGATGACGACGCTGACCCAGATGAAGGTCCCGTCCTTGCGGACCCGCCAACCTTCCTCCTCATAGCGGCCCTGATCTCGGGCGATCTGGAGCGCCCGGGCCGGCTTGCCGCTGGCGCGGTCGGCTTCGGTGTAGAAGCGGGAGAAGTGCTGGCCGATGATCTCTTCGGCGGAATAACCCTTGATGCGCTGGCCGCCAATATTCCAGCTGGTGATGATGCCGGTGGGATCGAGCATGTAGAGCGCGTAATCACCGACCGCCTCAACCAAAAGGCGAAAACTCCGCTCGCTCTCGAACAAGTCCCTCGTTTGCTGGATTTTTTGAGCCATAAGGAACCCGCCTCGACGCGGCAGAAACGCCCGCCCGCCGATTTTGTTCCGATCGGGAGCCTTTTAGCGAGAATTCCTACCCATTGAGGCACCCGGGCCACAAATCCAACGTCCGCCGGGAAGTGATCTGGTCTCAGACCGTCGCTTCCGGCAGGCGGGCGTCCGTGCAGCCGAAAATCTCTTCGAATGCCTGCCGCAATGCAATATCGACATCCGCCACGGTCACGGGGAGGCCGAGATCGACCAGCGAGGTCACGCCATAGCGCGGGTCGACCACGCCGCACGGCACGATCGCGGAAAAATGGGTGAGGTCGGGCTCGACATTGAGCGCGATGCCATGGAAGGACACCCAGCGCTTCAGCCGTACGCCGATGGCCGCGATCTTGTCCTCAAAGCCTGCGCCCTTCTCGGGCCGCTTCACCCAGACGCCGACGCGATCCTCGCGCCGCTCGCCGCGCACATTGAAGGCGGCGAGGGTGCGGATGATCCATTCCTCCAGGCTCGCGACATAGGCACGAACGTCCGGCCGCCGCCGCTTCAGGTCGAGCATGACGTAAGCGACCCGCTGGCCGGGTCCGTGATAGGTGATCTGGCCGCCGCGCCCGCTGTCAAACATGGGGAAGCGGGCTTGCAGGAGGTCGCCAGCCTTGCCCGAGGTGCCCGACGTATAGAGCGGGGGGTGCTCCAGCAGCCAGACCAGTTCGTTCGCTTCGTGCGCGGCGATCGCGGCGGCGCGCGCCTCCATGGCCGCGACCGCTTCCGGATAGGAAATGGGCGAATCTGAAATCCGCCATTCCACGACATTGCCCGCTGGCCCCGAAAAGAGCGTCAAATCGAGCGTTTCGCGGCCATTAACCATTGGATAACCATAACGTGGTGAGGTGTTCCCCGTCAGCCCATCTAGTCCCGGTTTGTCGGTTCAAAAGTGCCAACCCTCGATAAAGTCACTGTCGATCTCATGGTGGTCCTGGGGACCTCGACCATGCCCATCCACCAGGTTCTTCGCCTGTCGCGCGGCGCCATCATCGAACTGGACGCCACCGAAGCCGACGAGGTCAAGGTGCTAGCCAACAGCCTGCCGGTTGCCAGCGGCGTGGTGCTGGTCGATCGCAACCGGATCGCGGTCGAGGTCAAGCAGATGCTGCCGAAATCGCCCGATCACCGCTAAGGGCCTCGGCTTGGCGAAATCAAAGCCGGTCCCCTCAGATTCTTGATCTGATCGTATTTTTGCGGAAAACCGGTCCCCGCTTTGCGCCAACGCGCCTGCGGGTTCGGAAAAATACTCCAAAGGCCGAAAAAGCGGTGGCAAAACCTTGGGTCCGGGCAGGCCTCAGCCCTTGTCCCCCCTTGGTCGATTTGTTACATCGGCGCCGTTGATCCGGCGCTTCAGCCGGACATCCCAAGCGCTCGTGGCGGAACTGGTAGACGCGCTGCCTTGAGGTGGCAGTGAGTAACATCGTGGGGGTTCGAGTCCCTCCGAGCGCACCATAGTTGTAACTCATTGAAATATAACGGATATGGTTTCATATGTTCCTCTAAAGGGCACCTTTACGAACTGGTTCGCTGGTGTAGCCTCTTGAAGTTCTTCAGTAGTAACGCGCCGCTTCAAAGCTATAGACCGGGCTGCTTCGGTGGCTTCGCCACAGCTAGCAAGTTTTCTTACTCTAAGGTCGCCGAATCCGCGATCAAAGGTTTACGCCTCTGGGCAAGCCTAAGATGCAGCTCTTTAATATCGAATGGCTTTGGATCAGCTGTTCGATCGCTACGGTATCGAATGGTCGTTGGCATTGCAAAGGTTCGCTCCATGCCCCGCCGCGCTGCCAAGATTACTCAAGGTGAAGTTACCCGCGTAATCCGCGCTGCCAAGCTGCCAAGGAGGCTGGCGCAGCGGAAGTGATCATCGACGGTGAGGGACAAATTCGCGTTGTGCTATCACCAAATGTGCTGACGGCTTCGACGTTGCCCTCAGAGGAAGACGACGACGGTCCAACCTGGACAATGTCATCGCCTGTCAGAAAGAAACGGTGGTCATCTCGAGACGCCAATTCTTGGCGCGATATTCCAAAGCGCCGTCTCAGACGTTGACGCCGTTGCCGCTGGACCACGATCTCTGAAGCGCTATTCTACATCGGCGAGTACATGGCGCTGCAGATCAGTTGCCGCTGGACCACGATCTCTGAAGCGCTATT
>CAYVVB010000603.1:0-22806 GCA_964454955.1 uncultured Bradyrhizobium sp. | reverse complement strand
TGGTCGTCGAGCGCAAGCTGGCCGAGCGGCGTCAATTCGCCGATCTGCCCGCCCATGTCGTCGAGCGCGAAGGTACCGTCCAGCGTCTTGAGCTGACCCGACAGGCTGAACACCGCGCGGTGCAACTCCATCTGATCGAGTGAGGTTGCGACCGAGAGCGTCTTTTCGATCACGAGCCCGGTGGTATAGCCGGCCACCGCGTTGAAGCCGAATTCGATCTTGCCGTCGGAGTATTTCTTCTGGAAGGCCTCTCTGAAGTCCTTCATCGGCATCCCGAAATTGACGGAATAGTTGAGCTCCGACGGCGGAACATAGGTCCAGATGTGTTCGAGCCCTTTGGGGCCGATGTTCTTTTCGAGCAGTTCGGTCTCGAGCCCGGCATAGATCGCGAACAGCATCTTGAAGTTGACGCCGACGTCCTGGACGTTACGCAGGAAAGCAATGTCGTTCGGCGCATAGCCGAAGTGAATCACCGCGTCCGGATTGGTATTGTTGATGTTGTTGATGATGACGGTGTAGTTCGTGGTCTCGGTCGGGACGCCCTGGTCATAGACGATCTCGATCGGCGCGCCGGAATCCTTCACGAATTTGCGGAAGGCGTTCGCCTGCGTGCCGGTGAACTCGTTGGTCGCATAGAGGATGGCGATCTTCTTGATGCCGAGAGCCGGCCCGTCATGGGTGATGAAATCGGCAACCGGCTTGGGCCAGACGGTGGAGACCGGGTCCGCCATCAGCGCGATATAGGGATTGTCCTTGGAAAAGAAGCTCGCCCCCGTCCCGGTCTGGTCGAACAGGAACATCTTGTGGTCGCGCGCGATCGCAACGGCCGGCGCGGTGAGCACCGAGCCGGAATCGGAGACCAGAAGGTCAACCTTGTCCTGGGTGATGAGCTGGTTATAGAGCGTCGAGGCGGTCGCCGTGTTGCTCTGGTCGTCATAGGAGACGAGCTTGACCGGAAGCTTCTTGTCGAAGGCTTTCACATAGACGCCGCCCTCGGCGTTCTTCTGCTCCGCCCAGAGCTTGAGCGCGCTATAGACCGGCATGGAGATCGAGGCGTAACGGCCCGAGGAAGCATAGAGCGTGCCGATCTTGAGTTCGGCGGGCGCATCCGCCGCGAAGGCCGGACCGACGAGCGCCACGGCCGCAGCAAGCGCAGCCAAACTGTTCTTGAACATCGCGTTTCCTCACTAATGTAGTGTTGTCGAGTTCCTTTTGGCGCGTCCGCGCGGACAAATCAACCATACCAGGGAAGCGATTTTGCGCGCGGTGGAATACGCGGCATGCGAGCCGGCCGCTTCACCGTTGACGGCGGACGGTCAACTGGCGCATCAAGACCTGAAGAGCTCGACGGAGGAATTGCCGAATGGCCGAGGCAGCGCGTGCGCGACCAAAACCGACGCCTGAAACCCAGCATTTCTGGGACGGCACAAGGGAGGGCGAGCTTCGCCTGCAGCGCTGCGAGTCCTGCGCGAAGACCTATTTCCCCCCGCGACCGTTCTGCCCGTCCTGCGGCTCGCGGGAGGTCTCGGTATTCAAGGCCTCCGGCAAGGGCACACTCTACAGCTACGTCATCCATCACCGCCCCGCTCCCGGCTTTACCCCGCCCTATTCGATCGCCGTGGTCGAGCTCGACGAGGGCCCGCGGATGATGACCAACATCGTCGATTGCCCGCAGACGCCGGAAGCGCTCGAACTCGACATGCGCCTCGAGGTCAAGTTCGAAAAGCTCGACGAGCAGATCACCCTTCCCTTGTTCCGTCCATCGAAGGGTTGAGCCATGCGCAGAAACCAGGTTGCCATCGTCGGTGCAGCCGAGACCACCGAGCTCGGCGTCATTCCCGGCATGTCGCAGATCCAGCTCCATGCGGATGCGGCGCTCAACGCCATCAAGGATGCCGGACTGAAATTGTCGGACATCGACGGCTTCGCCACGGCAGTCGAAACGCCGCAGCAGATATGCCACTATCTCGGCATCATCCCGACCTGGGTCGACGGCACCTCGGTCGGCGGATGCTCGTTCATGCTGCATGTCCGCCATGCCGCCGCCGCGATCGAAGCAGGTCTGTGCAAGACGGTGCTGATCACGCACGCCGAAAGCGGCAAGTCTAACATCGGCCGCACGCCGCGCCTGATCGGCCCCGACAGCCTGAACGGGCAGTTCGAGTTGCCCTACGGCGTCACCACGCCGGCCAGCATGTTCCCGATCCCCGTGCTGCGCTTCATGAAGACCTACGGCATCACCCATGAGCAGCTTGCGATGGTCGCGGTGGTGCAGCGCGAATGGGCGGCCAAGAACCCCCGCGCCACCATGAAGGAGCCGATCACGGTTGCGGACGTCCTGAATTCGCGGATGATCGCCTACCCCTTGCGCCTCCTGCAGTGCTGCCTCGTCACCGACGGCGGCGGCGCCCTGATCCTCACATCCGCCGACCGGGCCAAGGACTTTCCGCAAAGGCCGGTCTACATCCTCGGCACCGGCGAGAGCGTGGAGACGCCGATGGTCAGCCAGATGGAGACGTTCAACTCCTCGCGGGCGTTCAAGGTGGCGGGACCGCTGGCGTTCAGGGAAGCCGGCATCACGCACAAGGACGTCGATCATCTGATGATCTATGACGCCTTCGCGCATCTGCCGCTCTATGGTCTCGGCGATCTCGGTTTCATGCCGCATGAGGAGACCGGCCGGTTCATCGCCGACGGCAACACCCGCCCCGGCGGCAAGCTGCCGCTCAACACCAATGGCGGCGGCCTCTCCTACATGCATTCGGGCATGTACGGCATGTACGCGCTGCAAGAGAGTGTGCGGCAGATGCGCGGCATTGCACCGGCGCAGGTGCCGGGTGCGAAGATTTCGGTCTGCCATGGCGTGGGCGGCATGTTCGCGGCGTCAGGCACGATCATTTTCACGAATGAGAAGTAGACACGCAATGAACGGGCACGGCTCCCTCTCTCCCTCTCCCCGTTCTTCACGGGGAGAGGGAGAGAGGGGCTCGATCCACGACCTCAGTGCGCGGAGAATCCCCCTCACCCGCATCGCATCTAATGGTGCGACGCGACCTCTCCCCGCAAGCGGGGCGAGGTAAGAAAAAGGAGAAGGCATCATGGCACAATCGCTGCAGGACAAAGTCATCGTCGTCACGGGGGCGGGCCGCGGCATCGGCCGGGAAATCTCGCTGCTGTGCGCGGCCGAAGGCGCCAAGGTCGTGGTCAACGATCCCGGCGTTGCGTCCGACGGCTCGGGATCGAGCGCGGCGCCCGCCGAGGAAGTGGTCGAGGAGATCAGGAAGCGCGGCGGCACGGCGGTGGCGAATTTCGAAAGCGTTGCGGAGGCCATTCCTGCAAGCCGCATCGTCAAGACCGCGACCGATCATTTCGGCAGGCTCGATGGCGTCGTCAACAATGCCGGCATCCTGCGCGACATGATCTTCCACAAGATGAGCGTGGAGGCCTTCGAGGCCGTGATCAAGGTGCACCTGATGGGCTCCTTCTACGTCTCGCATGCCGCGGCACGGCTGTTCCGCGAGCAGGAGAGCGGCTCCTTCGTCCATTTCACCTCGACCTCGGGACTGGTCGGCAATTTCGGCCAGGCCAATTACGCCGCTGCCAAGCTCGGCATCGTGGGCCTTTCGAAATCGATCGCGCTCGATATGAACCGCTTCAACGTGCGTTCGAACTGCGTCTCGCCTTTCGCCTGGAGCCGAATGATCGGGACCATCCCGACCGAGACCGAGGCGGAGAAGGCGCGCGTGGCCAAAATCCAGCAGATGGGCCCGGAGAAGATCGCGCCGGTCGTGGCCTATCTGCTCAGCGACGCCGCCAAGGACGTCACCGGGCAGATTTTTGCAGTGCGCATGAACGAAATCTTCCTGATGGGCCAGTCGCGCCCGTTGCGTTCGGTGCATCGCGGCGAAGGCTGGACGCCGCAGACGGTCGCGGAACACGCCATGCCGGCGCTGAAAGCCTCGTTCTACAAGCTCGACCGCTCGGCGGATGTCTTCAGCTGGGACCCGGTCTGACAATATTGTTTACTATCTCAGGTTGTTTGCCTGTTTTAAGCCGGAATGCGGGCCGATGATTTCCTCCCAACAAAAAAATTTGGGAGGACACTATGACAACCCCGCTGACCTTTCTCCACAATAACAAAACCCCGGCGCTCAACCGTCGCACCTTGCTAAGGGGCGCGGCTGCACTGGCGGCGACGGGCGCGACCATCAACGCGGCCTCCGCGGCGTCCGAGCGACCGCTGGGCGAAACGGGAGTGCCGCTCAGAGACACCCAACCACTGCCCTTGGGACCGCTGTCCGGCACGCGTTATCCCGACGCGCACATCGAAGCTCTCGACAAGAGTTTCAAGGGCAGCCCCGGCACCGGCGCAGTCGAGCGCCTCGCAACCGGATTCCGCTGGGCCGAAGGGCCGGTCTACTTCCCGGCCGGGCGCTTCCTGCTGTTCAGCGACATCCCCAACAACCGCATCATGCGCTACTCCGAAGACGACGGCCACCTGAGCGTCTACCGACGGCCCTCGATGAACTCGAACGGCAACACCATCGATCGGGAAGGACGCCTGCTCACCTGCGAACACAGCGGCCGGCGCGTCACGCGCACCGAGCTTGACGGCTCGATCACGGTTATCGCCGACGCTTACCAGGGCAAGAAGCTCAACGCGCCGAACGACGTCGCAGTCGCTTCCAATGGCACGATCTGGTTCACGGATCCGGGCTACGGGATCAAGGGGGACTATGAGGGTCTCAGGGAGCCGTTCGAACAAGAGAAGCATAATGTCTTCCGGGTCGATCCAAGATCCGGCGACATCAAGGTCGTCGCCGACGACTTCGTGATGCCCAATGGCATCACGTTCTCGCCCGACGAGAAGAAGCTCTACGTCATCGACTCTGGCCTTACGGAGGGAGAGGGGAATCCCGCGTGGATCCGCGTGTTCGACGTCGATATCGACGCAGGCAAGTTGTCGAACGGCAAGGTCTTCGCCAACGACTTCGCTCCTGGCTTTACCGACGGGATGCGCGTCGATACCGACGGGAATGTCTGGTGCTCCATGGGTTGGGGTGACCCGAAGGAGGATGGCGTTCGCTGCTACAATCCCGAAGGTCATCTGATCGGCAAGATCCATGTGCCGGAGACCGTCGCCAATCTCACCTTCGGCGGCCAGCAGCGCAACAGGCTCTACATCTGCGGCTCGTCGTCGCTCTACGGACTCTATACGAGTGCGAAGGGCGCCTTGAAGCCGTGATCAAGCGAGTAGCGAAATAGCGGGTAGCGAATAGTGGGAAACCAGACCCCTATTCGCTATTCGCCACTCACTATTCGCTAGCCCGTATTCCTCAATCCCGCCGAGATGCCGTTGATGGTGAGTTGGATGCCGCGCAGCACCTGCTCGTCTGCGTTTTGTGCGCGGTATTCCTTCAACAGCTCCACCTGCACGTGGTTCAGTGGATCGAGATAGGGGAAGCGGTTGCGCACCGAGCGTTCGAGCAGCGGGGTATTCTGCAGCAGCCGCTCCTGCCCCGTGATATCGAGCAGCGTCTCGATGCAGAGATGCCATTCGCGCCGGATGCGACCGAATATCTTTTCTCTCAGCTCCGCATCCGGCACGAGCTCGGCATAGCGTGAGGCGATCGCAATCGAGCTCTTGGCGAGCACCATGTCCATGTTCGACAACAGCGTGCGGAAGAACGGCCACTCCTGGTAAAGCTCCTTGAGGAAAGGCATGCCCTGCGCCGGATGCTCTTCGATCCAGGCCTCGACGGCGCTGCCGAAACCGAACCAGCCGGGCAGCATCAGGCGGCATTGCGCCCAGGAAAACACCCAGGGGATCGCCCGCAGATCCTCGATCGCGCGCGTCTTCTTGCGCGAGGCCGGGCGGCTGCCGATGTTGAGCGTCGCGATCTCGTTGATGACGGTGGAGGCCCAGAAATACTCGACAAAGCCGTCGGTCTCATAGACCAGACCGCGATAGGCCTTGAGCGCCAGCGCCGACAACTGCTCCATCGCGGTGAGATATTCGCGCTTCGGCGCAGCGAGCCGCGGGTGCAACAGGCTTGCTTCCAGCGTTGCGGCCGCAAGAATCTCCAGATTGTTGCGGCCAACTTCGGCATTGGAATATTTGCTCGAGATGATCTCGCCCTGCTCGGTGATGCGGATCTGACCGTTCACCGCCCCGCCCGGCTGCGCAATGATCGCGTCGTAGCTCGGACCGCCCCCGCGACCGACCGAACCGCCCCGGCCGTGAAACAGGCGCAGGCGGACGTTGTGGCGCTCGAACACGTCGATCAGTCCGATCTCGGCCTTGTACAGCTCCCAACCCGAGGTGACGAACCCGCCGTCCTTGTTGCTGTCGGAATAGCCCAGCATGACTTCCTGCACCGAGCCGCGGCTGTCCACCAGGCGCCGGTAATCGTGCAGCGACAGCATACGGTCCATGATGCCGCTGCTCGCCTGCAAATCCTCGATCGTTTCGAACAGCGGCACGACGTTGATGGCACTGCGCCCCGACGGATTGATGAGGCCGACCTCCTTGAGGAGCAGCGCGACCTCCAGCATGTCGGACATCTCCCTGCACATGGAGATGATGCACTGGGGAATGACATCCGGGCCGAACAGGGCATGCGCTTCGGCCGCGGCCTGGAACACGGCGAGTTCGCCAAGCGTCTCCTCGCTGTACTTGACGAATTTCGAGATCAGAGGCCGGCTGTTGCGCAGCTCGTTGGACAACAGCGCCACCCGCGCCTCTTCGCCGAGCGCGAGATAGGACATGCCGGGCATCGCCGCATCCATCAGTTCGGCGACCGTTCGCTCGTGCACGGCCGAGTTCTGCCTTATATCGAGCCGCGCGAGGTGAAAGCCGAAGCAATCCACAGCGCGGCGCAGCAGGCGAAGCCGCCCGCGCGCGATCACCTGCGCATTGTTGGCAAGCAGCGAACGGTGCAGCACATCGAGGTCGGCTTGCAGCTCCTTCACGTTCTGGTAGGGCGCCGCCTCCCCGACCGGCTTGCGGCTGATCTCGACATCGAGCTTTTGCGCGGTTGCGGTGAGACGGGCATAGATGCCGGATACCGCAAGCCGATAGGGTTCGCCGCTGCGATGCGGCGACGTATCGGGGGAGCGCTCGGCCAAGGCGCGCAAATCGTCGGAAACCTCGGCAAGGTGCGCGGCAATCGAGAGCTCCGCGCCGAGCGCATGCAGCTCCTCCAGGTAGAACTGAAGGATGCGGCTTGACTGCAGGCGCAGCGTGCCGCGCATGACATCCGCGGTGACGAATGGATTGCCGTCACGATCGCCGCCGATCCAGCTTCCCATCCGCAAGAACGAGGCGAGCTCTCCGACCGTCTCCTCGCCCGCGTTCAGCCGGTCCTCCAGGGCGCAAAGCAGCCGCGGCACCTCATGCAGGAAGGTGTAATCGTAGAACGCCAGTCCATTGGTGACTTCGTCGAGAACGGTGAGCTTGGTCCGGCGCAGCAGGTTGGTCTGCCACAGCGTCAGCACCGCGCGGCGCAACTGCTCGTCGCTCGCAGCAGCTTCCTCCGCCGTGAGCTGCACGCGCTCGCGTCGGTCAAGGAGACCGGCGACCTCCATCTCGCGGTCCATGGTGCTCTTGCGGCGAACCGCGGTCGGATGCGCGGTCAGCACCGGGCTCACCAGCGCATCCTTGAAGAAGTCGCGCAAGTCCGGCCCGCTGTAGCCGGCCGCCTGCGCATGCGCCAGCGTCTCGGCCAGCACGCCTGCGCGCGGCGCGCCCTTGGCCCTGCCGCGGGCACGCATCTGGCGGATGTTGTTCTGGTCCTCGGCGATATTTGCGAGGTGGGAGAAATAGCTGAACGCGCGCACGATGCGCACGGTTTCGGAGATCGACATGCTGTCGAGGATGGATTCCAGCTCGCGCCGTGCTGCGCGGTCTTCATCGCGATGGAAGCGGATCGACGTCTGCCGGATGCGCTCCACCAGGTCGAACACATCGGCGCCCTCCTGGTCGCGGACGGTGTCGCCGAGGATGCGTCCCAGCAGCCTGATATCGTCCCGAAGCCTGGTATCGTCTTCCAGCGCCTGTGCCTCATCGGTGCGGTTGGAGCGGAATTCGGCGTCGGAAGGCATGGTCTGTGAAGACATCGGCGACTGCTCCAGCGACTGTCCGGCAAGGTCCATCAGTCTGCAATTTTTTTGACGCAGTGCAAGATCAAGAAAGAGGCGGGCCCGGAATGACCACTCAGGCAGGATCCGTAAAATTCGCCGCGCGCTTCTCGAGATTGGCGCGGACGGCCTCGGTCTGATTGGGGCTGCCGATCAGCTTCTGCTGCTCGACCGATTCCGCGAGCAGCGCGGGTCCCGGGTCGAGCGAAAGATTGTTGAGCATGCGCTTTGCGGCGCGCACCGCGTCGGGACTCTTGCCGGCGATCTCGCGCGCCATCTCGAGCGCTGCGGCGCGGGGATCATCGCAGATCCGCGTCGCCAGCCCGTAAGCCATCGCCTCCTGCGCCGAGAAAACCCGACCGGTGAAGGTGAGCTCACGCAGGATGTCGTTGCGCACGAGGCTTGCCAGGATCGGCGTTCCCGCCATGTCCGGCACCAGGCCCCACTTGATCTCCATGATCGACATCCGCGCATCCGGACTGAGGAAGCGCATGTCAGCGCCAAGCGCGAGCTGGAAACCTCCGCCAAAAGCGACGCCATGCACGGCGGCGATCACCGGCACCGGGAGCTGCCGCCAGCCCCACACCGCCTGTTGCGGAAAGTTTGCCACTCCGTGCGTACGGACCGTCAGGTCGCGCTTCTCGCCCCCCGCCAGTCCGTTGCCGCCTTTCTCCTTCATGGCTGCGAAGCGGCCCATGTCGAGACCGGCGCAGAACGCCCGTCCCTCGCCGGACAGCACGACGGCTCGCAGTCCCTTCTCCCGGCCGAGCCTATCGCTGGCGGCGACCAGCGCCTCGAACATGGCGGCGTCCAGCGCATTCATCTTGTCCGCCCGCACCAGGCGGACGTCGGCGACGCCATCCGCAATGGAAATCGAGACGCGGTTCTCCATAAGCTTCTCCTCGAGGCATTATTCTTTGTTGCGACTTTACAGAAAGGCTCCGGGCGGATTTAGTCAATCGAGCAATTTCACTCAAAATACTCGGGCGGAAACCATGTTCAAAGACGCTCTTCTGGCCGGCAGATGCATTCTGGTCACCGGCGGCGGGACCGGGCTTGGCAAGGCGATGGCCGCACGCTTTCTCCAGCTTGGGGCGGAGGTGCACATCTGCGGCCGCCGCAAGATCGTCTGCGACGAGACCGCCACCGAGCTGATGGACCTTTACGGCGGACGGGTGACCAGCCATGGCGTCGACATCCGCAACCCGCTCGCGGTCGACGAGATGGTGGACAACATCTTCCGCGAACGCCCGCTGACCGACCTCATCAACAACGCCGCCGGCAACTTCATCTCGCGCACCGAAGAGCTCAGCCCGCGCGGCTTCGATGCGGTGGCCAACATCGTCATGCACGGCACGTTTTACGTGACCCACGCGGTGGGCCGGCGCTGGATCGCGACAAAACAGCGCGGCAATGTGGTGTCGATCACGGTGACCTGGGTGCGCAACGGTTCGCCCTATGTCGTGCCTTCCGCGATGAGCAAATCCGCGATCCACGCCATGACCATGTCGCTTGCCGCTGAATGGGGCCATTACGGTATCCGGCTCAACACCATTGCGCCCGGCGAGATCCCGACCGAGGGCATGAGCAAGCGCATCAAGCCGGGCGACGAAGCCGGCGCGCGGACGAAGGCGATCAATCCGATGGGACGGGTCGGCACGACGGAGGAATTGCAGAATCTCGCTGTGTTCCTGATTTCCGGCGGCTGCGACTGGATCAACGGCGAAACGATCGCCATGGATGGCGCCCAGGCCCTCGCCTCGGGCGGCAATTTTTATCAGTTGCGCGACTGGAGCGACGAGGACTGGGCGAAGGCGCGGGAGTCCATCAAGGCGCAGAACGAAAAGGACAGGGCGCAACGCGGATAGCTCAGCCGTCGTGATGGCTTTCGCCAAGACGATGGTGGGAGACCTGTCGCTTCAATTCCAATCCGTTGTTTCTGCAACCCTCATTGTTGTGCGAGCGCAAGCGAAGCAAATCCAGACCGCATGAACGTTCTCTCCGTTCGTCATGGCCGAGGCATGACGAGGTGCGACACCTTCACGCATAACGTCCATTCTCAACGACGGAGCATACGAGTCCACATTCTCGCGGCGCTGCTCGCGTCCGAGGTTTACTATCAATCTTGCCCCTCTTCAAATCAGAGGGCGCAGGGAAGACCGGGTGGCCGCTGCACCCGGGGGCCCCGCGCAAAAGGGAATTTGCGCGAGCGCGTTGACCACAGGTACAGGCGGAGACACTCCGGCCTTCCCTGCGCAGTGGTTTACGGCTTACTTCGTACTCTCCCCGGTGAACCGGCATTTGTCACCGTCATAAGCGCGATGCGAAGCATCGTCGCCTACTTGGCGCTTGCATGGGCGCGCCAGGACCACACGACTTGACCGTCCGCAAAGTTGCCGCACGTCTCCAGCACCTCCACGTCCACCGCATCCCCGCCTCGCGTGTCGTGACGTTCGCGATACGCCCCTCTGATCGAGGCGGGATGCGCGGACGATACGGCTGATTCGGGGTTCTGAAAAACAGAAATATTTTTGCGCGCGAGGGTTGACGGGATTTCGCGGATCACACCCGCCGGGCAAATCACCTCCGGTGATCGCAAGAGGCGATCAGCCGACGATCTCAGGCTTCAGGCCGCCGTGGCGTTGGCCCAAGATAGCGGGCATAGAACGTTTCGACGCGGTCCCGCCACATCGCCACGAACGCCCCCGAGGTGAGGCGGTCGACCGACTTCCATTCGCGCTTGACCGCCGGCAGCGTGTTGCCCCAGATGGCGCGCTTGCACCATCGCTCGCCCTTCGCCTGGCCCTCCTGGGTGGCGCACATCGACTTCCAGGCAACCTGCTCCGGATGGCTGATGTGTTCGGCGGCTCCTTCCCAGCCCTGCTGGTGGATCAGGTAGAGATCGGGAAACGTCGGCTTCTTATGCGTCATGATTTCGAACAGCGCAGCCTCGGTGATGAACTTGTAGGCGGCGGCCATGGCGTTGTCGCGAGGATTGAGGATGTCGCCCGTCCCGTATTGGCTGAACTCGGACTTGCTGAGCTGGAACAGACCGATGTAGGAGCCGGTGCGATCCTTGGGATTGAAGTCGGATTCGATCTTGGCGACCGCCTTCATGAAATTGGCATCGACGCCGAACGCCTCGGCCGCGCGTTCGATCTCCTGGACAGGCGTTCCGAGCGGAACGTCGCGCAATACCGCCAAGGCGATCTTCGCGGGTTTCTCCGGCGGCGGAATTTCCGAGTAGACGTAGTACTTCAGATACCGCAGTTCGCCTTCGTGCGGATTGGGCGAAGCCGCGGGCAGACCATCCCGCTGCGGCGTTGCCTCGTTCTCAAGCGGCACAGTCTCAAGGCTGGCATTGGCCTGCAACACTCGCTCTTGTCGCGGCGAACTGGTCACATCGGACGGCATCACCGCATCCGGCGCCGCGGCGCTGAATGCATCGGCGACTCTGTCATTGGCCGATGATCCTGCATCGAATTTCGCTTCGATGGCCGGGGCCGGCAACGCTGCGCTGGCGTTCGCCAGGACCGTCGTCACCTTCAGCGGGACGGCACTGAACGCATCGGCAACTCTCGCGTTCGGCGTTGGCACGCCCTGGCGCGGTGCCGCGATCTGATCAATCGCGGCAAGCGAGCTCGCGGTCAGTGCCCCGACAATACAGCTTACCTGCCAAATCTTCACTGTCGCCAGCCGCGCCGCCGCGGTTTCCCCATTCAATCCCAACTACAAATCCCCGACTTGGCAGGCAGATTAAGGGGGCGAAGGGAAGACAATAGGGCGCACTTGTGGCACAGGTGCGGTCAACCTTGGCCGCGTCGCCAAGATTGCCTAAACTGGAAGTTGCGGGAGGACGACGGCAAGACGATCCCGACGCCGACGAGGTCCGCGGCGGCCCTGACCGTGTACTATCGCTCACCCGGGCGCGAAGACTTCGAGCAGTGCGGTGCGTCCGGCGTCCTTCACGATCACGTCTGTCTGTGATCATGGGCCGCGGCCGGACCATACCCTGAATGGGTGCCCTCCCCCGTATTGTCTTTGCCGGCGCGGAACGCCACTATTGCGCCAACAAGAACACCTGAGGGGGAAACATGTCCGCTTCCGAGCAGCCGGCGACGCTTGCCGAGATGGTACGCCGGCAGGCGAAAAGCCGCGGCGACGCAACCGCCTTCGAATTCGAAGGACGCACCACCGGCTTTGCCGAGTTCGACCGCAAGACCAACCGCGTCGCCAATGCGCTGAAGGCCCTCGGCGCCCGCGCCGGCGAGCATGTCGCCTATCTCGGCAAGAACAGCGACATCTATTTCGAACTGCTGCTTGGCGCCATGAAGGCCAACGTGGTGATGGCGCCGGTGAACTGGCGCCTCGCCGGACCCGAGGTTGCCTTCATTGTCGAGGACTGCAAGGCGGCCGTGCTGTTCGTGGGGCCCGAGTTCGTCACGCTGGCCCGCAATCTCGCCCCGCAGCTCAAGAACGTCCGCGCCATCATCACCACCGAAGATGGCGCGCCCGAATGGCGGGATTTTGCCGCCTGGCGCGATGCGCAAAGCGACGCCGATCCCGCCATCGAGGTCACCCCGAAGGATATTGCGATCCAGCTTTACACCTCCGGCACCACAGGCAAGCCGAAAGGCGCGATGCTGTCGCACGCCAATTTTCTCAACCTGGTCAACGCCGGCACCGAGGCGGAAAGACCGGACTGGAACAAGTGGACCACCGCCGACGTCTCGCTGGTGGCGATGCCGATCTTTCACATCGGCGGCTCCGGCTGGGGTGTGATGGGGCTCTATCACGGCGCCAAGGGCGTGATCGCACGGGAGTTCGATCCGACGAAGGTGCTCGACCTCTTCGAGCAATCCGGCATCACGAAGCTGTTCATGGTGCCGGCGGCGATGCAGTTCGTGGTGCGCCAGCCGCGTGCGCGAAACGTCGATTTTTCGCGCCTGAAATACATGCTCTATGGCGCGTCGCCGATTCCGGCCGCGCTGCTGAAGGAATGCATCGACGTCTTCAAATGCGGCTTCGTGCAGATGTACGGCATGACGGAGACGACAGGCACCATCGTCGCCCTGCCGCCGGAAGACCATATCGAGGGATCGGAGCGGATGCGCTCGGCCGGCAAGGCGCTGCCCGGCGTCGAGCTTGCGATCCTGGATGCGAACGGCAACCGCCTGCCGCCGCGCCAGGTCGGCGAGATCGCCACCCGCTCCGGCTCCAACATGGTCGGCTACTGGAATTTGCCGGAAGCGACCGTGAGCACGCTGGGTCGTGACGGCTGGTTGCGCACGGGCGATGCCGGCTACATGGACGAGGACGGTTATCTCTATATCCATGACCGCATCAAGGACATGATCATCTCGGGCGGCGAGAACATCTATCCGGCGGAAGTGGAAAGCGCGATCTGCGATCACCCCGACGTCGCGGAAGCTGCCGTGATCGGCATTCCCGACGACAAATGGGGCGAAGCGGTGAAGGCGATCGTGGCGATGAAGCCGGGAAAGGAGGCGACGGCCGCCGACATCATCAATTTCGCCCGCGAACGCATCGCCGGCTACAAGACGCCGAAATCGGTCGACTTCATCCCGGCGCTGCCGCGCAACCCTTCCGGCAAGATCTTGCGGCGGCAACTGCGCGATCCCTATTGGGCGGGCAAAGAGCGCAAGGTGAACTGAGCTTCCGTCTTATTGCCCGGAGCAAGGCGCCGGCGAGGCTCGATGAGGGGCACGAGCGCGCCCTGTTGATAGTTCGACGCGACATGAGCGTGTCATCGCGGTGCAATCAAAATGGGATTTACCGCCGAGGCTCGTCACCTCCGCTGGCGCGGCGGCATGCTCTGCTCCGCGTCCCGGCGAGAACCTCCCTTACATTTAATGGGATTGGAGAAACGCCAATGATCTCGAATCGCCTTTCGAACACGCATTTGCATCGTCGGCTCGCCTGCGGCCGGCTCGCCGCCAGCGCGGCAACCATCCTGCTCCTGACCGGCGGAATCGCGTCCGCACAGTCGTCGGTCGCCTTTCAAGGCCACACCTTCGTCAACAAGGGACTTGTCGGTGTCGCCCGTGTCCCCTCCAACGCGGTCGACCAGTTCGGCGATACGCTGGGCGGAATCGGATCCGGCATGGCGATGGATCTGAAGAGCTGGCACAAAAACCACGACGGAAGCTATGGGGGCACGCTCTACATGCTCCCGGATCGGGGCTGGAATACGCAGGGCACCGTAGACTACCGCGGTAGGCTGCATCGCTTCGAGCTCACGCTCGACCCGTTGTATTCCGGCAACACCCCCCATCAGAACCAGTTGCAACTGCACTACAAGAGCTCGGCACCATTTCACCAATGGGGCGGCATACAGACCACGGGCCTCGATCCGAATGCGGTCGAGCGCGCGAACCTCGCTTTCCCCGACCTGCCGAGCGTCACCCCGGGCAACCACATCCCCGTGGACGATGAGGGCGTGGTTCTTCCCGGCGACGGTACGGCGTGGGTCAGCGACGAATACGGCCCGTACGTCTACCACTACGACCGTGACGGCGCGCTGCTGCATGTCATTCGGCCGCCCGACGCCTTCATCCCGATGCGCAAGGATGCGTCCGGAAAACTGGTCGAGAATTTCTCCGCCAACAGCCCGCCGATCGGCGTGACCTACAACCCCAGCCCCGGAAATCCTGTATCCGGCCGCCAGAACAATCAGGGTTTTGAAGGCCTGGCGATGAGCCCTGACCGCAAGACCCTTTTCATCCTGCTGCAGAGCGCACTCATTCAGGATCTCAACTCGACCAGTGCGGCGACGATCAAGTTGACCCGCCACAATACGCGGCTGCTTGCCTACGATCTTCGCCCACACGAGCCCAAGCTGGTGGGCGAATATGTCGTTCAGCTACCGCTCTATCCGGACCAGACCGCGCAGCCGCCGTCGCAGACCCCGACCCTCACCGCTGCGCAGAGCGAAATGCTCGCGCTGAACGATCACCAGTTCCTGGTGCTCGCCCGCGACAGCAGCGTCGGGGAAACGTACCCTGCAACGCCGGGCTCGGTCTATCGCAGCATCGACCTGATCGACATTTCCGGTGCGACCAACATCGCAGGCACCAAATATGACCATGCCGGAACGGCGGTCGCTCCGAACGGCGTTCTCGACAGTTCGATCAAGCCTGTAAAATATCAGAGCTTCCTCAATATCAACGACAACACGCAGCTCAACCGTTTCGGCCTGCACAATGGCGCTCCGGCCAACAGCAATGATCTCTACGAAAAATGGGAGAGCATGGCCGTGGTGCCGGTCGGCGACAAGCAGGCGCCGAACGATTATTTCCTGTTCGTCGGAAGCGACAACGACTTCATCACGCAGGACGGTCATATGGTCGGCCAGTCCTACACCGATGCATCCGGGTACAATGTCGATACGCTGGTGCTGGTCTATCGCGTGACGCTGCCGACCTATGTCGCGCCGGAGGGCGGGCAGTTCGACATGGCCGAGCACGACCATGACGATCACGGTCACAATGACTGGGGCCGCAACGACCAGGGCCACGGTCGCCGATAAGCCTTTGCTCATGTTTCAACCGTAGGCCGCCGGCCCCTCAATCACGGGACCGGCGGCATGGACGAAGGCCCGGACTATTGCGGGCCGACGCCGGCAGGCGGCATGCCTCACCGCTTCCCCGGCCCCATATAGCCGAACAGGAATCCCGCTACCTTCCGCTTCTGGATCTCCTCGCTGCCCTCGGTGATCCGGTAGCGGCGGTGGTGGCGATAGATGTGCTCGAATGGCTTGTGGCGCGAATAACCCATGCCGCCATGCACCTGCATCGCGGTGTCGGCGGCTTCGCAGCACAGCCGATTGGCCCAGAAATTACACATCGATACCTTGTCCGAGAGCGTATGCTCGATCTGCGCCTCGGTCATCTGGTCCATCTCCCAGGCGGTCTTGCGGATGAGCAGCCGCAACATCTCTGCCTGGGTCGCGAGCTCGACCAGTGGCCATTGGATCGCCTGGTTGCCGGCGAGCGCCCGGCCGAACGGCTTTCGCTCGCGGGCATATTTGACGCTCTCGTTGACGCAATAGACCGCGGCCCCCAGCGAACTCGCGGCCTGCCGGATGCGGTTTTGATGGACGAAGCATTGCGCGAGCGACAGCCCCTTGCCGATCTCGCCGAACAGCGCGTCCTCCGGCACGAAAACGTCGTTGAAGCTGACGCGCGGGTGATCGGTCGGCATGTTGAAGGTCCACAAGTATTCCTCGACCTTCACGCCTGCACTCCCGGCCGGCACCAGGAAGCAGGTGATGCCGTGCGCGTCGCCATCGTCGCCGGAGGTGCGCGCGAACAATGCGCAATGGGTGGCGACGTGCATGCCGGTCGTCCACATCTTCTCGCCGTTGATCACATAGCCCTCGACGTTGTCGCGCCGCGCCGGTGCCGCGCGCGTTTCCATATGGGTGGCGTCGGAACCATGATTGGGCTCCGTGAGCCCGAAGGTGATGCGGTACCTTCCCGTGACCGAGCCCTCGATCATCGCCTTCTGGGCATCGCTGCCGTAGCGGTCGAGCATGGTGACGATGGGAAAATTGCCGACGATGGAGTGCTCGTTCTGCAGGTCGTTGTGCAGGCCGAGCCCCCTTGCGGCAAAATGCTCGCGGATCACGGCCATCCAGAGATTGGAGCCGTCCTTGCCGCCATAGCGTTTGGGAATCGCAAAGCGCAGATGGCCGGCCGCGTCGGCACGGTCCTTGGCCTTCCGCAACAACGCCTCCCATTCGGGCCGCGGCAGGCCGCCATGGTCGAAATCCGTGCGCGCCCATTCGCGGCGATGATCGAAGAAGCGGACGTTGTCGTCTTCCTCCTCCAGCGGCGTGATCTCGCGTGCGATGAAGCGATCGAGTTCGTCGAGATAGGCGAGGAGATCGGCAGGTAACGCAAAATCCAAGGTGCTTCTCCCAGCTTGTTGATGCGCGCCATTGGTTCATCAGCCCGATCGGATGCAACATCCGCGTCGAACACCGCGCCATGGCTTGTCGCACACCTCTGGCGTAGCGTATTTGCATGCCATCGGATTGCGGGAACAAGCTAGGATTGCGGCTTGCGCATTTCCGCGGCACAGAAAAAGCGAGGGAGCGAACATGGAGCTGAAATTTTCCAGGATCGAGCGCAAGGGACCGATCACCATCGTCACGCTGTCGCGCCCCGAGGTGTACAACGCGCTGCATATCGAGGCGCATTTCGAGCTCAACAAGGTGTTCGACGATTTTTCCGCCGATCCCGAGCAATGGATCGCCATCGTCACCGGCGCCGGCGACAAGGCGTTTTGCGCCGGCAACGACCTGAAATGGCAGGCGGCGGGCGGAAAACGCGGCTGGGACACGGGCGGCTTCGCCGGCCTGACCTCGCGCTTCGATTGCGACAAGCCGATCATCGCCGCCGTCAACGGCGTCGCGATGGGCGGCGGATTCGAGATTGCGCTGGCCTGCGACCTCATCATCGCCTCCGAAAATGCCACCTTTGCGCTGCCCGAGCCGCGCGTGGGACTGGCGGCGCTCGCCGGCGGCCTGCACCGGCTGCCGCGGCAGATCGGCCTGAAGCGCGCCATGGGCATGATCCTGACCGCGCGGCACGTTTCGGCGCGCGAAGGCCTCGAGCTCGGTTTCGTGAACGAGGTGGTGCCGCAGGGCGAGGCGCTCACTGCCGCCGTCCGCTGGGCGGAGACGATCGCCAGGAACTCGCCGATGTCGATCCGCGCGTCCAAGCAGACGATCCAGAGGGGACTCGGCGTCTCGCTTGAGCAGGCGATGACCGAGCAGCGCGATTATCCCGCGGTGAAGGCGATGGCAGCCTCGCAGGACTACATCGAGGGACCGAAGGCGTTTGCCGAGAAGCGTCCGCCAAAATGGCTGGGGCGCTGAGCTCAGGCACTGTCATTGCGAGCGAAGCAATCGAGATACCACCCGCGGAGACAGTCTGGATTGCTTCGCCGCTCCGCGCCTCGCAATGACGGTGGAGAAGTCAGGCACCGCCTTCGCCCCTCTCCAGCTCCCGCCGGTACGCCACATAGTTCGGCTGATCGACGGCAAGCTTGTCCATCGTGGTCTGCCAGAGATGCTCGGCCAGTCCCGGGGTCTGCAGATCCATTTCGCCCCCGGCGATCTTGTCGGCGAGCGCACGGTTCAGCTCAAGCAGTGAGCCGTCCATCCCGAGCAACCGCTTGAGCCGCGCGGCTTCCGCGGCATCACTTTCCGTTGCAAGGGTCAATTGCCGCGTCACAAGGTCGAGCATATTGATCGCGACCCGCAGCTTGAACGCGTTGTGGCCAACCAGCGTCGGCGCGATGTCGTCGCGCAGAAAGTCCGCGACCGCCCTCGTCAGTTCGGTGGGTGTCGGCTCGTCCTGCATCCACCCTCACTTCCTCGGCGCCAGCAGCCGCAACAGGTCGATTTCGGTTTCCGACGCGCGGCGGCCGATCATGGCGCGCTCCATCGAATGATCGGGGCCGATGCGAAACCGCTGCATCATGCCGCCACACATCACGCCCCAGCGCAAGGTGCCCATCACCTCGAAAAACCTCACGCGCTCCGGATCGACGGTGCGACCGGCCGATTCGTAGCCGGCGAACAATTCGTCGCGGGAGCCGAAGCCGCCGACCGGCTTGTCGATCTCGCCGAAGCGCCAGGAATTGACGCAGATCCAGCCCAGGTCCTCCATGGGATCGCCGAGATGGGCGAGCTCCCAATCCAGCACCGCACGCACGCCATCGGGACCGACGATCACGTTGCCGTGGCGGAAATCGCCGTGCACCAGCGTAACCTCGTCCGGCGCACCCGGATCATGGTCGGTAAGCCAGCGCAGGGCCAGCTCGAACACCGGCTTCGGCCAGTCGAGGCTGCGATACTCGCGCTCGAGTTCGCCGAGCTCCGTCGCTGCCGTCATCTGCCGGAGCTGCGGCAGTCTGGCGCGCGGCAGCGCGTGAATGCCGGCCGCGATCGATCCGAGCTGGCGTGCGAGTTTCGGCCTGGCCTCCGCGAACTGCGCATCGCGCAAAATCCTGCGCGCGATGGCCTCACCGGCAACGCGCTGCATGACAAAGCCGGTGCCGAGTTCGTCCGCAGGCTCAAGAACGTGCAGCACCCGCGGCGACGGCAGGCCCGCCTCGTAAGCCAGTTGCATCAGCTCCGCCTCGGCATCGAGGCCGGCGGCGCGCGCCGGCGCCGCACCATATCCCCTGGGCGCGCGGCGCAGGATCGCGCCGATGTTGCCGGATGGGTGCGCGATATCGAACGACCAGGTCTCCTGGCTTGCGCCGCCGGACAGCTTGGTCGCACCGGTCACGCCGGTCGCGCCCGGATACCAGGAGATAACCGACCGCGTGAGCGCGTCCTCGATCATCTGCCCGCAAATTTCGCCGGACGTTTTTCGAGAAAGGCGGTGACCCCCTCGCGAAAATCCTCGGTGGAGCCCGCGGTGCGCTGCGACTGGAATTCGAGGTTGAGTTGATCCTCGAACGAGTTCTCCGGGCTGTCCCAATAGAGCTTCCGGATCAGGCACAGCGCGACCGTCGGTCCGCACGCAAGCTCGCGCGCGAGCTTCGTCGCTTCCTCCATCAAGGCCGCGTCGTCATGGACCCGGTTGACCAGCCCCCATTCCAGCGCCTTTTCCGCCGGCAGCCGCTCGCCCATCAGCGACAGCTCGATCGCGCGCGCCTTGCCGACCAGACGCGGCAAGAGCCAGGTCGAGCCGCAATCCGGCACCAGGCCGATGCGGCGGAACGCCTGCAGGAAATAGGCCGAGCGCGCGCAAAGGATCATGTCGCCCAGAAGCGCAAAGCTCATGCCCGCGCCCGCGGCCGGCCCGTTGACGGCGGTCACCAGCGGGCAATGCAGATTGCGGATGCGCCGCAGGAAGGGATGAAAGCCGGTTTCCAGCGCAGCTCCCGCATTGCTCCGGCCCGGCTTCTGCTGGTTGCGCCCCTGGAGGTTCGCGCCGGTGCAGAAGGCCCGCCCTGCACCAGTCAGCACCACGCACCGCACCTCGTTCCTTTTCTCCTCGATCACATCCAGCGCCTCGGCAAGACCGCCCAGCATCTCCATCGACACCGCGTTCATGACTTCCGGGTGGTCCATCGTCAGGATCGCAACCGGTCCGTCGAAATCGAGGGTGCAGTGTTTGAATTGCATGGTTTCCTCTCCCTGGAGCATTTTCGTCGCGCGGATTGCGTAAGGTTCGCCATCCATATTTGATTTTTGCGGCGCGCTTGTCCATGGTGGGAGCCAACATTCGTCTCCCTTGCGGCGCACTGCGCGTCCTCCAAATACGGAAACAGCCCATGAACATGTTCGACCTTACCGGCCGCGTCGCCGTCGTCACCGGCGGCAATGGTGGTATCGGCCTTGGCATTGCGCAAGGACTTGCGTCTGCGGGCTGCAACGTCTCGATCTGGGGCCGCAACGCCGAAAAGAACAGGGCTGCGGCTGCGGCCCTGGCCGCCTCCCCGGGCGAGGTCGATACCCGCGTTTGCGACGTCACCGATCCCGCATCCGTCAATGAGGCGATGATAGCGACGCTGGAAAGGTTCGGCCGGGTCGACGGCTGCTTCGCCAATGCCGGCATCGGCGGCGGCGGACGCCGCGCCTTCGTCGATCGCACCGAGGAAGAGTGGCGCAGCATGTTCGCCACCAATCTCGACGGCGTGTTCCACGCCTTCCAGGCCGCCGCGCGCCATATGATCGATCGCGCCAACAACGGCGACCGTTTCGGCCGGCTCGTCGCCACCTCCAGCCTCGCCTCGCTGTTCGGCACCGCGCGCAACGAGCATTACGCCGCGACCAAGTCCGCGATCAACGCCGTGGTGCGCGCGCTCGCGGTGGAATTGGCGCGCTATGGCGTCACCGCGAATGCGATCCTGCCGGGCTGGATCAAGAGCGACATGACCTCCGGCATCATGGCCCAGGAGAAATTCGTCGAGGCCGTGATTCCGCGCATCCCGGTGCGCCGGTTCGGCGAGCCCTCCGATTTCAGCGGCATCGCCGTCTACCTGATGAGCACCGCCTCCTCCTACCACACCGCGGATTGCCTTTTGATCGACGGCGGCTACACGGCGTTTTGAGCTTCGCGCGCAAGCGCCGCAGACAACGTCCTGCCCGTGCGGGCACAGCGTCTACGCGCAAGCCAGGAGCGCATCAAACTCGCTTGGCTCTTGGAGAGGCGCGATGCGTTAGCCTCGTTTGACTTGACTTCAAGCGATACGAGCAGGCCAACTGCCGCAGGGAGTGAACGCCGATGAACTCGCCGATCTGCGAGATGCTGGGCATCGAATTTCCGCTGCTTGCCTTCAGCCATTGCCGCGACGTGGTTGCAGCCGTCAGCCGCGCCGGCGGCTTTGGCGTGCTGGGTGCGACCGTGCACTCTCCCGAAACGATCGAGCGGGAGCTGAAATGGATCGACGATCACGTCGACGGCAAACCCTATGGCGTCGATGTGCTGATCCCGGAAAACATCTCGACGGCGGGCGAGAAGAACGTCACCTGGAAGAGCCTGGAAGCGCGGGTTCCGCAAGAGCATCGCGACTTCACGCGCAACCTCTTGAAGAAATACGGCATCGAGCCGGCCGCAACCACAGTCGCCGACAACCAGCCGCAGCCGTTCGATGCGGAAAACGCGCTGAAGCTGCTCGAGGTCTCGTTCCGCCATCCGATCCGGCTGATCGCCAACGCGCTCGGGGTGCCGCCGAAGGAAATGATCGAGATGGGCAAGAAGCACGGCGTGCCGGTGGCGGCACTGGTCGGGGCCAAGGAACATGCGCTGCGTCAGGTCGCCGCTGGCGTCGACATTCTGGTCGTGCAGGGCACGGAAGCCGGCGGGCATTGCGGCGAGGTTTCGACCATGGTGCTGGTCCCGGAAGTGATCAAGGCGATCAAGCCGATCCGCGACGTGCCGGTGCTCGCCGCCGGCGGCATCATGACCGGGCGCCAGATGGCGGCCTGCATGGCGATGGGCGCGGCGGGCGCCTGGACCGGCTCGGTGTGGCTGGCGACCGTGGAATCGGAAACCAGCGAAACCTTTCGGGAGAAGATGATTGCGGCATCGTCGCGCGATGCGGTTCGCTCCAGGGGCCGCACGGGCAAGCCGGCACGCCAGCTCCGCTCGGTGTGGACCGATGCCTGGGATCGCGGCGAAGACAGCCCGGGCGCGCTGCCGATGCCGCTGCTGAGCATCATCAGCCGCGATGCCTTCAACGCTATCGACCGCGCCGCCGCAGCCGGCAATGCGAAAGCGCGCGATCTCGTCAGCTATTTCGTCGGCCAGGGCGTCGGCCTCATCGACAGCGTGAAATCAGCAGGCGCCGTGGTGCAGGAGTTCAAGGAAGAGTTTGCCGAAGCCGTCGAGCACATGACCGCGCGGGTGGCGGATTGATGTACCCGCCCCGTTATTGCGTGCGCCGCGACGCAAGCCAGGTTGCCACCGCGGAACGCGTCTGGATTGCTTCACTGCGTTCGCGATGACGAGACAACCGACATCGAAAGATTGAATTGGAAGTCATGACAACGACCACCCTTTCCCCAGACCGCATTCCCGTCATCGTCGGCGTCGGCGAAATCGTCGACCGGCCAAAGGAGATCACGCAAGGTCTGGAACCACTCGACCTGCTGGAACAGGCACTGCGCCGCGCCGAAGA
>CAYVVB010000602.1:0-45448 GCA_964454955.1 uncultured Bradyrhizobium sp. | reverse complement strand
AACTCGTTAGTCCGTTTGAGGTCGCACGAAAGTAAATGGGCCTGTCGTGCGCCTGCCTGCGGTCGTTACAAATGATCCCGGGTAGGGAAACGGATGGCGCGCGATACGCTGATCCAGCGGCAGGGCTCAGGACGCGTTAGGGGGACCGCAATTGTTTTCAATGGACCTGCTGCTGAACGCAGTGGTGATTGGCGCGCTGCTCGGCTGCTTCTATGCGGCGGTCAGTCTCGGATTGTCCGTCTCGTTCGGCCTGCTTGACGTTCCGCATGTCGCACATCCGGCCTTCCTGGTGCTGGCGTCCTACGCGGTGTTTTTCCTCAACGACCAATACGGGGTTGATCCGCTGCTGGCGGGGATGCTGGTTACCCCGGCGTTTTTCGTGCTCGGTCTCATGGTCTATCGCCTGTACCACGAAACATTCGAAAAGCGCGGGAGTGACGCCAGCGTTCGCGGCATCGCGTTCTTCTTCGGTGTCGCTTTCATTATCGAGGTGCTGATCATCTTGCAATTCGGGGTGGATCAGCGCTCTGTGACTGCGACCTATGTGGGGCAGGCTTGGCGGATCGGCGACATTCGAATCCCGTTCCGCCTGCTGGTCGCTTTCGTGATCGCTGCTGCGCTCACCTTGCTGCTGACGTTGTACCTGTCGCGAACGTTTATGGGACGCGCTATCCGCGCAGTCGCCCAGGACCAGGAAGCGCTGCGTTTGATGGGCGCCGACCCTGTCAGGATCAAACAATGGGCGTTCGGCATTGCAACCGCCGTACTGGGGATCGCCGGTGCTTTGCTCATTATCGTTGCTCCTGTCGAGCCGACGCTTGGCCGCACCTATCTCGGACGGACATTCTGCGTTGTGGTCATGGCGGGTCTCGGCAGCATAACTGGCACGCTTGTCGCCGCAATCATTCTCGGCGTCGCCGAAACCATCGTCCTCACCATGTTCGGCGCATCCTGGGCGCCAGCTATCTCGTTTGCGATGCTGCTCGGCGTTCTCGCGGTCCGGCCTCAGGGCCTGTTCGGCAGGCGATCATGAAGCGCAGCGGCATTTTCTTCTGGATCGGATCGGTCTTGTTCCTGGCGGCCGCCCTGCTGATGACGCAGGTCGTCGGCAACCAATATCCCTTCTTTGCAGGCTACGTGATCCTCCAATTCATCGTACTCGCCGTCGCATGGAGCATCCTGGGCGGCTATGCCGGTTACGTGAATTTCGGCACGAGCGCGTTCTTCGGCGTGGGCGTCTACGCTTCAGTATTTCTGGTCAAGGCTTTCGGCGTGCCGCTCCTGGTGCAAATCGCAACTGCCGCCGCCATCGGCGCCCTCATGGGGTTTGCACTGGGCCTACTGACCCTTCGCATGCAAGGAATCTTCTTCTCGATCGCGACCATTGCGCTGACGATTATTATCGAAACGGTGGTAACGAACTGGCGATACGTCGGGGGTGCAGCCGGCATTCAGATACAGCGACCGCCGGCGACGGGGCCGTTCGACAACTATGTGCAGATGCTGTTTTTCGTCCAGGCGCTCCTCGTAGTCCTTGCCGTTGCGATCTCACGCTATATTCACAATTCCTGGATCGGCCGCGGCTTGCAGGCGCTCAAGGATGACGAACTCGCTGCCGAATGCACGGGAGTGCCGACCTTGCGGCTGAAGCTGCTGGCGTGCGTCATTTCCGGAGCGCTCATGTGTGCTGCCGGCGCCCCGGCCGCGATGTACCTGCAATACGCTGACCCATCTTCGGCATTCAATCTCAATTACTCCATTTCGACGCTGGCGATGTCCCTGATTGGTGGGACCGCACATTGGGTGGGGCCGGTCATTGGGGCGATATTGCTGAGCACGACACAGCAATTGCTGACCGTTACCATATCGTCGGAAGTGAACGTACTAATCCTCGGCATGATGTTGGTGTTGTTCGTGGTGGCCGCACCGGAGGGCATTATCGGCTTAATCCGGAGGGTTCGGGATAATCGCAGCAAGGGTAAAGCATGATACATCCCGAATCCCAGGCGCCTTTGCTGCGGATATCAGCGCTTACCAAGCGTTTCGGCGGATTCACCGCGCTCGACAATGTAAGTGTCGAGATTTGTTCGGGAGAGCGCTTCGGCCTCATTGGCCCGAATGGCTCGGGAAAGACCACTCTGATCAATTGTATTTCCGGCGCGTTCCGTACCGAGGCCGGCACCATCATGTTCCGCGACGAGGACGTCACCGGGCTACAGCCACATATGCGCACGCGCCGCGGCATCGCGCGCAGCTTCCAGATTCCGCGACCGTTCAAGAGCATGACGGTCGCCGAAAACCTGATGGTCGCGCTCGACTTCGCGGGGCGGGCGGACGAACACATCTCGGCTGCACAGAGGCGAGAGACAATGATGTCGATCTTGATGCGAATGGGCCTCGCGTCGAAGGCCGACGTATCCGCTGCGAAGCTCAGCCAGGTGGAATTGCGCAAGATGGAACTCGCGCGGGCGATGGCGACCCATCCAAAGCTCCTGATTTCCGACGAAGCCATGGCCGGCCTTTCCGGTTCGGAGGTTGACGAGGTGCTCGATCTCTTGATGAGCCTCGCGGACCAGGACATCACGATCATCATGATCGAGCATATCATGCAGGCCGTGATGCGTTTTTCGGACCGAGTAATGTGTCTCGATGCCGGCAGGATCATCGCCATCGGCGCACCATCCGAAGTTATGGCTAACCAGCGCGTGCAGGAGGCCTACCTTGGCACTTAGCCTTGCCGTCACTGCCCTCGATGCAGGTTATGGCGCCGTGAAAGCGCTGCGCGGTGTTACGCTCCATGTAGAGGGCGGGGAGACCGTTGCATTGCTTGGTACCAACGGCAACGGCAAGAGCACGTTGATGAAGTGTATCGCGGGTCTGGTTCGGCCGCGGCGCGGAACCGTATCGTTGACGATTGACGGAACGGTGCACGACCTGTGCGCGCTGTCGACGGCGGCCATCGTTGACCTTGGCGTGGCGATGGTTCCCGAGGGGCGGCGGCTGTTTCCGAGGCTCACCGTGTCGGAAAATCTGATGCTCGGCGCCTTCCGCAAGGCCGCTCGACACAATATCGACCGCAATCTTGCACTCGCTTTCGAAACATTCCCGACCCTCAAGGAACGACGGGGCCAACTCGCCGGTACCATGTCGGGCGGGCAACAGCAGATGCTCGCGATTGCGCGCGCGTTGATGTCTTCGCCGCGGCTGTTGTTGATCGATGAACCCTCGGTAGGCTTGTCACCGCTTCTGGTCTCGCAGACCATTGGCAAGATCGGCGAACTCAATCGGCATCTGGGTCTTACCGTGCTCATGGCGGAGCAAAACTTCAACCAGGCGATCCGGATCGCCGATCGCGGTTACATTATCGTCCATGGGGAAATCGTCGTCGCGGCCGATTCGGTCGATGAATTGAGAGGTAATGACATCGTCAAGCGGCACTACCTGGGTGGGGCCGCATGACTGCTTGCTAAGGCGTCAAGCAACCACCGGTAAGTAATTCGCTATTCCGCAGCGCTGGATACCGCCGCGGCATGCCGGTTGATGACAACCACCTTGATGGCGTCGTCGACTCGTTCGCGCGCGTAGCGTAGCGCGGTCGGCAGATCGGTAAGCGGAAATGTGTGTGTATGGACCCTCGTCGCGTCGAACCGTTTTTCGGCCATAAGCTCCATGGCGCGGTGCGTCGCACTGCGGCCTTCGCCGCGAATGCCAAAAACGTAAATATTATTCCTCACAAGGTGTGCAATATCCGTCATCACCGTTTCATGCGGGAACGCCGCGAGACAAATTCTCCCGCCACGGCTGGTCATGTGAATGGCCTGATTGACGGTGGCTTCGGTGCCCGCGCATTCGATCACGTAATCGGCTCCGATCCCGCCGGTAAGCTTTCTGACGAGGTCGATCGGATCGCCGTCGGCGACATTGATGACGTGATCAGCGCCCAGCTCCTTACCGATGGCAAGGCGCCGCTCGCGCGTTCCCGTCAGGATGACCGGACTCGCGCCGAGCGCCTTGGCCACAGCAACCCCGAGCAAACCGATTGGTCCCGGACCGATCACGACCACGCTTTCGCCCGCAACCAGCCCGCCTAACTCGGTCAGCGCATACATCGATGTTCCCGCGGTGACCACGAGAGTCGCTTCGGCGTCGCTCATGGTGTCCGGCACCCGCACTAGCGTATTAATATGGTTGACCGCGTATTCGGCAAAGCCTCCATCGGTGGTGAAACCATTTGCGCGATGGCCCTTTTCAGGCCTCCCGTAGTTGAGGCACGAAGTATACATACCCTGACGGCAGCGCTTGCATTGGCCGCAACCGGCATGGATTTCGACTGTGACGCGCTCCCCAATCCTGAACTCGTCGACATCGGGGCCGAGCGCCGCAACCGTTCCCATGTACTCATGTCCCGGGGTGAAGTTCTTGTTGAACGGCAGGCCGCCCTGGATGTGCGCGGGTGACCCGGAGTGAATGACCTCAAGATCGGTCGCGCAGATTGCGACGGCGTCGATGCGGACCAGCACTTCTGCACGCCGGGGTACCGGCGTCGGCTTCTTGCGCAGGGAGAGCTCGTCGGGATTGCCGAGGACCCAGGCCTTCATCTGCTCGGGAATGGAGCATTCGGGCGATACCTTGACATCGGCAGGGCTGTACATCGGGAGTTTCCTTCGATTTTTCTTGGATCTGACGGGTAGTTTGCAGCCAATATAGCAGCTTACAGCTAAGCGCTCCGTCGCAAATCCTTCATGCGGGACCTATAGTGGGTGATCATTCTCTTGATCCTGCCGCCGATATCGGAGCCTGTCGCATGAAGCCTGTCCGTTTTGCCCTGATGTTGCTGGCGCTGGCTGTCCTGGCGCCCTGGCAGTCCGCCAAAGCGGCCGACGTCATTTGCTATAACTGCCCGCCGGAATGGGCGGACTGGGCCTCCATGCTCAAGGCGATCAAAGCCGACCTGAACTACGATATTCCGCACGACAACAAGAACTCCGGCCAGGCGCTGGCACAAATCCTGGCGGAGAAGAGCAATCCCATCGCCGATATCGGCTATTTCGGCGTCAATTTCGGCATGAAGGCGAAAGCGCAGGACGCGCTGGAGGCCTATAAGCCCGCCAACTGGGACCAGGTGCCACCGGGCCTCAAGGACCCTGACGGCTACTGGACGACGATACATTCCGGTACGCTCGGCTTGTTCGTGAACAAGGATGCGCTTGGCGGCAAGCCGGTGCCGGCCTGCTGGAAGGACCTCTTGAAGCCCGACTACAAGGGCATGGTCGGCTATCTCGATCCGACGTCGGCTGCGGTCGGTTATGTCGGGGCGGTTGCGGTCAATCTTGCCCTTGGGGGATCGGCCTCCAATTTCGATCCCGCGATCAATTTCTTCAAGGAGCTCCGCAAGAACGCCCCGATCGTTCCCAAACAGACATCCTATGCCCGCGTGGTCTCCGGCGAGATGCCGATCCTCTTCGATTACGATTTTAACGCCTATCGCGCCAAGTACACCGAGAAGGGCAATTTCGAATTCGTCATTCCCTGCGAAGGCTCGGTGGTGTTTCCTTACGTCGTCGGTCTGGTCAAGAATGCGCCGGACAAGGAAAAAGCCAAGAAAGTGCTGGATTATCTGTTGTCCGACAAGGGGCAGGCGATCTGGACCAACGCCTATCTCCGCCCGGCACGTCCGATCGAACTGCCTGAAGCGGTCAAAAGCAAGTTCTTGCCCGACAGCGATTACGCACGCGCCAAGAGTGTCGATTGGGGCGAGATGGAAAACGTGCAAAAAGGCTTTGTCGACCGCTATCTCGCCGAGGTCCACTGATGCAATGTGGTGCGCCGGCTTGAAGGGCAGGGGCACCATCTCTTGATGTCGCATCGATCTTTCGTCTGGCTTTGCCTGTTGCCGCTCGCCGTGGTCACGACGGCGTTCTTCCTGCTGCCGATGGCGCGCCTCGTCGTCACCGGTGCCGAGGGGCCGCAGGGCGTGGCCGGATACCTCGCGATTCTGGTCGAGCCGCGCTACCGCGCCACGCTGATCAGCACCGTGCTGCTTGCGACCGCGACCACCGTGGTGACACTGATCGCGGCTACCATCGCCGGCATGTTCCTGCAGCGGCGTCGGTTCCCAGGCCGATCCGTGCTGATCGCCATGCTGACCTTTCCGCTGGCATTTCCCGGCGTGGTCGTCGGCTTCATGATCATCCTGCTGGCCGGGCGGCAAGGTCTCATCGGCGATCTCTCGGGCAGGCTGGTCGGGCAGAAGCTGGTTTTTGCCTATTCGATCTATGGGCTTTTTCTGGGCTATCTCTATTTCTCGATTCCACGCGTGATCCTGACCATTATGGCCGCGGTGCAGAAGCTCGATCCCGGCCTCGAAGAGGCGGCCCGCTCGCTTGGCGCAAGCCCCTGGGCCGTGCAGCGGGACGTAGTGCTGCCGGCCCTGGCGCCGGCCTTTGTGGCGTCGGGCGCCATTGCGTTTGCGACCGCGATGGGCGCATTCGGCACCGCCTTTACGCTCGCGACCGACATCGACGTGCTGCCGATGCTGATCTACACCGAATTCACCCTGGCAGCGAACTTCGCGACTTCGGCGGCTCTGTCGGTTGGGCTCGGCATCATCACCTGGTTCATTCTGGCGCTCGCCCGATCCTTCAGCGGCAGCGCGGTGGCTGCCGCCGGATGATGCCATGCGTGATCGCCTGATCTTTGCCGGCCAGTTCCTCTTCACCCTCCTTGTCGCCGCATTCCTCATGGTCCCGGCGGGGCTGTCCATGACCGCCGGTGTCACCGCGAACTACTTTCGCGGGATCCAATCCGGCGTGACCCTGCAATGGGTTGCCCAGGTCTGGGACCTCTATGCTGGCACCATCCTGCTTTCCTTCGTCATTGCGTTTGCAACACTTGCCGTCACCCTGGCGGCCGGCGTGCCCGCCGCCTATGCCCTCCATGTAAGGGGCGGCAAGATTTCGCGGATGATCGAAGAGATCATCACTCTGCCGCTCGCCATTCCCGGCCTCGCGATCGCGCTTGCGCTTCTGCTGACCTATGGGGGCTTGAATGAGTTTCGCCGTTCCTGGCTTTTCATCCTGGTTGGCCATGTCGTCTTCACCATGCCGTTCATGGTGCGATCGGTGATGGCCGTGTTTGCCGCCGTCGATATCAAGACGCTCGATGAAGGCGCCGCGTCGCTCGGTGCTTCGCCATGGCAGCGCTTTCGCGACGTGATCGTTCCCAATGCCGTGCCTGGCATTCTCGCGGGCAGCCTGATGGTGGTGACCCTTTCGCTCGGCGAGTTCAATCTGACCTGGATGCTGCACACCCCGTTGACCAAGACGTTGCCGATCGGCCTTGCCGACAGCTACGCCTCGATGCGACTGGAGGTGGCGTCTGCCTATACGCTGATCTTCTTCATCATGATCATCCCGCTACTGGTTGCGATGCAACTTTTCGCCGACAGGGAGGAGGCGAAATGAGTGTGGCCGGCGGACATGGCGCGGCCGTTCGGATCGAGAATTGCGGCAAGACCTTTGCCGACGGGACGCGTGCGCTCGAGCCGGCAACTCTGGAGATTGCATGCGGCGAAACCCTGGTGCTGCTCGGGCCCTCCGGCTGCGGCAAGACCACGCTGCTGCGGATCATCGCTGGCCTCGAACTGCCCGATTCCGGCGGCACGGTTTTGTTCGACGGCAAGGACATGACGACGGTGCCGATCGAGCGTCGCAATGTCGGTATGGTGTTTCAGTCTTACGCGCTATTCCCCAACATGACGGTTGCGGAAAACATCGGCTATGGCCTGAAAATCCGCGGCATGCCCAGGGCGGAGCGCACCTCGCGCGTTGCCGAATTGGTCGCCTTGACCAATATCACCGGGCTCGAGCACCGCCGCGTCGACCAGCTCTCCGGTGGGCAGCGCCAGCGAGTTGCGCTGGCCCGCGCGATTGCAGTCCGGCCGGGCATCCTGTTGCTTGACGAGCCGCTGACGGCTCTTGATGCGGCGCTTCGCGAGCGTCTGCGCAGTGAACTCGACCGTCTGCTGCGCGCGCTTGGCATCACCACGATCTATGTTACGCATGATCAGGCGGAGGCCATGGCGCTCGGGGACCGCATCGTGGTGATGCGCAAGGGCGCGATCGCGCAGATCGGTTCTCCACGCGAAATCTATTTTGCGCCCAAGAATCGCTTCGTTGCCGAATTTATCGGAGCGGCGAACATCGTCGAGTCGCCAGTCGAGAACGGCCAGCTCGTGCTGCCGGGTGGTCGCTTGCCGATCAGCGGCAAGGACAACCTGCCCGGCGCTGTCGCCATGATCCGTCCCGAAACGATCGGGATTGTTGCTCTGGGCAATGCCCCGCTGTCGGGCACGGTCGACAGCGTTAGCTTTGTCGGCGACCGTCAACGCCTGGTCATCAGCGGGGCGGCACAGCAGCCCTTGACCGTTGATGCGCCGAATTCGATACAAGCAAAGGCCGGCGATCGGATCGGACTTATGATTGCGCCGGATGCCGTTCGCCTGTTGCCGCCGGAGAGCTGACGAGCAATGCCGTCAAAGCCGCTTTTCATCGCCCAGATTTCCGATTTGCATATCAAGGCGCCGGGCGCGCTCGCCTATGGCCGAGTCGATACGGCAAAGGCACTTGAACGATGCGTGGCTACGCTCAACGCCCTGGACCCCGCACCTGATTTCGTGGTGATTTCGGGTGATCTGGCGGATACCCCAACCAGGCAGGAGTACGACCACCTGCGGCGTCTGCTCGAGCTATTGAAGCTGCCGTTTGCAGCTATCCCGGGCAACCATGACAGCCGCGAACTGTTGCGAGCGACGTTCCCCCAAGCTGCCTATCCCGCCTCCTCCGGACCGCTCGATCAACGGATCGAGATTGGCGGGCTCGATCTCTTGCTCGTCGATTCGAGCGTGCCCGGGAAACCCCATGGCGAACTGAGTGCGCCGACGCTGCAGTGGCTGGAAACGACGCTGGCTTCATCGAAAGAGAAGCCGGCGCTTGTGTTCCTGCACCATCCACCCTTCATGGCCGGCATATGGCACATGGATCGCCAGAACCTGCACAATTCAGACCAACTGGATGCGATCCTCCGATACCATCCGCGTGTCCAGCTCATAGCCTGTGGCCATGTTCATCGCGCGACGTTGACCATGTTCGCAGGCCGTCCTTGCACGATCTGCCCGGCGCCCAATCACGCTGTCGACCTTGATCTCACGCATCTGCGTGAGCCTATCTTCAAGGTCGAACAGCCCGCCTTCCACCTTCATGCCTGGTTTCCCGGAGACGGTTTCGGCACCGTTGTGACCCACCAGGTGCCGATCGGGTTCTTTGACGGGCCGCACCCGTTTTTCGGGCAGGATGGAAAGCTGTTGTGATCGCTCAGCCGGTCTTTGCCAGCTGCTCGTCTTCAGGCGAGTTCAGGTACATGCCGGACATGGTGTCGACCCAGCATAGATGGTCGTGCACTTTTTTCACGCCCTCAACGTTCTCGGCCGCGACCCTGGCGGCCTCGCGTGCCCGCTCCTCGGTGATGACGCCGCTGAGGTGAACGATGCCGTCCTTGACGATGACGCTCAGGCCGAACGGGCACCAGTCATTCTTCTCCATGGTAGCGATGACGCGATCGCGGATGTGGTCGTCATTGGCGGTCGGATCGGGAACCTCCTTGGCAAGGCTTGCCACAGCCTGCAACAAATTGGCGCGCGACACGATGCCGACTATCTTGCCGTCCTGAACGACCGGCAGCCGCTTGACATGGTTCCTTTCCATCAACTCGACGATCTCGGGGAGCGCCGTATCTTCGGTGATGGTCAGTGGTGTTTTGGTCATCACTTCCGAGACTTTGCGGCCATGCTCCTGAACGAAATCCGAGGCCGATTTGCCAGGGCCAAGAATGAAACGCAGCCAGCGGCCGCGCTTGCGCTGCGTGCCGATTTCGCTGCGGCGGATGAAATCACCCTCCGAGACGATACCAACGAGCTCGCCGCTCGAATCGACCACAGGAAGCCCGCTGATGTGCCTTTGCAGCATTAGATTGGCGGCTTCGACGATGGTCGCGTCGGGGCTGACGGTTATGACAGGCTTTGTCATGATCTGGTGGGCGCGCATGGGGACTCCGAAAAGCTCGAGATTGCACCGATATCAGAGTAAATTATTCCGGTTACTTTATCGCGATTTGATCAAGGTCAAGCCCTATCATGTCCCCCGGCTTGATGCAGCTCAATATGGGCCTTTTGCGGTGCCGTATCCAGAGGTCTGATCTGGAGTTCAGGAGGCTATTGATGGCTGAACTGTCCCACCTCCGCGCCGGAAAGACCGAGCCTCCGATTGCCTCCGCAGAGCAGATTGGCAAAGCGAACAAGCATATGCTGGACCTGCTGTTCGGCGCCCAACAGGTGCTCCTCGAGGAGATCGTTTTCCTCGCCGACGAATGGTTCGACCGGGCGCGAACCGAGACGCATCTGTTCGCAGAATTCGTTTCCAAACTGGCCAGCGCTCATTCGGTCAATAACATGAGAACCATGTACGAAGAATGCGGCCAACACCAAATTGATTTTATTCGCCGCGATTGCGAACGACTCTTTAAGCACAGTCGGCGAATGATCGACAGGGTTTCGAATTTGATTGGCGAGCCATCGAACGGCTAATGGATCGTCACTCGGACGTCTCGGGCCTGAATTACCAACACGAAGAGATAACCGTGCAGCAGTCCACCCCAGCAGTCATGCCTAAGGCCGAAGCGACCCTGTTGCCGCATCCCGCCCAGGCTCAGGAAGAGCCATACCAGGCCGATAGCCGGGCGAGTCAGACGCCGGAATCAGGACAATATCCACAATCCGAAGATCATGCGGCCGATCGAGCGTTCAGCGCGATGGTAGCGCGTTTGACGGGTGGCATTTCCCCGGTCGCGCTCTCGCTCGCTTACATCGATTGGGCCTCGCATTTGGCCGCGGCTCCGCAGCGTCAAGCTGACATCAGCCAGGAAGCCCTGAGCAGCGCAAGCCGGCTTTTTGACCTTGCCCTTCGGTCCGCCGAGCCCAATCAAGCCCCTTGGTCGCTGGTCAAACCGCAGCCGCACGATCACCGCTTTGCCAGGCCGGAATGGGAAAGTCCGCCATTCAACTTGCTTGCGCAATCTTTCTTGTTGGGAGAGCAATGGTGGCATAACGCCACCACCGGCATACGCGGGGTCGCGCCTTCAAACGAGGCCGTGGTCGAGTTCTCCGCAAGGCAGGTTTTGGACATGCTGGCGCCATCCAATTTTGCTGCGACAAACCCTGAAGTGCTGCAGAGGGCGTTCCAGAGCGGCGGTGAGAATTTCATCTTCGGATTTCAGAATTGGTGCAGCGATCTGATGCGTCTGCTGTCGTCGGGCAAGCAACCAACCGAAGATCAGGAATTCATCGTCGGCAAGACCGTCGCAACGACACGCGGCAAGGTCGTTTTCCGTAACCACCTGATCGAACTCATCCAGTACTTTCCCACGACCGAAAAGGTGCGGCCTGAGCCCATCTTGATTGTGCCGGCGTGGATCATGAAATACTACATTCTCGACCTCTCGCCGCGGAATTCATTGGTGAAATATCTGACGGGGCAGGGCTTTACCGTCTTCATGATTTCCTGGCGTAACCCTAGCGCGGAAGATCGCGATGTCGCCTTTGACGATTATCGCACGCTCGGTATCCAGGCTGCGTTGGCGATGATCAATGTGATCGAGCCGGGTCGGCGGATTCACGCGCTGGGCTATTGCCTCGGCGGGACACTACTCTCGATCGCCAGTGCCGCGATGGCACGCGAAGGTGACAATCGGCTGAAGTCGATCACGCTGCTGGCCGCGCAGACAGACTTCACCGAGGCTGGCGAACTGACGCTATTCATCAACGAGAGCCAGGTCGCCTTTCTCGAAGACATGATGTGGCAGCGCGGCTTTCTCGACACCACGCAGATGGCCGGCGCCTTCCAGCTCCTGCGCTCCAACGACTTGATCTGGTCGCGCGTCTCACGTGACTACTTGATGGGCGAGCGGGCGCCGTCGAGCGATCTGATGGCCTGGAATGCCGATGCCACGCGTCTGCCCTACCGGATGCATTCCGAGTACCTGCGCAAACTGTTCCTGCGCAACGATTTGGCCGAAGGCCGCTATCTGGTGGAAGGCAGGTCGATCTCGTTGTCAGATATCCACACGCCGATGTTCGTGGTCGGCACCGTCAGGGATCATGTGGCGCCGTGGAAATCAGTCTACAAGATCCATTACCAGGTGGACAGCGACGTAACCTTCCTCTTGACGAGCGGTGGACACAACGCAGGCGTGGTTGCGCCGCCGAGTGAGCCAGGGCACACGTACCAGGTGATGACGAAGGGCGCGGATGCACCCTATGTCGGGCCCGATGAGTGGTTGAAGCTGGCGCCGCGCCACGAGGGCTCGTGGTGGCCCGAGTGGACCGGATGGCTGGCTGCGAAATCCGGCGGGTCGTGCGAGCCGCCACCCGTGGGTGTTGCGGGGGTTCAGAACCTGCCGGATGCACCTGGCGACTACGTTCGTTTGTGACTGCCGCGAGAGGACTGGCGCTGCTGGTCCTAAATCAATTTCAGTGACGCCAGCTTGTGATAAGCCTTTTCAGCAATCCGTAGCAGCTGCTTTTTGCGCTTGGGTTCGAGGCCGCGCAGGGGTGTGGGGATTCCGCTCCTGCGCAACGAATTCGCGAGCGCACGGCCCCTCACGTCATCATTGAGTTTTCCAAGAGAGCGTTGGGCCTTCCGCAACGGTTTCAACGCCGCCTTCTGTTTCGAAAGTACTTCGTCCTGAAGCAGGTCTGAAAACGACTCGATGGAACAGGTGATGCGCTTGTTGAAGATGCGCAGGCGATGCCGCTTCCTGGGATCCAGGTCACGTATCTTGCGGCATTTTCGAAGCAGCTTCTTCTCCCATTGCGCCAATTTGCGAGCACCATAGGCTCCAACCGGAATAGCGCGTCTTTTGGCCGCCCGCTTGTCTGCCGTGGTGCTCCAGGGGCCACGCGTGATCCAGGTCGAGGTTCGCGCGATCAGGCGCTGAAATCTGACGGATCGAAGCGAATGCGCCAATTGGCGATGACTGTCGGCGCCTTTTTTGCGCCACGAAGCAAAATGAGGGATCGTCAGCGGTCGCTTGGGGTTGACGGCAGCGATCTGCTCGATGGCTACGTCCAGGTCACGCACAGCGCCAAGCTCGCCGTTCAGCCACTTCAATTCGCTCCATATTCGTGGTCTGACGGCGTCATCGACCATTGGCGAAAAAAGCTGGATGGCGGCTCGCAGGTGTGTGAGGGCAACGCGCATATTGTGCAAGGCGTCCGGGTCGCCCCTGCAGGTTGCTTCTCGGCACCTGCCCAAGGCCGCAAGGTGACGTTGCGCGATGATACGAAATGCCACGCCGCACGGCATGGCCGCGTTCAATCTCAAGGCGCGATCGGAGGCACCCGCTGTTCGAGGCAATTTCGAGCGCGGTGCAATCTTCCTTGATGAATCTGGCAAATGGGACATTTGAGGGGGCGACGGGCGGGAACTAGGCCTTTTCGAATTCGGCGATCCTTGCTTGGCACTCGCTCAAGGTCGCCTCAGGCGTTCCGGATGCATCGATGATTGCCCAGTCGATGGTGCCGATGTCGTACTGTTCTTGAAGGCGGGCGACCTCCGCCGTCGCATCCGAAGCATCTCCGATGCGCGATGCAACCCGGTCTTGCCGGGTCCTGACGTCTGCGACCAGAAAGAGTCCGATGAAGTGGGTGTTCGAGCCGCGCGCTACATCCAGCACAGCTTTCCGCTCAGTGTCGCGGGAAAACACCGCGTCCACGATCACGGAATGTCCCTGTGCGACGGCGCGACCGGCGCGTTCGGCGAGGATATCGTAGACTTGGCCGGTGACCTCCGGCCGGTACGCGCCTTCCGGCAGCCGATCCTTTTCATCGATGCCGAAGAGCTGCTTTCGCAGGACGTCACTGCGCAGGAGGACGGCGCCGGGCTCGGGCATGATGTGGGGCGCAAGGGAGCGTGCCAAAACGGACTTCCCGGTGCCAGACAGCCCGCCAACGGCCACCAGGAGGGGCGGACGCGGACGGATCAATCGTTTCGCCAGATCGAAATAGGCGCATGCGTCGTCGATAATCGCTGCCCTCCGGGAATCTGCGCGATCGATCCGCGCAGACAGCACAAGCGCACGAATAGCGGCGCGGATCGACATCAACAGCGGAAGGGTCGAGAGCGCCTCGAGGTTCTCGACCGGCGTGATCGAGAGGTAGCGATTGAAAAGCCCGTTTGCGGCCTCTCGCCTGCCATAGCGGAGCAAATCCATCAGCGGAAATGACAGGTCGTAAAGTACATCGATCGAGGCGATCCTTTCGTCAAATTCGATGGCATCGAATAGGACCGGCTTTTGTTCGATTAAGACAATGTTGGCCAAATGCAGGTCGCCGTGGCAGCGTCGGACATAGCCTTGTTCGCCCCGTTGCTCCAGGATGTGGCGAACGCGGGAAAATGCTGCGTGGGATGCTATGCTCAGCTCTTCTACCTCATCTGCGGGAAACAAGGCGGCGGCTCGGAGGCCCTCCGTATTGTCGTCGATGATCTTGGGAATAGATTGCAGCCAGGAATCCGGCCGCACCCGTGGGGCCTTCAGATGAGACGATGCGATTGAGTCGGCAATCGCATCAACAAGACCCCGATCGAGAGAACCGGCGCGTGCGATGTGGTCGATGGTCTCGTTTTCGTCGAACCGCATCATATCGATCGCATATTCGACCGGCGTTCCGTTTCCATCGAGGCTCAGGGAGCCATCGGCGCTTTGGGTGATCGCCACGACCCGGTGGTAGATTTGCGGCGCGAACCGCCTGTTGATATTGATCTCTTGTTCGCAGGCGGCTTTTCGTTTCTCCAGGGTCGAATAATCCAGAAAAGGAAAACGGACGGCGCGCTTGATCTTCAGCGCGCGATTGCCTTCCAGAAAGACCGATGCGGCATGCGTGTCGATCCTGTGGACGTCGGAATGAGCGGTGGGATCGGTCAGGAATGCAAAGACGCGTTCTTGCATCTGAGCGCCGCTTGTCCCTGAAGCCGCCATCTCTCACAAGCCCTGGTTCACGGTCTAAGTACGGCGGCGCCCAGGAGTTGTCCCGTTCGCAACTTGGTCAGAACTTCGTTGGCCTGATCGAGCGGGAAGGCCGTCGTTTGCGTCTTGACGCCGGCCTGCGGCGCAATTTTCAGGAAATCCAGCCCGTCCTGGCGGGTCAGATTGGCTACCGATACCAATTGCCGTTCTTCCCAGAGAATATCGTAGGGGAAGCTTGGTATGTCGCTCATGTGAATACCGGCGCAGACCACGCGACCACCCTTGCGCACCGCTCGCAGCGCCGCCGGAACCAGTTCGCCAGCCGGGGCATAGATGATGGCGGCATCGAGTGGCTGCTCTGGCAGGGTATCCGAGCCGCCGGCCCACACCGCGCCGAGCCGACGGGCAAAATCCTGCGCCGCGAGGTCATCGCTTCGCGTGAACGCATAGACTGAGCGGCCCTGCCAGCGTGCGATCTGGGCAATGATGTGCCCGGCCGCACCGAAGCCGTAAATGCCAAGCCGATCCGCGTTTCCGGCCATGACTAGGGATCTCCATCCGATCAGGCCGGCGCACAGGAGCGGAGCGATCGAAACATCATCGCCCTCTTCGCCAAGCGGGAAGGCGTAACGCGCATCCGCAATGGTGTGGCTCGCGAAACCGCCATCCCGCGTATAGCCGGTGAAGAGCGGACGGTCGCAAAGGTTTTCCATGCCCTGTCGGCAAAACCGACAAACCCCGCAAGTATATCCCAGCCAGGGTATTCCAACGCGATCGCCGATGCGGTGTGTCGTCACGTTGCTGCCGACGCAATCGACCCGGCCGACAATTTCATGGCCAGGAATGATCGGATACTTGATGGCAGGGAGCTCGCCATCAACGACGTGAAGGTCGGTTCTGCAGACCCCGCACGCGCTCACCCTGACTCGGATCTCTCCATCGCCCGGCTGGGGATCCGGCCGCTCCTGCAACTGCAGGGATGACCCCGGCGCGGACAATACCATGGCACGCATCCTTGGTTCTCCTCGCAAAACGTCGTCCGGATACTCAATATACCGGCCTGGAATCGCGATTTTGACTCTCGTCAAAGCGCGGCCGCCGAGCGATAGCGCCCCCAATATTTGGGGGACGGGAGTGGGCATTGCCAGGAGCGCCTCCAATCAAGTGATGAAGTTGCGATAGGGAACGGTTGGCGTCCTGATCGTTCAAATCTATCGTGGGTGAGGCGAACTCTGGTGAAACGGGTTTGACGTTCGCAAACGCCAAAATGGGACCACTAGCCGGACGAGTGCACAGATGTCGACTTATCGCTTGAACAACCTGTTGTTGCCGCGGTCTATCGCGCTGGTTGGCGCCAGCCCCCGCCGAGGCTCGGTCGGCCGCGCCATTCTCGGGAATATTCTGAAAGCGAAATTCAATGGCCGGGTCGGCCTGGTGAATTCCCGATATGCCGAGATCGATGGCATGTCCTCCGTCGACAGGCTTGAACAGCTATCATTCGTACCCGAACTGGTCGCCATTACGGCGCCGCCTGCGGCTACTCCTGATATCATCGACCAGGCTGGAAGGTTGGGGTGTGCCGGCGCCCTCATCGTTTCGTCCGGTCTCGGCCACGGGCCGGGTTCGCTTGCAGACGCGGCTGAGCGCGCGGCACAGAGACACGGCATGCGCCTGATTGGGCCAAACTGCCTTGGTATCATGATTCCGGGCGCAAACCTGAACGCGAGCTTCTCCGCGCACATGCCCCGGGCCGGGTCGCTGGCGTTGATCTCGCAGTCAGGCGCGATCGCTGCCGGCATGGTCGATTGGGCGGCCCAGCGGGACGTAGGTTTTTCCGGGATCGTTTCGATCGGCGATCAGCTCGATGTGGATATTGCCGATCTGCTCGATTATTTTGCAATGGACGGTCGGACCCGCGCGATCCTGCTTTACGTCGAGGCGATCGAGGACGCGCGCAAGTTCATGTCGGCGGCGCGCGCCGCAGCGAGGATCAAGCCGGTCGTAGTGGTGAAATCCGGGCGCATGGCGCTAGGCGCGAGAGCTGCCGCGACCCACACCGGCGCATTGGCTGGCTCGGACGCAGTCTACGATGCTGCATTCCGCCGTGCCGGCATCTTGCGCGTCTCCGATCTGCGCGAGTTGTTCGATTGTGCCGAGACCCTGGAGAGGGTGAAATCGCCACCGGGAAAGCGACTGGCGATCCTGACGAATGGCGGCGGCATCGGGGTGCTTGCGGTCGACCGTCTCGTCGAACTCGATGGCATTCCGGCGTTGCTCGCGCCCGCCATCCGCGAGAAGCTCGATGCGGTGTTGCCGGAAACCTGGTCCCGGTCGAACCCCATCGACATCGTCGGCGATGCCGATGCCGCGCGCTACGCCGCTGCGCTCGAGGTCCTGCTGTCCGATTCCGGCAATGACGCGATCCTGGTCTTGAACGTGCAAACCGCACTCGCGCCGTCCGACGAGAGTGCCGCCACGATTACCAGACTGGTGGATGGCTACCGCAAGCGGCATCCCCATTTGGCCAAGCCCGTGCTGGCGGCCTGGGTCGGTGCAGAACCAAAGGTGATCGAGGTGCTCAACAGTGCCGGAATCCCCAACTATCCGACCGAAGATGATGCGGTGCGCGGCTTCATGCATCTGGTGCGCCATCGCGAAGTGGCGGACGCGCTCATGCAGGTGCCGCCCGCCATGCCCAGCACTTTTGCACCCGATATCGAAGGCGCGAGGCTGGTTGTCGGCAAGGCGCTTGCTGACGGCCGCCAGTGGCTGGATCCGGTCGAGACCAGGCAGCTGCTGGAGGCCTACGATATCGCGATGGTGCCGACTTTCGCCGCGGCCGATCCCGAGCAGGCAGTGGCTTATGCCTCCGAGCTATTCGCGCAGGGCGCAACGGTCGTGCTGAAGATCAATTCGCGCGACATTGTCCATAAATCCGATGTTGGTGGTGTTGTGCTCAACCTCACCAGCCCTGAGGCGGTGCACGCCGCGGCTCTCGAAATCATGGCCCGCGCAAAGTCGTTGCGCCCGGAAGCGCGGATGTCCGGCGTCATCGTGCAGGCGATGGTGGTGCGGGCAAAAGCGCGCGAGCTGATCCTCGGACTCGCCGACGACCCGACCTTTGGTACCGTGGTGGTTTTTGGCCGCGGCGGCATCGCGGTCGAGATCATCAACGACAAGGCTTTGGCGCTGCCGCCTCTCGATCTGCAACTGGCGCGCGATCTGATCGCGCGGACTCGTGTCTCCAGGCTCTTGCGAGCCTACCGCGACGTGCCCGCGGTCAGGCAGGATGCGGTGGCGATGGTTCTGGTCAAGCTCTCGCAGATGGCTATCGATATTCCAGAGATTCGCGAGCTCGATATCAATCCATTGCTGGCGGACGAAAATGGAGTGATGGCGGTCGATGCGCGCGTTGCCGTCGGCCGCGTGGTGCCGAAATTCAAGGGATCTGGACCGGCCAATTTCGCGGTGCGACCGTATCCGTCGCAATGGGAGCGACACATTCAGATCAGGGAGGGTTGGCGGGTCTTCGTGCGTCCGATCCGCCCCGAGGATGAACCGGCGATCCACGACCTCTTGCGCCATGTCACGCCCGACGACCTGCGCCTGCGCTTCTTTGCACCGATGAGGGAGTTTACGCATCAGTTCATCGCGCGCCTGACCCAGCTGGACTACGCGCGCGCGATGGCCTTCGTCGCATTGGACGAGGCGAGCAACGAACTGGCCGGGGTGGTGCGGATCCACTCGGATTCGATTTACGAGACCGGCGAGTACGCGATCCTGCTGCGTTCCGAACTGAAGGGCAGGGGACTGGGGTGGGCGCTAATGCAGCTCATCATAGAGTACGCAAGATCCGAAGGCCTCAAGGCGATCTCGGGCGACGTTCTGCGCGAAAACATCGTCATGCTGGAGATGTGCCGCAGTCTGGGCTTCGAGGTGAAGTCGGACCCTTTCGAAGCCGATATCTGCAAGGTCCGGCTCAAACTTTGAGGCCGGTCTTGCACCGGCCGATCGTCCCTTGTCAGCGGGTTGCCGCTACGTTCACTCCCGATCGTTCGCGGTCGGCTCGCTCGACGCGGTCGCAGCCGGCCTCTTCAGATTTCTGGCGATGATCGTGATCAAAGGTATGATCAGCGAAGGCAGGACGCTGTTCAGCGGGTGGTGGACCATTCCGGATATCTCCGATTGCAGCGCGCGCGCCTCGCGTTGCAGCGCTTCGATCGAGCTCCCGTGAATTTCGGTCGCAAGCTCCAGTTCGCGTCCGGTCGGCTGCCTGGCGGCGAACGCAAACAGGGCCGCGGCGATCGCAAAATTGACTGCGCCGAGAATGAGGGCTGCGTAGATTGCACTCAATTCCTGCACCAGTGCGAAGTAGGCTGCGAGCTCCAGCATCGCCAGCCCGAATGCCGCGATCAGAGCCGCGAACGCGCGCAGGCCAAGGCCGATCAGCAACTGCCGCAACCTGATATCGGCAATGATCCTGTCGGTGCGCCAGAGCGCGCGCAGATGCTTGACGACGTTCTCGCTGTTCACCCTAATGCCTCCTCAATGCGAGGCCGACCACCACGCCAAGAGCAAAGGCCGAGGCGATCGAGGCGATGGGACGGTCGGATATCAGCTTCTCCAGCTGCCCCTCTTCCTCGCTGAGCACCTCCCCGAAATCGCCCAGCGCCGCCCTGATCTGGTCGGCGAGTGCTTGGGCCCGCGATTTTGAGCTGTTGAGGATATCCTCCCCGGTCGTGTTCAGAAGGCTCGCCAAATCTACCTTCAAGGACTGCAGCTCGTCTCGCAACGCGCTTTGATCAAACATGGCCGGACCTCGCTTGAAAATCCCGAAAATCCTAGACGAGACCCCTGCGAGGCTTTTGATTTGCGTCAACAGCCCCACCGAACCGGTGGTTGAGACAGGTCAATCAAGATGCGGCGCAAGGGCTTAGTAGCTAGGATAACTCCGCAATCCGCAATCCGTTCGAAGCGGCCGGTATTGAAGGGAACTTGAGTCTTGATGTCCGAACCTGTGCTAACGGCTACGCCATCCGGCGATATGCTTGAGCTGCATCCGGGTGGCGCCTGGATCGCGGCCAATGTCACCAGATTGGAGCTCCTCACTGAGACAGTGGCATCCCAGCTCGGACGGTCGACGGCCGTGCGGCTTGATATGGCCGGGGTCAAGGAGCTCGATACGTTGGGCGCATGGCTCCTTGAAAAGCTGACCCGGCGCGCCGGGGCAGCCGGCCATCCTGCGGAAGTGGTCGGCGTGGCCGACAATTACTCCGGCCTCATGGATGAGGTACGCCAGGTCAATCATCACAATCCCGCCCCTCCACCCACCCCCACTCCGGCGCTGGCCAAGCTGGGCGACATTGGCCGCGCCACGCTGAGTTTGCGGGAAGATGTCACCGTTTTCCTGGACATGTTGGGCGCACTGTTCATGGCCCTGATCGGCGTATTGCGCAGGCCACGGTCGCTGCGGCTGACATCGCTCGTCTACCAGCTCTACAGGATCGGCTGGCAGGCGATCCCGATCATGGTGCTGATCACCTTTTTGATCGGCGCGATCATCGCCCAGCAGGGTTTCTTCCACTTCCGCAAATTCGGCGCCGAGTCCTATACGGTGGACATGGTGGGGATTCTGGTGCTGCGCGAACTCGGCGTGCTGATCGTCGCGATCATGGTGGCCGGCCGTTCGGGGAGCTCCTATACCGCCGAACTCGGTTCGATGAAAATGCGCGAGGAGATCGATGCCTTGTCGACGATGGGCCTCGACCCTGTCGATGTTCTTGTTCTGCCCCGCGTCGCTGCTCTGGTGTTCGCGTTGCCGATTCTGACCTTCATCGGATCGATGGCTGCGCTCTATGGCGGCGGCCTGGTGGCGCAATTCTACGGCGGTATGTCGCCTTCGATTTACATCGCGCGCCTGCAGGAAGCCGTATCCGTCAACTCTTTCGAGGTCGGCATCGTCAAGGCGCCGTTCATGGCGCTGGTGATCGGTATTGTCGCCTGCAGCGAAGGGTTGCGAGTCCAGGGCAGCGCCGAATCACTCGGCCGGCAGACCACGACCTCGGTGGTGAAGTCCATCTTCCTGGTGATCGTGCTGGACGGGTTTTTCGCGGTCTTTTTCGCGTCGATCGGAATGTAGCGATGCAGCAGGCCGCCGAGCAATTCGCAATCCGCGTTCGCGATCTCATGGTCGGCTTTGGCCGGCAGGTCGTGATCGACCATTTGTCGCTGGATGTGCGCAAAGGGGAAATCCTGGGTCTGGTCGGCGCGTCCGGCGGCGGCAAATCGGTGCTGATGCGAACGATCATCGGGCTGATCCCCAAATGGGGCGGGGAAATCGAGGTCATGGGCAGACCGATCGGCGCGGCCTTGGATCGGACCATGCACAGCGTGGCCGGCCAATGGGGCATTCTCTTCCAGCAAGGCGCGCTGTTTTCCTCGCTCACGGTGCGGCAGAACGTGCAGTTTCCCTTGCGCGAAAATCTGGAGATGTCGCAGACGCTGATGGATGAGATCGCCACCGCCAAGCTGGAAATGGTGGGCCTTTCGCCTGAAGATGGCGACAAGTTTCCCGCTGAATTGTCGGGCGGCATGACCAAGCGCGTGGCGCTGGCACGCGCGCTCGCACTCGATCCGGCAATTGTCTTTCTCGACGAGCCGACCTCGGGGCTGGACCCGATCGCAGCCGGTGACTTCGACACCCTCATCAAGACATTGCAAAAGACCCTTGGGCTGACCGTATTCATGGTGACCCATGATCTCGCCAGTCTCACCACGGTCTGCGACCGCGTCGCCGCGTTGGCGGACGGCAAGATCGTCGCGATCGGACCGATGCGCGAATTGCTGCAATCCCAGCATCCCTGGGTGCGGGCCTACTTCCACGGCAAGCGCTCCCAGATGTTGCAACCTCAAGCGAGTTGAAAAATATGGAAACCCGCGCTCCCTTCGTCCTGATCGGCGCCTTCGTTCTGGCGGCAATCGTCGCGGTCTTCGGCTTCGTCTATTGGCTGAATAACACCGGCGGCCTCGGTCCGCGCACGACCTACCATGTGCAGTTCGACGGCTCCGTGCCCGGCCTCCTGGTCGGGGCAGGCGTGCTGTTCAACGGCATCCGCGTCGGTGAAGTCACCAATCTCAGCCTCGTCGCCGACAATCCGCGCCGTGTCAACGCGACCATTTCGGTAGCAACGTCAACTCCGGTACGCGCCGACACCAAGGTCGGACTCGAGTTTCAGGGCCTGACCGGCGTTCCGGTGATCGCGCTGGAAGGCGGTTCGGCGCCGCCGCCGTCGGGTCAGATGCCCACCCTGACTGCTGAGCCCGGCGCCGGCCAGAGCATGACGCAGGCCGCGCGCGATGCGCTTCGCAAGGTCGATGCGGTGCTGTCGGAGAACTCGGAGCCGCTGAAGGACACCATCGCCAACTTCAAGGTTTTCTCCGATGGCCTCGCGCGCAACACCGGAAAGCTCGACGGAATCATAGCGGGGCTGGAGAAGATGACCGGCGGTGGCGCCCCCGCGCAGAAGGTCACCTACGATCTGCGGGCGCCGCAAAACCTTGGGATCCCCGTCAAGGCGATCAAGGGACAATTGGCGATTCCCGAACCGACGGCGGTCGCCATGCTTGAGACGCAGCGCATGCTGTTCTCGCCGGCGAAGGATCATCCTGACTTCGCCGATTTCCTCTGGGCCGACAGCCTTCCGAAACTGCTGCAGGCCAGGCTCCTCGACACATTTGAAAACTACGAGATGGCCCATGCGCCGGTGCGCAGCACGGATATCGGGCAACCGGACTTTCAGCTCCTGATCGACCTCAGGCGCTTCGGGATCGTGGCCGACGCAGAACCGGCGGCGGAAATTGCATTCTCGGCGAGGCTCGTGGACAAGAGCGGCAAGGTGATCGCCTCCCGCTTGTTCGAGGAGAGCCAGAAGCTGGATCAGGTCGAGCCGGCGGCCGCGGTCGCTGCATTCAACGACGCCTTTGGGCGGATCGCCAAAGACGTGATCGGCTGGACCGTTCAGGCACTATAGGGCATTTTCCGGCCCCGAAGAGCCGCGTTTGGGGCAAAGTGGATTTTCCGCAGAAGATGAGATCGGCTTTGATTGCATCAAAGCCGGAAGCGCTTGGCGGCCTATTCCAGGGTCTTCAGATACGACAGCAGGTCGTGAATTTGGTCGGGATCGAGCACGAATTCGGGCATCGCCGGATGGCCGGTGTTGATGCCCTCCGCCAGGGCCTCGCCAAGCGTCTCCACGGGATACCGCAGGTGGAGGCTCCGGAAGGGCGGGGCGGGCTCAAACGCGCTACGGCCACTCCGGCCTATCGCATGGCAGCGCGCGCAATGGGCCTGGGCGTAGGCTTTGCCACGTTGCTGGGGAGAAGCTGCCACGGACTGTGTCGCTACCATCAGGGCAATTAAGGCCTGGCACAGGGTAAATCGCAGCATCGTAACCAATCTCGTGAATTTCGGGCGCAAGATAGTGGCGTGACTGAGGCCCTATTTGATTTGTATCAATGGCCATTCGCACATTCGATTAAGATGAACCCAGATTAATGGGACTGGCGAGCGCGTTGGGCGACCCGCCCAGTAGCTCTCTCGGAGTTATGGATGAAGGCTTCTGTGGCCGCAATCGAGCCGAACGGACAACCCTGTTCCGACTGCTGGGTACGCCACTTCAGCATCTGTGGTTCACTCGAGCCGTCCGAGATGCAGATCTTCGAGCATCTTGGTCGCCACGTCCACTTCGCGCCCTGTGAGACGGTGTTCGCCGAGGAGGAGATGACGGCGTCATTTTACAATCTGCTCGAAGGCGTGATGCGGCTCTATAAGCTTCTGCCCGACGGCCGCCGCCAGATCGTGGGATTTGCCTTGCCCGGCGATTTCCTGGGCATGGCGACGGCCGAGCGGAACAACTTTTCGGCCGACGCCATCGGTTCGGTCGAGGTTTGCCGGTTTTCCAAGGCCTCCTTTCTCCGTTTTGCCGAGGACAAGCCGCATCTCTTGCGTCGCATCAACGAGCTGGCGATTCGCGAGCTGGGCCAGGCGCGGGATCACATGGTGTTGCTGGGACGCCGCTCCGCCGAAGAAAAGGTTGCGGCTTTCCTGATCGGCTGGCGCGATCGCCTGACTCGGCAGACGGGCCCCTCGGCCACCGTGGCCTTGCCGATGAGCCGCCAGGACATTGCGGACTATCTCGGCCTGACCATCGAGACGGTAAGCCGGACTTTCACCAAGCTGGAGCGCGAAGGCGTGATCGAGATCATTCCGGGCGGAATTCGTCTTTTGGATTCAGCGCGCGTCGAGGCGATGGCTGCGGCATAGGGATCGTCTGGAGCAGGGTACCGCGGCTTTTCGAATCGCATGCCTTCGGGACTGGATCCCGGGGAGTCATGCTCAATCGCGAACGTCCAGGGGAGGTCGGCATGCCTTTTGATGCGGTGGTTCTCAGTATCGTCGTGGTCGCGGTCTTCATAGGGTTTGCAGCTGCTTTGGCCTGGGCCGATCATCGAACCCGGCCGTCGTAGCACGGTGCGCCGGCGGCAAGCGGAGCAGCTTCTAGCGTTGCAGGCCGCGCCCACCGGCCATCGGGCTGGTGGAGCGCTTACGTTGTAAAGTCACTGCAGGGCACGATCTGATTGTGGAATTGTCCGTACTGGCCACTCGGGATTCGGGCGGACAAGCCGGAGTAAACAGCCATTTGTGGTTGAAAATGGCCTTCTCCTTGACTAGGGAAAGGCTGCGTCCCTAGCAGTTCCTTCAGGAGTCACAGCCGCGTGCCCCAGGAAAAGGCAGGAGATGCTCGCCGCCTTTCGAGCAGCAAATTGTCGGTCCTGCGTCAGCATCAGATCTTCCGGGATCTTGATCCGGACGCGCTCGACCAGCTTTGCCGCTATGCCAAGCACACCGTCTTGAAGCGCGGAGCCACGATTTTCGCCAAGGACGATCCCGGCAACAGCCTCTACGCGGTGATCAGCGGCACGGTGAAGATCAGCATCTCCTCCCCCGACGGCCGCAACGCGATCCTCAATGTGATCGGTCCTGGCGAGACGTTCGGCGAGATGGCGGTGCTGACCGGACAGCCACGATCCGCCGACGCGACTGCAAACACCAATTGCGAGATCTTCGTCATCGATCGCCGCGATTTTCTGCCCTTCGTGCGGAGCCAGCCGACGCTCGCGATGAAATTCATCGATTTGTTGTGCGCGCGTTTACGATCGACGAGCGAGCAGGTCGAGCAGATCATTCTGCAGGATTTGCCCGGTCGTCTTGCCAGCGCGCTGCTTGGCCTGACGGAAAAACGCAAGCCGGATTCCGAAAGCCGGACCATCGCCATGACGCAGCAGGAAATCAGCGAAATGGTCGGCATGACACGCGAGAGCATCAACAAGCAGCTACGAGCGTGGGCCGCGCGTCACTGGGTGCGGCTGGAACATGGCGCGATCGTGGTGCTGGACGCGTCCGCGTTGCGCGAGCTTGCCGAGGCGGGACCCCGCGGAAGCGACTAAGGGATCCTCAAGGGCATCTTGCGCGGGGGGCGGCCCGCCAGCCCTCACAAATAACCTTCACCGGCCTCTGCGGCAAAGCGGCCGGGATCACCCTCCCAGACGATGCGCGCATGCTCCAGCACATAGACGCGGTCGGCGTGGGGGAGGGCGAAGGTCACATTCTGCTCGCCCAGCAACACCGTGATCGGCGTCGTCTGCCGCAGCTTCTCCAGCGCCTTGGACAGTTGCTCGAGAATGACGGGAGCCAGCCCCAGCGTCGGCTCGTCGAGAATGAGGATCTTGGGCTGCATCATCAGCGCGCGGCCGATCGCGAGCATCTGCTGCTCGCCGCCGGACAAGGTCTGCGCCAGCTGGTTCTGACGCTCCCTCAAGATGGGGAACAGCTCGAACAGCCAGGCAAGCTGCCGAGCCCTCTCCTCGTCGGGCAGATGTTGTCCGCCAAGGTCGAGATTCTCCTGCACCGTCATCTCGCCGAACAACTCGCGCGACTCCGGACACTGCACGATGCCGCTGCGCGCAATCTTTGCAGGGCTGATGCCGCGCAGGTTCTCGCTATCGCGTACGATGTCGCCGCTGTAGGGCAGGAATCCCGAAATCGCATTGAACAGCGTCGTCTTGCCGGCTCCGTTCAGACCCACCACCGAAACGAATTCGCCGTGATGGATGTGGATCGAAACGTTCTCCAGCGCTTGCGCCTTGCCGTAATGCACACTGACGGATTTGACTTCGAGCGCCGGGACCTTGTCCTTGAAGCTGGCTTCGGGCCGCGCCGAAGTTTCGATGGCGCCGCCAAGATAGACACGCCGTACCGTTTCGTTGCGCATGACCTCGTCGGCGCGGCCGGTAACGATCTCCTCCCCCAGATACATCGCAAGCACGCGATCGACCAGCGCAGCCACGCTCTTGACGTTGTGGTCGACCAACAGCACCGCGCGGCCCTCGTCGCGGAAGCTGCGGATCAACTCGGAAAAGACGCCGACCTCGGCAAGCGTCAGTCCGGCGAACGGCTCATCCACCAGCACGACCTTGGGATCGCGTGCAATCGCCTTCGCAAGCTCGAGCCGGCGCAGATCGGCGAACGGCAAGGTCGGTGGCCGGCGATTCATGACGGCGCCGAGACCGACACGCTCGGCGATCCATTTGGCACGTTCCGTGAGGGCCTTGTCGGGAAACAGCGTGAGCAGGCTGTCGGGCAGGAGCGCGACCATGATGTTTTCGAGCACGGTCTGGCGGTTCAAGGGCCGCGAGTGCTGGAACACCATGCCGAAGCCCTTGCGCGCGATCTTGTGCGCCGGCAACCCCGCGACGTTTTCACCCTGGAAGACGACTTCGCCCCCGGTCGGGCGCTCGATGCCCATGATCGATTTCATGGCGGTCGATTTGCCAGACCCGTTGGGGCCGATCAGGCCCAGGATCTCGCCTTCGTGCAGATCGAGGCTGAGGTTCTTGACCGCGGTGAGGCCGCCGAAGCGCTTTGTCAGACCGCGCACCTGCAGTGCGGGAAGGGAGTTGATCCGGGCATCCATCACGAGCGTGCCTCGCGCGACAATGCGGCTCCGAGAAAGCCGCCGGGGAAGAACAGCACGACCAGAAGCGCCACGAAAGAGACGATGAACGTCGCCAGCTCGCCCGTCGGGCGCAGGAATTCGCCGGCGACGATCAGGAAGATCGCGCCCAGGGCGGCGCCTAGCACGGTACGGCGGCCGCCGAGGACCGCGGCAACGATGACGTTGACGCCGACCGCAACGTCGACGACGGTTCCGACCGAGGCGGTGCCGAAATAGAACACGAGCAGCGCGCCGGAGAGGCCCGAGAAAAATGCGCTTACGATGAAGGCAAACAGCTTGTGCTTGACGATGTTGAAGCCGAGCGCACCGGCCTGGACCGGATCCTGGCCGCTCGCCTGCAGCACGAGACCGATTGGCGACTGCGACAGGCCGTAGAGGATCGCTCCACTGATGGCCATGAAGCCGAGCGCGATCCAGTAGTTGATGTTCGCGCTGATGGTTATGACATCGGGGATCGTCAAGCCTATCTCGCCGCCGGTGAGATCAGCAAACACCACGATGAAATTTTGCAGCATGAGCACGGCCACCAGCGTGGTCAGGCCGAAATAGGGGCCGCGGACGCGTAGCGCGGGAAGCGCCAGCACGAAACCGGCGATCACCGAGGCCATCGCGCCGAGGAAGATGCAGAGATAGACGGACCATCCATACTGGTTGTTGAGAATGCCGGCAGTGTAGGCGCCGACCCCGATGAGGAAAGTCGGTCCGAAATTGACCTCACCGGCGAAGCCGAACAGAAGGTCCCAGGCCATCGCGAACACGCCGAAGTAATAGGCAACCGTGAGCAGGCCGAGCACATAGCCGGAGACGTAGAACGGCAACGTAGCCGCAATCGCAACGACAAGGATCGAGACCAGGAAGAGCCGCGATTTGAAGAAATCGGTCATGCTCATCGCCTCCCGAGCAGGCCCTGCGGCCGGATATACATGACAACGACCAGGAGCAGCAGGGCCGGGATGGTCCGATAGGCCGGTGAAATCAGGTAGGCGGTGATGGTTTCGAGATAGCCGACGACGAAGGCGGCGATCAGCGAGCCTGACACGCTGCCCAGCCCGCCCAGCACGACGATCGAGAACGCGCTCGCCGTCAGCGGGCCGACGCTGTACGAGCTGACGCCCAGGAACATGCCGAGCAGCACGCCGGCGATACCGGCCAGCACCCCATAAATCGCCCAGACCACCAGATAGATGTTGTTCAGCTCAAGCCCGAGCAGCGTCACGCCGCGCGGATTCATGGACGCGGCCAGCACGGCCTTGCCGGTACGCGTGCGGTTCACCAGAAGCCACAGCGCCCCGATCACCACCCAGCAGACGATCGCGGTGAAGATTTCGTTTCTCGGCGTACGCACGCCGAAAATCTCAACAACGCCCTCCACGATCGGCAGCACCGTCTTGGCGTTGTTGGTGAAGAAATAGGCAATCAGCTCCTGGATCATGATGCCCCAGAGCAGCGTGCCGGTGAGGACGAAGATTTCCTTTTCCTCGTTGGGAATCCGCCTCGATCGCTGGATCGGCTGCACCACCACGAAATAGGTGGCAAAGGCTGCAAGCAGCGCCGCCGCGACACCAATCAGCGCGCCGGTATAAGTGTCGGTGTGCAGCACGCTCGCGGCCGCCCAGGCCGCCACCGCCGCAAGCACCATGAGGGCGCCGTGCGAGAGGTTGAGCACGCCTGAAACGCCGAAGATGAGGGTGAAGCCCGTCGCGCCCAGCGCGTACAAGGCACTGACGGCGAAGCCGTCGATCAGGATTTGTAAACCAAGCATCTAGTTCGGCCGCGGCAGCACCGCTGCCTTTCGCTCCACGAAATCGCAGACAGGATGGTGCTCCCGGGCGTGAACCCGGGAGCGCGCTCTTCCGTTCTTAGTTCGAAGTGACCTTGATGAAGCTCGGGAACTTCATCTGGGCCTTGGCCACTTCCTTCGGCCAGACCGCGACTTGCTGACCGTCCTGCCACTGCAGCATCAGGCCGGTGATCAGACCTTTGCCGTATTTGATCGAGTGGGTGAACGGATCGTCCTTGCCGTAGAACTGGACGCGGCCGATGGTGCCTTCCCAGTCGGTCTTTTCCAGCGCTTCAACCAGCTTGTCGGCGTCGGTCGAACCGGCGCGCTTTACTGCATCGGCGATATAGTAGACCTCGTCATAGGAGGTATAGCCAGCGTAGGAAGGATAGTTGCCGAACTTTGCCTTGAAGCCTTCGGCAAAGGGAATCGACTTCGACGTGACCGCAACGCCGGGGCCCGACACGCCCTGATAGAGCACGCCGTTTGCCGCGTCGTTGGTGTCCTTGCCGAACGTCGAGTTGGTCGCCTGCGAACTGATCCCGAACATCGGGATCGGGACCTGCTGGTTCTTCCATTGCACCGTCGGCTGCACGCCCACATGCGAAATGCCGGTGATGATCACGTCGGGCTTGGCTGCCTCGATCTTGTTGAAGATCGGGGTGAAGTCCGTGGTGTCGGGCGAGAAGCGGATATGGTCGAGCACTTTCAGGCCGACCTTGGGCAAACATTCCTCGTATCCAACGTCGAGCGGCTTGGTCCAGGCCGCATCTTCGCTCATGATCACCGCGCTCGACATATGCTTCTGGCCGACCAGCAATTCCTTGGCGGCGTCGCAGACCGATTGCGCCAACGCAGCCGACGTCAGATAGCCGTGGAAGGTGTACTTGTTCTTCTCATAGTCGGCATGCACGCTCTTGCTGATCTCGTTGGAGGCCGCACCTGGCGTGACGAGCGGCGTCTTCAGGCGCGAGGCCCAAGGCTCGAGCGCCAGCACGACCTCGCTGATGTAGCTCGAGATGACGGCGTTGACCTTGTCTTCATTGACCGCGCGCTGGAAGGCGCGGACCGAATCCGCCGATGAGGAGTGATTGTCGTAAGTGACGATTTCGATCTTGCGGCCGTCGACGCCGCCCTTGGCGTTGATCTCGTCGGCGGCCATTTGGGCGGCCTGCGGGATCGAGGCTCCGGCAATCGCCTGGGCTTCAGCGATGACACCGATCTTGATCGGGTCCGCGGCGCGCGCCTGAGGCGAGGCGGCGGTCACCAGGGCAAGGGCAGTCGCACCCAACAGCCCCCGCCGTGACCAGACACCAGGCGATCGCGATATTGTTTTCATGTCAGTTTCTCTCCACTTGTGTTATTTCTTTCTGCTTGGAACCATTGTAACGGTGCAGCCCGTCTCAGCAAGCAAAACTGCGCAGCAACCGGCTGGTTGCAGCCGAAACTAAAGTCGAAAGCCCTGGGGCATGCATTTTTAGGGATTGACGATGGCGACTGCGCGGGTCCAGCCCGCAGACGCACGCTCGATTTTCACCGGGAAGCAGGCGACGGTGAAGCCGGTCGACGGCAGCAGTTCCAGATTATGCAGCTTTTCGAGATGGCAATAGCCGATGTGCCGCCCGGCCTTGTGGCCTTCCCAGATCAGGCTGGCATCTTTGGTTTCGGCGTATTTCTTTGCCGTGTAGACGAACGGCGCATCCCAGCTCCAGGCGTCGGTGCCGGTCAGCCGAACTCCGCGTTCGAGCAGATACATGGTTGCTTCATAGCCCATGCCGCAGCCGGAATTGACATAGTCGGGCCGGCCGTACTTGGCGCCCGCGCTGGTGTTGACGACCACGATCTCGAGCGGGGAAAGCGTGTGACCGATGCGCATGAGCTCGTTTTCGACGTCCCTGGCAGTCGCGACATAGCCGTCCGGCAGATGTCGGAAGTCGAGTTTCACGCCCGGCTGCAGACACCATTCCAGCGGGACTTCGTCGATAGTCCATGACCGCTCGCCGCGATTCATGGTGGGGTGAAAGTGCCACGGCGCGTCGAGATGCGTGCCGTTGTGGGTCGAGAGGTTCACCTGCTCGACTGCCCAGCCCTGGCCGTCGGGCAGATCCTCCGCCTTCAATCCCTGAAAGAACTGCAGCATCCGAGGCAGTCCCTGCTGGTGGTCGATATATTGGATCGTCGGGTGATTTCCCGGCGGATCGGCCGGAACGTCGTTCTGCAATGGCACGGAAATGTCGATCAGCTTTCGCGCCATGCGCGCCCTCCAGTTTGGCTTCGGGATCAGGCCGGGAAATTGAACAGTTTTGCAGCGGTCCGCCCGAGGATGTTCGCCTTGTCGTCCTCGCTTAGCGATGCGGAGGCGAAAATGTGATCCACGGGATGCAGCTGCCAGGGATAGGGGTAGTCGCTGCCGAGCACGATCTGGCTCGCGCCGACCTGGGTCACCAGATGGCGGATCGCCTCGGGTGAGAAGACCAGGGAATCGAAATAGATCTGCTTGAGATAGTCCGTCGGCTGCTTCTTCAGCATCACGTCTGGATTGCAGCCTTTGGGCCCAACCAGGCAGGCATGGTCCGAGCGGTCGGCATAGGAGGGCAGGTATCCTCCGCCATGTGCCGCGATCACCTTCAGCCCGGGAAAGCGATCGAACGTTCCTTCGAAGATGAGGTGCGAGAGCGCAATCGTGGTGCCCAGGGGATTGGCGATGGTGTTGGCGAGCCAGCCGTTGCCGGCGAGGCGCTTGTTCAACTCCGGCAGGCCCTGCGGATGAATGAACAGGGGCGCGCCGAGCTCTTCCGCCTTGGCCCATACGGGGTGGAATTTCGGATTGGAGAATTCGATCCCATTGACGACATCGCCGATCGCTGCGCCCTTCAATCCTTGTTTCTTCACCGCGGTCTCGAGCTCCTGCACGGCAAGGTCCGGCGCCTGCAGGGTCAGTGAGGCGAAGGCGGCGAAGCGGTCAGGCTTCGAGGCGCAGAGCTCGGCCAGCTTCTCGTTCTGGATTTTCACGATCTGGCCGGCAAGATCGCGGTCACGATCGTACCAGAACGGATTGATGGAGAGCACTTCGAGGTCGATCGCCTGCGCGTCCATCGCAGCAAGCCGCCTGTCGACTTCGATAAAGGCTTCTTCGGCCCCATTGACCGCCGGCAATTGCAGTTTGGAACCATCCGCGCCAAGCAGCGCGCCGGCTTCGCGGAAATGACAATGGGCGTGAACGTCGATCGTCTTGATGCGTTTGCCGCCGACCATGACAGGCAGCGCCTGGCGCGCCGGCTGGGCATTTGCCGCGCTTAAGAGGCCGCAGCCGCAGAACACGATGCCCGCAGCGGTGCCACCTTTGAGAAAATCACGGCGCGTGGTCATCCGGTTTCCTCCCTCGTTTGTGTGTCTTGTTTTGCGAGGTAGCCTAGGACAGGCCGGAGCCGGTCAGCAAGATGCTGAATGCGACTGCCTGAAACAAGGCGTCCCTTTGTGGAGCATACGCTAGCTCAGGAAGCCCGCTTTGCTTCGTGCGCTGCCGGCCTCATGGCTGGTCAGAAGAGCGATCAGCGCGTGCGCCTGCGCTGGGCTTTGCGTCTCGCTCGCGACAGCCGCCGTATACATGGTTGCGAGCTCGCAGCCGGGTGGCAGCGATCCACTCAACTCAACCCCTTCGGTGCCGAAGATCTCGGTCGATTGCGTGCAGCCAATCGGTCTTGCCGCTTCCGAGGCCGCAAGATGTCGCATCGCAGTTGCGCCGTTCGGATGGATTTTCAGTCGCGTCGCAACCTCGTCTGCGATGCCAAGCTGCCCCAGCACCTTTGCCACGTGAATCCCGGCGGTCGAGGCCTTGATGTCCGGTACGAAGATGGCGTCCGCTGCAAGAAGCGCACTGCGCAAATCGGCGGCGTTTCTGACGGACAGCTTGGGATCGCGGCTCCGGACCGCGAGTGCCGTTTCGACTTTGCCGATGTCGGATACGGAAGCAGGCACGACCAGTTTCTCATCTGCCAGCCCGGCAATCAGAGCCGCCGTCAGGATCACGACATCGGCAGGAACGCGGTTTCTCAGCTTGTCGGCCATGATCCCGACGGCGCCGAACTCGCCTGTGATGTCGAAGCCGCTCCGCGCCTTGAAGTCGGGCGCAAGGCTTGCGACGAGGCCCTGCGCCGCGCCGCCGCTCAAGACCCTCAGACCCGTCATGCGGAAAGGTCCATCGCCGCGATCAGGCTGTCGCGGGTGATCGGCAGATCGCGCACCCGAACGGAGAGGCCATCGAACACGGCATTCGCAATGGCTGCCGTCACCGGTCCGAGCGCGGCTTCGCCCGCACCGACAGGTGCGATCTCCGGGCGCTGGATGACTTCCACGTCGACGGCCGGCACCTCGGAGAAGCGCAGAATCGGATAATCCGTCCAATTGCTGCTGGTGATGCGGGTGGCGTCGAAGCGGACGCGTTCCTTGAGCACCCAGCTCGTGGCCTGGATCGCGCCGCCCTCGATCTGGTTGACGACGCCGTCCGGGTTGATCGCTTCGCCGACGTCGACGGCAATGGTCAGCCGCCTGACGCGTATATCTTCCTCACCCTCGATCTCGGCGATGGCGGCACAATAGGCGCCGGTGTTCTTGTAGCGCGCGAAGCCGATGCCATAGCCGACCCCGGTTTTCGGCGAAGGCTTCCAGTTCGCCCGGCGGGCGACCGCGCGGATCACCTCCTGCGCACGCTCATCGTTCAAATGCCGCAGGCGGAAGGTGACCGGATCTTCGCCGCGCTCGGCCGCAATTTCGTCCACGAAGGACTCGATCGCAAAGACATTGCCCTGTGCGCCCAGCGTGCGCAGCGCCGAGGTGCGGACCGGCATGGTCAGGAGGCGGTGGCTCTCGATTTTCCAGGACGGGAAGTCGTAGAGCGGGATCGAATTGCGATCGCCGCCGCCCCCATTGGCCTGCGGTGGATTGGTCGAAATCATGCGCGGGAACGGCTTTGCAAGTTCGGTCGCGGCCAGCAGCGCCGGTTGCGCGGCGCGCCCCGGCCGCGCCGCATGCCCGTTGCTCCAGACGGCATGGCGCCAGTCCACGATCTCGCCTTGCGCATCGAGATCGGCCGCGATCTCCATCGCCATCGCCGCACCGAACGGGCCATGCGTCATCTCATCCACCCGCGACCATTGCACGCGCACCGGCCTGCCTGCGGCCGTCTTGGCCAGCAAGACCGCATCGAGCGCAACATCGTCGGCCCCGTTGTGTCCATAGCAGCCGGCGCCTTCGACATGCTCGACCGTGATGTTCTCGGCCGGCAATTCGAGCACGAGGGCGAGATCGGCCCGCAACAGGTAGACTCCCTGGCTGTGAGTCCAGACATGCACACGGTCACCGTTCCATTGCGCGACGGCGCAGGACGGGGCCATCGAGGCGTGTGCAATATAGGGGCGCGTATATTGCCGGCGGATCGTGCGGGCCTTTGCCGCCGGCACTGACGCCGCTTTGGAACCAACGATTGTCGACTCGACCGGCTGCGCTTTCAAAAAGGCAGCGAGGCCGTTTTCGTCCGGCAGCGTCTCGCCGGCCGTCCACGTCGCGCCCTTGCGCAACGCGGCAATTGCGGCGTCGGCGGCAGCTTCGGTTTCGCAGACCACCCCGGCAAAGCTGCCGTCGCGAAAAACGGCGATCATGCCGGCAACGGCGCGCGCAACGCTCTCGTCGAGCGCGGCGAGCCTGGCGCCGGATTTCTCCGGCCGCAGCACGCGGCCATGCAGCAGGCCGGGCAGCGCGAGATCGTGAATGAAGCGGCGCTGCGCAAAGACCTTGTCGGGAATGTCGAGCCGCTGCACCGAGTGGCCGGCCAGTGCGCGCTGCGCCGACGGTTTCGGCGAGACGCCCGGTGCCGCATCGCGATCGAGCGAGACAGCGTCTGCAAGCTCCCAATAGCTGGTGCTGACATTGCCGGGCCCGGAAATCGTGCCGTCGCTGATTTCCAGCGTCTCCGCGTCGACGCCCAGGCGGTCTGCGGCAGCGCTCAGAAAAATCCCCCTGATTTCGGCACAGGCCTGCCGCAGTGATCGCCCCGATTGCTGGATGGACAGGCTGCCCGAGGTGACGCCCTCGTTCGGGCTCGCCGCGGTGGTCGCGCGGACCATCCGGATGCGGCCAAGATCGACGTCGAGTTCATCAGCGGCGATTTGTGCGAGCGCCGTGACGATGCCTTGTCCGAGCTCGACCTTGCCCGGCGAGACCACCACCTGCCCATCGGCGCCCAACTTCACCCAGGACGATAGCCTTGGGTTCGTCGCAAGGCTGGCCGGCAGAGCCGGCGAGGAGGAGGGGGGCGTAATCATGACGCTGCCATTTCGCTCGCTGCGGAGAGCACGGCGCGTACCATCCGGTTGTGCGCCCCACACCGGCAGAGGTTGCGGTCGAGCGCGCTTCGCACCTCGGCTTCCGAGGGGTTCGGGTTTTGCTTGAGCAGCGCCGCGGCGCTCATCAGGACACCGGAGACGCAATAACCGCATTGCATCGCCTGTTCGGCGATAAATGCCCGCTGCAGCGGATGCGCGTGCTCGGCCGTGCCCAATCCTTCCAGCGTGGTGATGTCCTTGTCCGCCACCGACCATAGCGGCGTGTCGCAGGCGGTGATCGCGTGATCGTCGACGATCACGCGGCAGGCGCCGCATTCCCCCGCCCCGCAGCCGAAATGCGGGCCCACGAGATTGAAATGCCCGCGCAAAATGTCGAGCAGCGTGCGGTCCGGGTCGGCGTCGACCTCGGTCGCGACGCCATTCAGGCGAAATCGGATGCTCGGCATGGGTGAAGAGCTCACACTTTACGTTACGGTCTTTGGAGTTCCTTGACGACCTCAGACCATTTCACAATATCGTTCCGAAGGAATTTGTCGAATTCCGCCGGTGACATCGACATGGGAACGGCGCCTTGCCCGTTCCATAGCTTGACGATGTCGGGCCGCTTCACAACAGCGTTCACCGCGGCGTTGAGTTTCTCGATGATGGGTTTGGGCGTGCCGGCCGGAGCCATCAGCCCGAGCCAGATCGTCGCCTCGTAGCCGGGAACGCCCGCTTCGATCGCGGTCGGCACGTCGGGCAGGACGGTGGAGCGCATTTTGCCCGTCGTTGCCAGTGCCCGAACCTGATGCTCGCGGATATTGGACGCCATCGCCGGCACGGCATCGATCATCATCTGCACCTGTCCGCCGATCACACCGGAGCGCGCCTCGCCACTGTTGCGATAGGGCACGTGCACGATGTCGATGCCGGCCATGGCTTTGAACAGTTCGCCGGCCATGTGATAGGGCGTGCCCTGGCCTGATGATGCGTAGTTCAGCTTGCCCGGTTGTGACTTCGCAAGTGCGATAAAGTCCTGCAGCGTCTGCGCGGGGACCGAGGGATGCACCACAATCACCAGATCGGAATAGTTGATCGGCGCGATTGGCGACAGATCGCGCATCAATTCGTATTTGCGTTGCGGCACGAGCGATTCATTCGCCGTCTGGGTGTTCGACATCATCAGCAGCGTGTAGCCGTCAGGCGGTGACTTTGCGGCTTCCAGCGTACCGATCACGCCGCCGGCCCCTGCGCGGTTTTCGACCACGACAGGCTGGCCAAAGCTTTCCTGGAGCACGTTGCCGAGCAATCGGGCCGCAACATCGGCAGGGCCACCTGCACCGAACGGGACGATGATCCTGATCGGCCGGCTCGGATAGTCTTCGGCGAAGGACGGCGAGTTCGGGATCGGCGCGAGCCATAGCAACAAAAGCGCCAGCGCAAGCCTTGGGCGCGTCATGTCGATCTCCCCGATAACGTTATTCGTTGTGCGGCAATCTAGCTGCAATGCAAACAGACTGTCGACCTTAGACCGGGTTTACCGCGCAGGAATAAACGATAATTTGTGGTGTCGCTGATAGAGCCAACAACAACGGAAGCGCCCATGAAGATTGCCAAGGTCTCTCGTCGCGCGATGCTCAAGGGGACAGGAGCGCTACTCGCGGGCTCCGCCTTCTCGACGCGTGTGCTGGCGAACGCGCCGCCGCCGGAAGCCGTCACGCCGGCCCTGATCGATGCGGCCAGGAAGGAAGGGCAGGTGGTGTACTACACCTCGACCGACCTGCTGGTCGCGGAAAAGGTCGCAAAGGCGTTCGAGGCTAAATATCCGGGGATTTCAGTGCGCGTCGAGCGCACCGGCGCGGAACGCGTGTTTCAGCGGATCGGCCAGGAATATTCCAGCAATATTCACGCCGTCGATGTGGTCAATTCGTCCGATGCCGCGCATTTCATCGTCTGGAAGCGCGATGGCATCCTGTTGCCATACGTATCCGAGGACGTTGCGCGCTTTCCCGCCGAGCATCGCGACGTCGATGGCCAGTACGCGAGCTTCCGCGTCTTTCTTTCGATCATCGCCTACAACACCAATCTGGTGAAGGCGGAGGAGGCGCCGAAGAGCTTTGCCGATCTGCACGATCCGAAATGGAAGGGCAAGATCGTGAAGGCGCACCCCGGCTACAGCGGCACCATCATGACTGCGACCTATCAGATGCAGCGCGACCTCGGCTGGAGCTATTTCGAGCAGCTCGCGAGGCAGAACGTCATGCAGGTGCAGTCCTCGACCGATCCGCCGAAGAAGCTCGATCTCGGCGAGCGCGCGGTGATGGCCGACGGCAACGAGTACAATATCTTCGAGCTGAAGGAAAAGGGCCGCCCGGTCGAACCGGTCTATGCGACCGAGGGCTCGCCGCTGATCGTCGGACCAAACGGCATCTTCAAGTCCTCGCCCAATCCGAATGCGGCAAAGCTCTTTCAATCCTTTTGCCTCGGCCGCGAGGCGCAGCAGCTCATCATCGATGTCGGCGGCCTGCGTTCCGTGCATCCGGACACTCAGGACAAGCCGGGCCGCAGGGCGCTCAAGGACATCAAGACGATGAAGGACGATCCGGCGGCGGTTGAAAAAGAGAGCGAGGCGATCAAGACGCGGTATTCGAAGCTCTTTCACGTCTGACCGTTCCGGATCATGATCGGCCGTGCCGGCCGGAACGTCGATAGGTGCGATGCGATTTCGCCTCGCATGCCCCTGGAAACACCCAGCCGCGGAATCGGCCCTACTTTGCCGCGGCTGCGTGATCTTCCTGGTGAGCCTCGTCAGGCTGATAGCCGTCCGTCAGCGTTTTCAGAAAGGCGATCACGTCGGCAATTTCCGCGTCGTTGAGCGCAGGCTCGTCGCCTTCCTTGCGGTCGAAAGGCGCGTCGGCGACATCGATATTTTGCTTATACCGCGCCGGAAGATCGTTGTAGCGATCGATCTCCCCGTTCGCGAGCTTGGGGTACCATTTGCCCGGATTGGTCTCGCGCTCGACGTAGAAATGCATGACTTCTTCCAGCGAATGGAAGACGCCATTATGAAAGAACACTTTGCGTGTCGCCACGTTGCGCAGCGAGGGTGTCTTGAACAGGCCGCAATAAGAGCCGGTGCTTGCATAATCCTTGCGATAGGGCCCGCAGAGGCCGAGATCGTAGTAATTCGGGTCGCTATTGGCCGGGATGTCCTTGTTGCGCGGCGCGCCGAGCGCCTCGAACTGGTAGTCGGTGAATGCCGGTGGCATCTTTGTGACGCCCGACGGCTTGTCGAGATGGCAGGACGAGCAGTTGCCTTTCTTCGGATCCTCGAACAGCTTCAGGCCGCGCTCTTCCGACTCGCTGAGCTTGGCCCTGCCGGCGAGATAGGCATCATACTTGCTGTCGTAGGGATGAAAGCTCCGCTCTTCGAGCTCATAGCGAACCATTGCGAAAAGCGCTTCGTCGACAGCCAGGCCGGGCTGCAGGAAGATCGTCGGGCCGAAGAGCCTTTTCATCTCCTCCGCATAGGGCGCGTGCTCGAGATGGTCGAGCACCTCTTCCAGACTGTGGTTGTTCATCTCGTTCGGATCGAGCAAGGGCAGAAGCGCCTGGGCCTGAAGGGTCACGGCCCGGCCGTCCCAATCCAGACCGCCTTGTGGAACGTTCGCCTCGGCGGCCTGGAGCGCCGCATTGGAGACGTCGGCCTTGGCAATGGCCGCGACCTTGACGTCGTCAGCAACCGCAGGCGGAGGCGGAGGCTTTACGTCGTCGTCCTCACTCGTGGGGTCGGGGCCGATCCTGAACAGGGGGGTGCGCTCGTGATAGGTGAGCGACGGTACGGCGCGCGCGCCCGCTTGTTTGCCGTCCGGGCCGCCCAGTTGAACCGCAAGCTCGTTCGCGGGGGCAAAGGCATTCGATGGATCATGGCAGGACGCGCAGGCAAGCTGACCTGAATCGGACAGCGATGGGTCGAAGAACATCTTGCGGCCCAATTGCGCGAGAGCGGAAAGCTCTGGAACGTCGCTCGTGGGGGCTGGCGGACGAATGGTTGATTGGCTAGCGGCTTCTTCCGCGGGCGCCGACGTCGCGATTGGCAGTACAAGAGCCGAAGACAAGAGCAGCGCCGCCACGAGGGTGGCGAGGACGAAACTGGCCGATTTGGACTCGTGGGGACGCTTCATTCGGGAACGTCTGGATGAAAACGGTTGCATCTTCGAAATCCGGGGCGGTCGCGATCGGCCGCCCCGGATTTCTCGTCTTGACGATCAGTGCTGGCTCACGACCGCGCCCGTGACGGGGTTGAGCGTCAGCTTCGCAACCGGCCGCTGATCGAAGTCGAACAGGTTGAGGAGCGAGCCGGCGTAAGCGTCGTAGGAGCCCTCGCCGATGCGCTCGCCGTGCAGCCAGTTATCCTCGATGAACCGGATGACGGAGGACTGATCCGTCACCGTGTGATCGACGAAATTGTGCTTCGCCCAGGGCGAGATCACAAGGAGCGGCTGACGCGGACCATAGCCGCAGCGGCCATTGACGGACTTGCCGTCGATGCCCGGCAGCGGGGTCTTGAACACCGGGGAGGTGCCGGGAAGCGGCTTGCACTGGCCGGTACCTTCAAGCGCATCCACGCTGCCGTTGAACGAGGGGTTGATCACGTGGTGAGCGTGGTCGTACCAGCCGTCCGAGTCGTCATAAAGGACGACAACAGCCGTGCTCTCCCAGAACTTGGTGTCCTGCAACTTGTTGACGACGCTGACGACGAAATTCTGCTCGTCGAGCGGATCGGAGTTGCCGGGATGGGCATTCTGGAACTTCGGCGCCTTGAGATAGGTCACCGCCGGCAGATTGCCCACCGCGAGCGCATCGAAGAAGTCATGCGTGTCGTAATTGTGGTTGGCCTTGTTCGGGCCGGTATCGAGCTCCGTGCCGATCACCTGAACGTTGGCCGGCCGGATGTGAGTGGGATTGCGCGTCGAAGCGTAATACTGGAATGCCGCATGGTGCGGAACGTAGTCGTTCGAAGGCTTGGCACCGGCAGCACTCAGAATGGAGGAACTCGATGCGCGCACGCAGCCGACGGGGCCTCCGTTCTTGGGCGTTCCCATGGAACCGGTATAGGTCACGCCTTTTGGCGTCGTATAAGGATAGTTGTTCGCCTTGCTGTTATCGAGCGTGAGGTCGAAGCCGCCCTGGAACCAGCCCCAGGAAATCTTCTTTCCGTTCAGAAGATCGCCGATGTTCCGGCCTTTCATCTCGATCGTCTGATCGGACGAGCCACTTTGCGCCAGCGAGCAGACATCCAGGAACGGGTCCGGATCGCCGATCACCGTCAGGCCGCCCTGGCCGTCATCGGCAACGGACGAGTTGTCCGCGCCGGTCGGTGCGCTTCCAGCCACCGGACCCTTGTAATAGACGGCGCCGTTGGTCTGGCCCGAGATCAGGTTGATTGCGCCAACGGTCGAGGGACCGAACTGGGAGCTGTAGGAATTATCGCTCATTGCGAAATGCTGTGCGTAGTTCCACAGCGCCGTGGCGGTGTTGCCATCGTAATAGCCCATCACGAGGCCTTTGGTGTCGAAGGCGCCGACGCCGCCCGAGCCGGCTACGCCGGTAAATTTCGGGAACAGGTCCATCTTGCCGTCGTCGTAGGCCTGCTGCTCGGGCGTGTAGTCGTGGTTCTGGTCCGCCGTAACGGCCTGAGAGGGGAAGAGACGGAACGGATTGGCCGCGCCTGTGCCATTCGCCGGGTTCAGGTTGGGATTGGTGACGAGCAGATTGTCGTGCTCAAGGCCGTTGATCGACGGAGTATGCGGCAACGCCGTGAACTTGGTCTCGCCGCTGTTGTTCTGTGCGTGCGGATAGGTGCCGAAATAGTGGTCGAAGGAAATATTCTCTCCGAAGATCACGATGAGGTGCTTGATCGGAGTTCTTGTCTCGAGCGCGTCGGCGTGCCGCATTTGGCCCGGGGGAAAGACGCCGGGTGGCACGCCGTGGCCGGGCTCGGCCTGGGTGACGCCCTGTGCCATCACCAGCACGGACGCAGACGCAAGAAAAATGGACGCAGCCTTTTTCGTTAGCTGTCGCATGGGAAGCCCCTCAAAAAGTGGGAGATTGAACAAGAAGAACAGCGCAACCGCGGATCGGAAGCAATCTTCACGCTCGCAAGAATTAGTTAGAGGTCACGACATTGCCGTGACAGAAATGCGAAGCCGGAATTTCAAATGGCACGATCGCGTTTTTTTCGTGGATTGCTCAATCGTCCGACCTGATGCTTGCTTCAGCTGGATGTCTGCACTGCAAACCGAATTAAGTCGTTGATACCGTTGGCTGGCCTTTCACGGCCTCGCTGGTGAAGTCCTGCTGCGTTGCTCGTGCTGAGCGGACAATAGAGAGCGCCGCGATCAAAGACGCCGGCCGTGTCTGGCATGTTCATCGATGATCCACCGCATGATGCCAAATGTGCAATTGGAAAAGCGCGAGCGCCGGACCGTTAACGCGACTGCATCAAAATCCTCATAGGCACGGTTGCCGTCGCTCGTTCCGCCGTCATCGTCCGCTACCGGGTCTCGTCTCCGGCGAGCCCCGGTTGCGGGCATTACACCCGAGCCGATTTCACGATGCCGTTCGTCAGCACGCTAATGGCCAACGGCCGAGCCGCAAGTGGGCTCGGCCGGCCGTGACGAGCGATGCCGGATGATCGCGCTGGCAGTCGTCGTCTCGTTTCAAGTACCGTAGTTCTTCTTCAGGTAGTCGGCGATAGCGCTTGCATCGTCATCATCGATCGGAGCGCCGAAAGCCTTTCGCATCTTGGTGACCTCGGCGTCCCAGCCCGCGCTGTTGAGATAGACCGAGTTCATCAGGATGTAAGCGAGGCTGTGGCAGGCTGCGCAATTGTTTTCGACCTTATCGACACCCGGCGCCTGCTTCAGCTTGATGACCTGCTCGTCGGCGTAAGCCGTTCCGGCGAGGAAAGCGACGATGAGTGCAACTGCAACGGTTCGCATCTCTCTTCCCCCATTCAGGCCGTCAGCGTGATGCTCTGCATCACGTTGTTGTGGTAGCCGGCGCCATTGAACAGCAACTTTGACGTCTGGGTTTGGCCGATCATGTTGACGGCGTTGACCATGACGGTGTTCTTGCCGCGCCTGGCGTCCATTTCGAAGCTCCACGCGCGAAAGGCGTAATTGCCAAGGTCCTGTCCGAGCTGTGCGGTCGACCAGGTCTTGCCTCCGTCCGTGGTGACTTCGACTGTGCGGATGCCGTAGCCGCCATCCCAGGCGAGACCCGAGACGGTCACTTTGCCAGCCTTTACCTTTGCCCCGTCGCGATGGCTGGCGATCAGCGAATTGACGACGATCTCGGTAATCGGCGTCGAGGTCGCATCTTCCTGCGTGATGAAGCGGTCGCGCACCGGAAATTGCCCGACTGGGATCCGATAGGACGGCTTCATCCAGAATCCGCCCTGCGGCTGTGTCCGCGCTTCGATGTGAATGATGTGCTTGACCCAGTAGGTGCCGGTCCAGCCGGGGACGATAATGCGTGCCGGGAAGCCATTGAAATGCGGCAGTGGCTGGCCGTTCATCTCGTAGGCGATCATGGTCGCCTCGTTCATCGCGCGCCAGATCGGGATGCTCTTGATGAAGTCCGGCGTCTTGTCGAACACCGGGCCGTCGGCGCCGTCGAAGGCGATCTCGATGCAGTCCTTCTTGATGCCGACCTTGTCGAGCACATCCTTCAGCCGCACTCCCTTCCAGCGGGCGCATCCCATGGCGCCGTAACCCCATTGCACGCCGGGGACGTGCGGGGTCGACAGGCCGCGACGGTTGCCGGAGCATTGGTTGACGGCAACGATCTCGACCGACGGCATTTTCTTGAGGTCGTCAAGGGTCAGCTCGACGGAGCCATTGGCACCATCGCCATCGACCCTGATCTTGTAGTCCGCGACGTTGACATCGGGGATGTCGGCAAGATGGTAGCGCACGAAAAATTCGTCGTTCGGTGTAATCGGCGAACGGAGATACTCGAGCGGCGCTTCATAGTTCGGCGGACGGTCGGCAAGCTGGATCAGGGGCTTCTTGCCCGGCAACGTCGCCATGTCGGCATAGGTCGCGATGCCGCCGGGCACGCCAGGCGTGAGCATCTGTGCGGCAGTCTGTGCTCGCGCTGCCGGGGGCAGGAGCATCAGCGTCCCCGCCATTCCGGCGGCTGTGTTGAGAAAATCTCGGCGGCTGGGACTATCCATTCGTTTCCTCTCCTTTTGCCGTGGTTCCGGCTTTGATCGTGCGACGCTTCTTGGGCCGCCAATGGAGAAGAAACGGATCAGGCCGTTGATTTATTCCATGTCTAGCCCAGACAAGGCGGGGCGCCGCGGTCGGCTTCACGCAAGCGGCGGTCGACGCGGGCAGGGTCGGAGCCGGCGCGCGTCTGTTGCTCCGCAGCATCGGCGATAATCTCGAAGCGCCATTCCGGCATGCCATGCGCGGTCAATTCGTAGACCAGGGCGCCGGCGGTCCAACGGTGCAGACTGTTTCCGGCTAGGGGGGACGCGTCCGCGCCCGCAGGCCAGGCCCGCAGATCGAGCCGGCACCCATGAGGGCCGCGATAAATTGCGGTCAACAGTGGGACCTGACCCGGGTCAAACGCAAGATTGACGAGTTTCAGCCCTGCGCTGTCCAGGCGCGGGATCATCGTCCTGGCCGGCAGCGACGTGAGCGTAATCTCTGTTGGACCTTCCGCAGTGCTGGCCACAGATGTTTCTTGCGGGGGCCATGCCTGCTTAACCAGCAGGCCCACTCCCACGACCAATCCAATGCACGCGGCAATGGCCGCCGCTCGCCTTCGCGCCGTCAGCCATCCGGGCCTGCGCAGAACGATCGTGGGGCAATCCTCCATCGTTTCGGTCGTTGCCGCCTTGAGGCGCGCAAGCGTTGCGTAGGCGGACGCGAGGTCGCGATCGCTTGCAAGGCGCGCGGCAATCTCCGCCCGCTCATTTGGCGTCAATTCGCCATCCAGCAGGGCGTTCAGCCTCTCGATATCGTATGTCCGTCCGCTATCCATGGCGTGATTTCAATGGCCTTACGGCACCGGCATCGATCGCCGCGAGCAGCGCCTCGCGTGCCCGCGCAATGCGGCTCATAACCGTGCCCGCCGGAATGCCGAGCATTGCTGCGACATCCGCATAGCTAAAACCGGCGATGTCGATCAAGGATATGATTTCGCGGTGCTCCGCGCCCAGCATCGTCAGTCCCTGCTGGACCGTGATCTTGGCTATGCACGCGTCGTCGAAACGCCAGATATCTGTTGGAGCCTGGACATCTATATCGACGCGGCGACGGCGTCGGGCTTCATCTATGGCCGCGTTGCGTACGATACGGAAGATCCAGGCGCGGTACGCCGGAGCGTCGGAGGGCACACGCGCCGCCGCCAATGCCCTCGATGCAGCTTCCTGCACGATATCGCGCGCCGTTTCGGCGTCGCCAAGCATGATACGGGCAAAGGCGAACAGTTTCGGCAGTAACGTTTGCAAGCCACGGTGTGGATCTGCGTCGCCCATTAGGCCCTCATTGCCGGCGCGAGTTCGATTCGTGGAACGCTTCCCAACCAGCGCCTCCGCTGGCGAACTGGATGATGCACGAATCCCGAGCCGATTTCACGATGCTGCTCGGCTGCATCCACTTGCCCCTTGTCCGCGCCCGTCGATGGCCCATGATGGCATGATGCCGATACGGGGGCCCGGAGCGCAATCCCCCAACGGCAGTCGGGCACACTCCGCCCGTTACAGGCGCGCAATGCGATTCGCCCGGCGGGCAAATCGCGTTCGGTCATTTTTCGAATGACGCGTCGTGCGCAACGGCCTGGGCGGTGAATTCTCTCTTTGCGCGGTGTTCAATTTTGCTTGGCGTTTCAATTGGTTTGCTTCGCCGGTTCTGCTCCGAAGAAATTTCTGTTTCTTTTTTTCCGAAATTATGTTCTACTCCTCGCATTCCGCTGCCGACATGAGGGGCGTACGCGTCGTCACGAACGCAGGAAGCGGAACGCGGTGGACGCGAAGGTGCTGACTGACGAGCGGCGCCATCGCGGACGGCGAAGTCGTGTGGTTCTGGCACACCCATGCAAGTGCCAAGTAGGCGACGATGCTTCGCATCGCGCTTATGACGGTGACAAACGCTGGTTCACCGGGAAGAGCGCGAAGTAAGCCG
>CAYVVB010000601.1:0-7454 GCA_964454955.1 uncultured Bradyrhizobium sp. | reverse complement strand
TTGTTTCCGGAACCCGGAGGGCAGCGGTGAGCGTCGCCATCATCGATTACGGATCGGGCAACCTGCACTCGGCGGCGAAAGCCTTCGAGCGTGCCGCAAGGGGTTCGGAAAAACCCGACGGGATCGTGGTCACCCGCGATCCCGATGTCGCATACCGCGCCGATCGCATCGTGCTGCCGGGCGTCGGCGCGTTTGCCGATTGCCGCAAGGGCCTGGATGCCCTCGACGGAATGATCGAGGCGCTGACCGAAGCGGTGCGCAACAAGGCACGGCCGTTCTTCGGTATCTGCGTCGGCATGCAATTGATGGCGACCCGCGGCAAGGAGCATGTCACCACCGATGGCTTCGACTGGATCGCAGGCGACGTCGAAAAGATTTCGCCGCGCGACGAAAACCTGAAGATCCCGCACATGGGCTGGAACACGCTCGACCTGGCTCGCGAGCACCCCGTCCTGGAGCGCCTGCCGCTGGGACCGAATGGTCGCCATGCCTATTTCGTGCACTCCTATCACCTCAACGCCGTCAACGAGGCGGACGTGCTGGCCCGCGCCGATTACGGCGGGCCCGTCACTGCGATCGTGGCCAGGGATACGGCGATCGGCACCCAGTTTCATCCTGAGAAGAGCCAGCGCTTCGGGCTGGCGCTGATCTCGAATTTCCTGAAGTGGAAACCGTGATCCTGTTCCCCGCCATCGATTTGAAGGACGGCCAGTGCGTGCGGCTCGAGCAGGGCGACATGGCGCGGGCGACTGTGTTCAACCTCGATCCGGCCGCGCAAGCGAAGAGCTTTGCCGCCCAGGGCTTCGAATACCTTCACGTCGTGGACCTGGATGGCGCCTTCGCCGGGAAGCCGATGAACGCGCATGCCGTCGAAGCCATGCTCAAGGCGATCGCGATCCCGGTGCAGCTCGGCGGCGGCATCCGCGATCTCGGTACGGTCGAGGCGTGGCTTGCCAAGGGAATCGCACGGGTCATCATCGGCACCGCGGCGGTGCGCGATCCGGAGCTCGTCAAGAGCGCGGCCAGAAAATATCCCGGCCGCATCGCGGTCGGGCTCGATGCGCGCGACGGCAAGGTTGCGGTCGAAGGCTGGGCCGAGAGCTCGCACATCACCGCGCTCGAAATCGCGCAGCGCTTTGAGGATGCCGGCGTCGCGGCGATCATCTTCACCGATATTGCGCGCGACGGGCTGCTGAAGGGTCTCAATCTCGACGCGACCATTGCGCTTGCCGACCGTATCTCCATTCCGGTGATTGCCTCCGGGGGCCTCGCCTCGATCGACGACGTGCGGGCGCTGCTTTCGCCGCGCGCGAAGAAGCTGGCCGGCGCGATCGCTGGCCGCGCGCTTTATGACGGCCGACTGGATCCGTCGGCCGCGCTGGCGTTGATACGCAACGCCGGCCAGGCGGCTTGAGGAGTTCTGCATGTTCAAGGTCCGCGTCATTCCCTGCCTCGACGTCAAGGACGGGCGAGTGGTCAAGGGCGTCAATTTCGTCGACCTGCGCGACGCCGGCGATCCCGTGGAAGCGGCTATTGCCTATGACGCCGCCGGCGCCGACGAGCTCTGCTTCCTCGACATCACGGCGACCCATGAAAACCGCGGCATCATGCTGGACGTGGTCCGCCGCACCGCCGAGGCGTGCTTCATGCCGCTGACCGTCGGCGGCGGCGTGCGCACCGTCGAAGACATCAAGACCCTGCTGCGCTCGGGCGCCGACAAGGTCTCGATCAACTCGGCCGCCGTCGCCAGGCGCGAATTCGTCAAGGAAGGTGCCGAAAAATTCGGCGAACAGTGCATCGTGGTTGCGATCGACGCCAAGCGCGTCAAACGGGCAGGCGGCTCGGATCGGTGGGAGATTTTTACCCATGGCGGGCGCAACCCGACCGGGATCGATGCGATCGAATACGCCCAGGAGGTTGTGTCGCTGGGGGCCGGCGAAATCCTTCTGACCTCCATGGACCGCGACGGCACCAGGCAAGGCTTCGATATTCCGCTCACGCGGGCGATCGCCGACAGTGTGCCGGTGCCCGTGATCGCCTCCGGCGGCGTCGGCAATCTCGACCACCTGGTGGCGGGTATCCGCGAAGGCCACGCCACGGCCGTTCTGGCGGCCTCGATCTTCCATTTCGGGGAATTTACCATCCGCCAAGCCAAGGACCATATGGTGCGCGCCGGCTTGCCGATGCGGCTCGATCCGTGACGACTCCGCGTCACAAAAGTGCTACATCGGCGCGGAAGGAGCTGCGCCGGTCGGCGAGCGCTGCCTGTCGAGTTTGTTGATGTCGCGTTTTACCGTTCATGACCTTGCCGCCACGATCGATGCGCGCGCCGCGTCGGCGGGAGAAGCCTCTTACACGAAAAAGCTGCTCGACAAGGGCGCCGGGCATTGCGCCAGGAAGCTGGGCGAGGAGGCTGTCGAAACCGTGATCGCAGCGATCGAGAACGATCGCGAACATCTCATCGCCGAGAGCGCCGACCTCGTCTACCATCTGCTGGTGCTGCTGAAATCCCGTGGCGTCAGCCTCGCTGAGGTCGAGGCCGCGCTTGCCCAGCGAACGTCGATGTCAGGATTGGAAGAGAAGGCGTCGCGCAAGCGCGAGTAGCAGCGAAGAGACGGTCTCATGGATATCCGCGCGCCCGATCAGAAATATAACCCCTACCGCGTCTTCTCGCGGGAACAGTGGGCGGCGCTGCGCAACGACACGCCCATGACGCTGGAGCCGGGCGAGTTCTCCCGCCTGCGTTCGATGCATGACCGCTTGGACCTCAAGGAGGTCGAGGAGATCTATCTGCCGCTGTCGCGGCTGTTGTCGATCTACGTCGACGCCACGCAGCGGCTCTATTATGCCCAACGACAATTCCTGGGCATTCGGGACCGCAAGGTCCCCTATATCATCGGCGTCGCGGGCTCGGTCGCGGTCGGCAAGTCGACCACGGCACGTGTGCTGCAGGCTATGCTGACGCGCTGGTCGCCGCGGCCGAAGGTCGACATGGTCACGACCGACGGCTTTCTCTACCCCAATGCGGTGCTCGAACGCGAAGGCCTGATGCAGAAGAAGGGCTTTCCGGATAGCTACGATCTGCCGCTGCTGCTCGCTTTCCTGAGCGACATCAAGTCCGGGCGAAGCCGGGTGCGTGCGCCGGTCTATTCGCACCTGACCTACGACATCGTGCCGAACCAATGGACCGAGGTCGACCGACCGGACATTCTCATCGTCGAAGGCGTGAATGTCCTGCAGACCGGACCGCTGCCGCGCGACGGCAAGGCGGTGTCCGTGGTTTCCGACTTCTTCGATTTCTCGGTCTATATCGACGCGGAAGAGGCGGTGCTGCGTGAATGGTACGTGAAACGCTTTCTCGCGCTGCGCGACACCGCATTCCACGATCCGCGGTCGTACTTCCATCGCTACGCGCTGCTGTCGGACGACGAAGCGATCGCTACTGCAATCGCGATCTGGGAGCGCACCAACCTCGCCAATCTCGAGGACAACATTCTGCCGACGCGGCCGCGCGCGACCTTGATCCTGAAAAAGGGCGCCGATCACGTGGTCGAGACTGTCGCGCTGCGGCGGCTGTAAATATCACGCCGCCAGGTGCCGCATCGCGGTCAGCCCGCTGAGCGCTTCCTCCAGCTTTTCGCGGTCGAGCGGCTTGATCAGGAAGCCATCCATGCCAGCTTCGAAACAGGCGTAGCGATCTTCCACCAGAGCATTCGCCGTGAGCGCCAGAATCGGCGTGCGCGGACCCGTCTGTCCCGCCTCATGGGCGCGGATGCGCTTGGCGGTCTCGATGCCGTCAAGCTCCGGCATCTGGATGTCCATCAGCACCAGATCGTATGACGTGCCGGCGGATTTTCCGGCGAGCCACGATTCCAGCGCCGCCGCACCGTTGGTGGCGATCACGGCATGGTGCCCAAGCCGCGTGAGCAGCGAGCGCATCAGCAGCGCATTGATCTCGTTATCCTCGGCGACCAGGATCGACAGGCCCTTCGCCATGTCTTGCGGCAGAGATTCGGCGGCGGTTTGAATCTCTTCCTCGTGGAGAGCGGGCGACGACACAGCTTGCGGCGTCGGCGCCGACAGGCGCGCGGCGAGCGACGCTGCGCGCAGCGGCTTGACCAGATAGCTGGTGAAGGCGCCGGACAGCGGCAGATCGTGCCGCGTCGCCGGAGTGACCATCAGGATGCGCAGGGCGGCGTGGCGGCGGGCGGACTCTCCCAGCACCTCGACCGCGGCAGGTCCCAACGCGCGATCGATCAGCACCGCGTGCCAGGAGCGCTCCGGCAACAGCGCCTGTGCCACCTCCTGATCCGAAACCAGGCAGGTCTGAGCACCCCAGCGCTGCAGGCGCCGCGCGACCAGGGAGGCCTCGATGCTTTGCGCCGTGACCATCATGACCGACTGCCCGGCGAGGTCAGGCGCGGCAAAGGCCGGCTGCACCATGCCGGTCTGAGCTGCCGGCAGCGGCAGCGACACCTCGAAGGTCGAACCGGCGCCCGGCCGGCTCCGAATCGTGATCCGGCCGCCCATGCGCTTGACGATTCGCTCCGAGATGCTCAGCCCCAGGCCGGTCCCGCCATAGTGCCTTGCGATATGGTCGTCGGCCTGCTCGAACTCGCGGAAAATGCGCGCCTGCGCCTCCGGCGCAATGCCGATGCCAGTGTCGCGCACGATGAAGCTGATCTCATCGGGCGAGGTGCCGGGTTCCGCGATCAGCGCCACGCCCCCGCTCGAGGTGAACTTGATCGCGTTGCCGGCGAGGTTGAGCAGGACCTGCCGCAACCGCGCCGCGTCGCCGACCACCTGCGCGGGCAAGCGTTCGTCCACGAAGGCTGCGATCTCGAGGTTCTTGGCCTGCGCGCGCGGTGCCAGCAGTTCCGTGATTTCCTCGATCAGGCTGGTCAGCGCGAAGGGGCGTTGTTCGAGATCGATCTTGCCGGCCTCGATCTTCGAATAGTCGAGCAGCTCCTCGATCAGCGACACCAGTGCCTCACCTGACGTCTTCACGGCCTTTGCATAGGTGATTTGTTCCGGCGTCAGCGGCGTGTCGAGCAGCAATCCGCTCATCCCGATGATGCCGTTGAGCGGGGTGCGAATTTCGTGGCTGGTCATCGCCAGGAAGCGCGACTTGGCCCGGTTGGCGGCGTCCGCATGGTCGCGCGCCTCGCCCAGCGCGCGCTCGGTCTCGGTGCGATCGGTGACGTCGCGGCCGACGCATTGCAGCTCCGCCGGTTGCTCCGCATCTGTCCGCAGCAGGCCTTCGCGCCAGGCGATCCATTTCGGCCCGAGCGGCGTTGCGATCTTCTGGTCGTGGATCCGCGTGCCGCTCGGCTCCAGCGCGCTTTCGCCTTGCTCCAGAACCTCGAAGGTGAAGCGGCTGCCGATCAGCGCCTCTCGCGGCCTTGCCGCGAGCTCGCAATAGGCGTCATTGACAAAGACGATGCGGCCTTCCGCGTCGCGGATCGCGATCAGGTCGCCCTGCTGCTCGAACAGGCCGCGGGCGCGCTGCTCGGCTTCCTGCAATTCCCAATTGCGGTCGGCAAGCCTCTCACTGTGCATGGCGATCTTGCCGAGCTTCCTGCGCAGCAATCGCAGCCTGATGCTCAAGGCCGCGAGCGCGACGCAGGCGACTGCAAACAGGAAGCTCGCACCGATGGCGAAAGCGCGGGGGTCGTAGCCGGAGCTTTGCGACCGGCTGCCAGCGATAAATCCGTAAGCGCCGCCGAAGACGGCGGAGAAGATCATGAGCGACCGGATGACGGAGGTGAGCGTCGGATGGCGCCGCGCGAAACGGCGCATGTGCAGCTTGATCCGGAAAGTCGGTCCCATGCCCGATCACCCCTCACCCTCGCCATCCGCTGAGATGGCGGCACGACGATGCGGGGCACGACCTTGCAAAGTCTTTGAAGCGCGGCCGCCTTCGCGCGGGCGATGCGAACAGGGTTGATGAATTGCTAAAGCGCTGCGGCAAGCCGCGGGTGCTCGCCATGCGCGCCGACGATCAGCGCCGCCGCTTCGCGCAGCGTAAAGTGGCTGGACTTCACGAAGATGCGGTATTCGGCGGGACCGTCGTGGGACAGGTAGATCACGGGCGCTGCCGCAGTAGGCCGTGCCGAAACGGCGACAAACTGCGTGGCCGGCGTCACCACGCAGGCGTTTTCCTCCTGCCCGCCGACATCGTCGATTACCGCGAAATCGGCCGTGGCCGCGCTGTCGGTCTCGGCAACACGCACCGTCGCCAGCGCTGGATCGTCAGTGAAGCTGACATGCAGGTCTGCGTGCCACGGTGCCGAGGCGATCTCCAGCGTCTCATCGCCCATCGCGATACAGGGCCGCGGACTCTTGAAAGCTTCGACGCCGGCAAGGACCGCGCATGCGATCAGAGGAACAGCAGAGACCAGAATCGTGAAACGCAACTTGAAACGCAACATGGGGCACTCGTTCGACCAAAGCCCGGAAAACGCCAGGAAGAACGCCAGGGCTTATGGTTGGCGGAATGTAAAGAAAACTCGTTACCGGCTGGTTGATGGTGAGTTGCGGACCGGCTGGTGACTACGCCGCGTGCCTGACGTCTTCCGCGAGCGCGCGATAGGACAACGCCTCGGCCAGATGCAGCCGGCCGATCTTCTCAGTGCCGTCGAGATCGGCGAGCGTGCGCGCGACCCGCAGCACGCGGTGATAGCCGCGCGCCGACAGGCGCATGGTCTCGGCGGCCTCGCGCAACAGCTTCTGGCCTTGCGTATCCGGCTGCGCGATGTCCTCCAGCAGCGCCGCCGGCGCTTCGGCGTTGGTGCGGATATTCGGCAATCCCGCCGCAGCGTAGCGGGCGCGCTGAATGTCGCGCGCGGCGGCGACGCGCGCCGCGACCTCGGCTGAGCCTTCCGCCGGCGGTGGCAGGATCAGATCGGCTGCGGTCACGGCCGGCACCTCGATGCGCAGATCGAGACGATCCATCAGCGGTCCTGAAATCCGCATCTGATAGTCGGCGGTGCAACGGTCGACCGGCGCGCGCTTGCAGGCATAGCCGGGCTCGAAAGCGCGGCCGCAGCGGCATGGATTCATCGCCGCGACCAGCATGAAGCGCGCGGGATAGGTGACGCGATGATTGGCACGGGAGACGGCGACCTCGCCGTTTTCGAGCGGCTGGCGCAGCGAATCCAGCACGCGCGGGTCGAACTCGGGAAACTCGTCAAGAAACAGGACGCCCTGATGCGCGAGCGAGATCTCGCCGGGCCTCGCACGCACGCCGCCGCCGGTCAGTGCCGCCATGCTCGCCGAGTGATGGGGAGCGCGGAACGGCCGGCGCGAGGTCAGCGCGCCGCCTTTGATCTCGCCGGCGACGGAGGCGATCATCGATACTTCCAGCAATTCGGACGGCGTCAGCGGCGGCAGGATCGACGGCAGGCGCGCCGCCAGCATCGACTTGCCGGCGCCGGGCGCGCCGATCATCAAGA
>CAYVVB010000600.1:0-3153 GCA_964454955.1 uncultured Bradyrhizobium sp. | reverse complement strand
TGAGGGGCCTCTCACTTCAATCGAATCGTAGGGTGCCTGCGATCATTTCGAGCACGCCCTCGAGGTTGTCGTATATGTCGGTATTCGAGACGCGAACGATATGGAAACCACACGCCTCAAGGACCTCCGATCGCTCCCTGTCTCGCTTCAGCTCTGAAGACTCCGAGTGCGTCACGCCGTCAACCTCCACGATCAGCTTTCCTTCTAGCGTCACAAAGTCCACGACATATCGATCGATGGGATGCTGGCGGCGGAACTTCCAGCGCGCCAGCCGTCTGTTGCGCAGCGCCTGCCATAACTTCGCTTCGGCGCTGGTTTGCGAAGCGCGAAGTTGTCGTGCCCTGGTCCTGAACCTGTCCATCCCCCTCACCCGGATCGCATCTTGCGATGTGATCCGACCTCTCCCCGCTGGGGAGAGGTATACCACAGCATGTGCCGCACTATGACCACCCGCATCGACGCACGGTTTGCCGAGCTCCAGCGCGAAGGCCGCTCGGCATTCGTCACCTTCCTGATGGCGGGCGATCCCGATCCTGAAACTTCGCTCGCGATCATCAAGGCGCTGCCGAAAGCCGGCGCCGACATCATCGAAATCGGCATGCCCTTCAGCGATCCGATGGCGGATGGCCCATCGATCCAGGCGGCAGGCCTGCGGGCGCTGAAGGCCGGCATGACCCTGAGGAAGACGCTGGAGCTGGTGCGCGCCTTCCGCAAGGACGACAATGCGACGCCGCTGGTGCTGATGGGCTATTACAATCCGATCTACATCTACGGCGTCGACAGGTTTCTCGCCGATGCAAAGTCCGCCGGCGTCGACGGGCTGATCATCGTCGACCTGCCGCCGGAAGAGGATACCGAGCTGTGCGTGCCGGCGCTCAAGGCCGGGCTCAATTTCATCCGGCTGGCGACGCCGACCACCGACGACAAGCGGCTGCCCGCCGTGCTCGCCAATACGTCCGGCTTTGTCTATTACGTCTCGATCACGGGAATCACGGGCGCGGCGGCGCCCGAATCGAAAACGGTCGCTGCGGCGGTGGCGCGGATCAAGCGGCACACCGAGCTGCCGGTTTGCGTCGGCTTCGGCATCCGCACTCCCGAGGCTGCCCGCGCGATCGCCGAACACGCGGACGGGGCTGTGGTCGGCACCGCGCTGGTCGACGCCTTGCGCAGCAGTCTCGACGGCGAGGGGCGTGCCACCGCCAAGACCGTTAACGCCGTCATGGAGCTTGCGGCATCGCTTGCCCAGGGCGTAAAGGGCGCCCAACAGGCCGCCGAATAGGCGATCATCGCGGGAGAGATCGGTGCTTGCCGCGCGATTGCCCGGCCGCCATATATCCAGGGCGATCGGCGTTTTGATCGCAAACCGGAGCGAAACATGAACTGGCTCACCAATGTGGTTCGGCCGAAAATCCGCAACATGCTGCGGCGGGAGACGCCGGAGAATTTGTGGATCAAGTGTCCAGATTCCGGTCAGCTCGTGTTCTACAAGGACGTCGAGGCCAACCAGTTCGTCATTCCGGGCTCGAACTACCACATGCGCATGGGCGCGGTGGCGCGGCTGAAATCGATCTTCGACAACGAGACCTGGTTCGACGTGGCGCTGCCCGAGGTGACGCCCGACCCGCTGAAATTCCGCGACGAGAAGCGTTATGCCGACCGCATCAAGGATGCGCGCGCCCGCACCAATCTGAACGATGCCGTCAAAGTGGGTTATGGCAAGCTGGAAGGTGCCGCCGTGGTAGTCGCGGTGCAGGATTTCGACTTCATGGGCGGTTCGCTCGGCATGGCCGCGGGCGAGGCGATCGTCCGCGGCATGGAGCTCGCGCTTGAGAAGAAATCGCCATGCATCGTGTTCGCCGCCTCCGGCGGCGCGCGGATGCAGGAAGGCATCCTCTCGCTGATGCAGATGCCGCGCACGACGGTTGCCGTGCAGAAGCTGCGCGAGGCGCGCCTGCCCTATATCGTGGTGCTGACCAACCCGACCACGGGCGGCGTCACCGCCTCCTATGCCATGCTAGGCGACGTTCAAATCGCCGAGCCGGGCGCGCTGATCGGCTTTGCGGGGGCGCGCGTGATCGAGCAGACCATCCGCGAGAAACTGCCGGAGGGCTTTCAGCGCGCCGAATACCTGAAGGATCACGGCATGGTCGACATGGTTGTGCACCGGCACGACCTGCGCCCGACGCTGGGGCGCCTGCTGCGGCTGTTGACCAAATCGCCGGCGTTGGCGGCGGAGGCGCCGAAGGCCGCTCCATCCGTTTCCGACTCAACCCCAGCCGTACCGGCGCCGGAGGTGGCGCCGGTTGCGCCGCTCGCGTGAACGCATCCGCCGCACCACCGAAACTCGCGCTCGGCGAGTTGATTGCGCGGCTGTCCGGGCTGCATCCCAAGCGCATTGATCTGACGCTTGATCGCGTCCATCGTCTGCTGGAACGGCTGGATCATCCCGAGTGGAAGCTGCCGCCGGTGATCCATGTGGCCGGCACCAACGGCAAGGGCTCGACGGTTGCCTACCTGCGCGCGATCCTGGAAGCTGCGGGCCTGCGGGTCCATACCTACACCTCGCCCTATCTGGTGCGGATCAACGAGAGTTTCCGGCTCGGTCGCGACGGCGGCGGCAGGCTCGTCACCGACGACGAACTGCGCACGGCGTTTGAGCATTGCGAGCAGGCCAACGCGGGCGCGCCGATCACGTTTTTCGAGATCAAGACGGCAGCCGCCTTTTGCCTGTTCGCGGAGCATCCCGCCGATGTCGTGCTGCTCGAGGTCGGGCTGGGCGGGCGGCTCGATGCGACCAACGTCATTGAGACGCCACTCGCGGCCGTGCTGACGCCGATCAGCATGGATCACACCGATTATCTCGGCCCTTCGCTGGCATCGATTGCGGGCGAGAAGGCCGCCATCATCAAGCGCGGCGTGCCGGTCGTTTGCGCCGAGCAGCCGGTGGAGGCGATGGACGTGATCGAAGCGCAGGCAAAGCGCATGCGCGCGCCGCTTCACGCCGCAGGCCAGCAGTGGCATGTCGGCGTCGAGCGCGCCCGGCTGGTGTATCAGGACGAGCGCGGCTTGTTGGACCTCGCCGCCCCAAGGCTGTTCGGACGGCATCAGTTCGACAATGCCGGGCTTGCCGTCGCCGCGTTGCGCGCGATCGGG
>CAYVVB010000599.1:0-4273 GCA_964454955.1 uncultured Bradyrhizobium sp. | reverse complement strand
GCGTCGGAATATTGCGCGAGATCGTCAAGGCGAAGCGACGTCATGGCCAACTCCCGTCCTCTTTCCGAAAGGCCGCGGGCCGGCGCCCCGAGAGGCAACGCCGGCCCGGCTGCTATCAAGCCCGCCAGAACGGCTTCTCGGCTTCGTAGGTGATGTCGCTTCGGGAGACCCCGACATCGTGCAGATCGCGGTCGGTCCAACGCGCAAGTTCCTGGCGGGTGCGATAACGCTGCCGCCACAGACGGAGGGTCTCTGCGACGTCGGCCCACACGCCAGTAACATGATGATTTGTCATCGACTGATGGGTGCAGGTAGACATGCTCATCTCCCACAGCTAAGCTTTCCCAGCCAATATCTGCGCGACCAGGCACCTCTACAAACGACACTTTGTACCTTCTCGAATGACAAAATCTCACGTAGCGGGAGCGCGGAATGGCCCCCAGACTGCCATCGCTCAACGGACTTAGGGCGTTCGAGGCGGCCGCGCGGCATTTGAGCTTCACGCAGGCGGCGGCCGAGCTGAACGTGACCCAGACAGCGATCAGCCATCAGATCCGACGGCTCGAGGAGGAGCTCGGCCTGCGCCTGTTCATCCGCAGGAACCGGGCGCTCGCGCTGACGGCGAAGGCGAAGGATTATCTCCCCGGCGTGCGCGCCGCGTTCAACGATCTGCGGCTCGCGACCGACCGCCTGCTGCGCAAGGACGCCGACAACGTACTGACGGTCTCGACGCTGGCCTCGCTCGCGGCCAAATGGCTGCTGCCGCGGCTGTCCACTTTCCAGGAAGCGCATCCCGGCATCGACGTGCGTATCACCACCTCGACCAGCCTGGTCGATTTCCGCAGCGGCGACGTCGATGCCGCGATCCGCTACGGACGCGGTCACTGGCCGGGCGTGCGCGCGCAATGGCTGATGGCGGACGAGCTGTTTCCGGTGTGCAGCCCGGCCCTGCTGGCAGGGAATAAGCCGCTGCGCTCCCCGGAAGACCTGACGCGCTACACGCTGCTGCACTCCAGCGGCGGCTACGACGACGACTGGCGGCTCTGGCTGACGGCAGCAGGCCTGCCGGCAAACATTTCCAAGCAGCCGGGCCTGAGCTTCGACCTGATCTTCATGACCGTGCAGGCCGCGATCGACGGCATCGGCGTCGCCATGGGCCGGACCTCCTATGTGCAGGACGACATCGCCAAGGGCCGCCTGGTCGTGCCCTTCAGGATCGCCCTGCCCGCCGATGCAGGGTTTTACCTGGTGTCGCCGGAAGCGCTGGAGGCTCCGCCGAAACTGCGCCTGTTCCAGGACTGGCTTCTCGCCGCGGTGCAGAACAGGTCCTGAAAATCTGCGCTTCCACGCCGCCGCAGACGAAAATATAAGGCGCTTTCCGGTTGGTCGGCAGCTTTTGTCGTGGCAGATTGCCGGGCGTAGATAACCGGGCTGGCGTGAGATCTTTCCGCAACCGCCCATTCCGACGGGGAGGAAACTCGCGATGTCGCAGACGTCAACCACGCAATCGCCCGCCATCAAATCGCGCATCGGCGCGATTTTGCGCGCCACCAGCGGCAATTTTCTCGAGCAGTTCGATTTCTTCCTGTTCGGCTTTTACGCCAGCTCGATCGCGAAGGCGTTTTTCCCGTCGCAAAACGAGACCGCCGCGCTGCTCAACACCTTTGGCGTGTTCTGGCTCGGCGCCCTGATGCGCCCTGTCGGAGCCATCGTGCTCGGCGCCTATCTCGACCGCATCGGCCGTCGCCAGGGCCTGATCGTGACGCTTTCCATCATGGCGATCGGCACGCTCGTCATCGCCTTCTGCCCGTCCTATGCGACGATCGGCATTGCCGCGCCGGCCATCGTGCTGATCGGCCGCCTGCTGCAGGGCTTCTCCGCCGGCGTCGAGCTCGGCGGCGTCTCGGTCTATCTCGCCGAGATTTCCACACCGGGCAACCGCGGCTTCTACACCTCGTTCCAGTCCTCCAGCCAGCAGGTCGCGATCTTCGTGGCGGCGATCATCGGCTATGTGCTGAGCGAAGCGATGCCGGCCGCCACCATCGCTGCCTGGGGCTGGCGTATTCCCTTCTTCATCGGCTGCCTGATCATTCCCGTGATCTTCTTCCTGCGCCGGACGCTGGAGGAGACGCCTGAATTCCTGGCCATGAAGAAGCATCCCACGGTGAACGAGATCTTCGCATCGGCGGTCGCGAACTGGCGCATCGTGATCCTGGGCATGATGATCGCGGTCCTGACCACGACGACCTTCTACTTCGTCACCGTCTACACCCCGACCTTCGGCAAGAACGTGCTCAAGCTGTCCTCGCAGGATGCGCTGCTGGTGACGCTGCTGGTCGCCATGACCAACTTCATCTGGAATCCGGTCGGCGGCGCGGTGTCGGACCGGGTCGGCCGCAAGCCGGTGCTGCTGACCATCGCGGGGCTTTCGCTTGTGACGGCCTATCCCGCCCTGCATTGGCTGGTGTCCGCGCCGAGCTTCGGCAAGCTGCTGGCCGTGCAAATGATGTTCTCGTTCTACTTCGGCACCTATAGCGGCACCATGCTGGGCTGCCTTGTCGAGATCGTGCCGAAGCATGTCCGCACCACCTGTTTCTCGCTCGCTTTCGCGCTGGCCGCGGCGCTGTTCGGCACCTTCACCCCTTTCGCCTCGACCTGGCTGATCGACAAGACCGGCGACAAGGCCTCGCCCGGCTTCTGGCTGATGTTCGCAGCCGTGCTCGGCATCATCGCCGCGCTTACCGTCTATCGCTCCGGGCGGACGATCGAAGTCAGCGACACCGTGCCGGCGTAAGCCGCGGCAAGAGCCGACAGGATTGATCCTGCGCGCCGGTCCGCACCATCGCTTCAATTTCGCTTGAGGCGCGGCGGCCCCGCGCGCAAGCGGCATCAAGGAGAAGCTTGGCATGTCGGATGCGATCGGATTCATCGGATTGGGCGTCATGGGCGAACCGATCTGCCGCAATCTCGTGCGCAAGAGCGGCCGGCCGGTCGCGGCGTTCGACCTTGCGGCCGAGCCGCTGGCGCGCGTTGCGGGCGAAGGTGCGCGCGTCGCAAAGTCCGTGGCGGAGGCCGTCGCCGGCAACGAATTCGTGTTCCTCTGCCTGCCCAGCGCCAGGCACGTATCGTCCGCCTTCGAGGGCGAGGCTGGCATCCTGCAAACTGTGCGAAGCGGCCAGACGGTGGTCGATCTCGGAACCTCGGAAGTCGGCCTGACCCGCGATGTCGCGCACAGGCTCGCGGCGAAAGGCGCGGCGTGGATCGATGCGCCGATCGCCCGCACCCGCCAGGCGGCGCAGGATGGCACGCTGAGCGTCATGGTCGGCGCCTCGCCCGAGCAATTTGCGAAGGTCGAGCCGCTGATCCGCCATTTCGCCACCGACGTCACCCTGTGCGGCGGCACCGGCGCCGGACAGGTAACGAAGATCCTGAACAACATGGTGCTGTTCGAGACGGTCAATGCGCTTGCGGAGGCGGTCACGATCGCCAGGCACAGCGGGGTCGAGCCGAAGCTGCTGCTGGAGACGCTGTCCAAGGGATCGGCCGACAGCTTCGCGCTTCGCAACCATGGCCTGAAGGCGATCGTGCCGGGCGAATTTCCGCTGCGGGCCTTTTCGACCGAATATGCGCTCAAGGACCTCACTTACGCGCTCGATCTTGCGGCGCAAGCGGGCGTCGAAGCCCGCGGCGCGGCCCTCATCCGCGCGATCTTCGACGAAGCCATCGGCAAGGGATTGGGCGATGCGTACTTTCCGGTGATCGCCAGGCTTCTCGATCCGGCCGCATGATGGAACGCGCAATGAATGCGACCGATGCCGGGGCGGGCGCGCCGTTGAGCCGCCGCTACGATGTGCTCGTGATCGGCGGCGGCAACGCCGCGCTGTGCGCGGCGAGCAGCGCGCGGCGGCTGGGCGCCTCGGTGCTGGTGCTGGAAGGCGCGCCGAAATTCTACCGCGGCGGCAACACGCGCCACACCCGCAACATGCGCTGCGCCCACGACGCAGCCACCGACATCCTCACCGGCCCCTACACCGAACAGGAGTTCTGGGAAGATCTGTTGCGCGTCACTGGCGGTCAGACCGATGAAGAGCTCGCGCGCTTCATGATCGCCGAATCCAAGGACATCCTGAACTGGATCGTCGAACAGGGCGTGCGCTGGCAGCCATCGCTCGGCGGCACGCTGAGTCTCGGGCGCACCAATTCCTTCTTTCTCGGCGGCGGCCGCGCCATGCTCAACGCGCTCTATCGCACGGCGCAGGCGCTCGGGGTCGAA
>CAYVVB010000598.1:0-22304 GCA_964454955.1 uncultured Bradyrhizobium sp. | reverse complement strand
AGGTTTCTCCGCCACAGAGGAAACCCAGCACGCAGCCGCGAATTTCGAGATGGTCCGCGTCGGTGGGTGTGATGGTTGAACTGTAGGTCTGTCCGTCCTTGGCGTTGTAGACTTGTCCCTCCCACTGGTCCTGGCCCGGCTTCTTTTTCATGTCGAGCAGGATGGGCATGCCCAAAGTCGGTCTGTTCCGCTTTGACGTGTCCGGGTTATTGGTATCGCGGCCACCCGGTTTTTTTTCCCACGCGACGACGCCCCACATGTTGCCATTACATTGCGCAACGCGGATATTTGCGACACCATCAGCCACCTGCCAGTCGCCGGTCGGGTCGAGGGCCAAAGCGGGCGTCATGCCACCCAAAAGAAAAATTCCCGAAAATAGTGTAGCTGTACGCATGAACTTTCGTGGGCGGTGCAACATGGCTTAAACCTGTGCTTGCTTTGATGGTGTGAATGAGGGCAAAACGCCGCATTGAGCGTTTTCAGTTGACGAAATGGCCATCAACCGAAGTATGTAGCTGATGCTAAGTTCGAATCTAGACGTTTCCGAGATGTTTATAGAGCGTCAGGCGCAACGCAGTGCCATGCACTCGCGCCACCTCAATGAGCAACTCGTTCGCGTACTCAAGACCATCGGTTACGACGTCGGGTTCCAAAAGGGCCAAGGCCAGTATCTCTACGACCGCGATGGTGTGCGCTATCTCGACCTCCTGAGCGGATTTGGCGTTTTCGCGATCGGCCGCAATCATCCCACATTGCGCGCGGCGCTGAAGAGCGTGCTTGACAGCGACCTTCCGAACCTGGTGCAGCTCGACGTCTCCACGCTTGCAGGCGTACTGGCCGAGCGCCTGTTAAAGCTCGTGCCCTATCTCGACAAGGTGTTCTTCGCCAATTCCGGCGCGGAGACGGTGGAGGCGGCGATCAAGTTCGCGCGTGGCGCGACGGGACGCCCCGGCATCGTCTATTGCGGCCACGCCTATCACGGTCTTTCCTATGGCGCGCTGTCGCTGACGGATGACCCGAACTTCCGCAAAGGCTTCGAGCCGCTGTTGCCCGGCTGCACGCCGATTCCGTTCAACGATCTGGCCGCGCTGGAGCAGGCGCTGTCCTCGCGCGAAATCGGCGCATTCATCGTCGAGCCGATCCAGGGCAAAGGCGTCAACATGCCGACCGACGAGTTCTTGCCGGGCGCCGCGGCGCTCTGCAAGAAGTACGGCACGCTGTTCATTGCCGACGAAATCCAGACCGGCATGGGGCGCACCGGCCGCTTCCTCGCGGTCGAGCACTGGAACGTCGAGCCCGACATGGTGCTGCTTTCCAAGGCGCTCTCGGGCGGCCATGTTCCGGTCGGTGCGCTGCTCACGCGCAAGAGCATCTTCGACAAGATCTTCAACCAGATGGACCGCGCGGTCGTGCATGGCTCGACCTTTGCAAAGAACGACCTTGCGATGGCGGCGGGCATCGCGACGCTCGAAGTTCTGGAATCCGAAAAGCTGATCGAAGCGGCCGCCAAGCGCGGCGCCGAGCTGCGGCTCGCGCTGACCCGTATGGTGCCGGGCTACGAGCTGCTCAAGGAAGTGCGCGGCAAGGGGCTGATGATAGGCATCGAGTTCGGTCCGCCGAAATCGCTGCGACTGAAGGCCTCGTGGAACGTGCTGGAGACGGCCAACAAGGGCCTGTTCTGCCAGCTCATCACCGTGCCGCTGTTCAAGGACCATAAGATCCTTACGCAAGTGGCCGGCCATGGCAGCCACACCATCAAGCTGCTGCCCTCGCTCAACATCACCGAAGAGGACTGCAACTGGATCGAGACCGCTTTCGACAGTGTGATCGCCGCCAGTCACAAGGTCCCCGGTGCGATCTGGTCGCTGGGCAAGACGCTGGTCGACAACGCGGTGCGCAAGTCGGCGTAAGCGCTAGCCTTCGGTATTCGCCCGCGACGCCGCTTCGAATTTCTCGCTGAACTCGGCAAGCTCGTCGGCGCCGATATCGCTGACCGCCCAGAAATTCAGCCCGCGGTCGCTCCAGCTGCGAATGTTGTAGCCTTGGAACATTTCGGTCCGCGGCGCGCGCCGTTTAGTGCTGGCAGTCTGTGCGACGAACAGATTGATCACATGCGCCCGCCGCTTGTAGACGACGGCGCCGATCGGGCGGGCATCGACATAATCGAGCCGCCCGCCGATCAAGGTAAAGCCCTGCGCCGTGAGATCGATGACTGGCGGGGCTACGTCGATCTTCCCGTTGAACCACGGTTTCACCGTGTGCTGGTCGGACGAGACCACATCGGTCAGATGGCCGGCCTGCAGCGACCGCAGATGCGCGGACACGATCTCCGACATGAGGCGCTGCTCGTCGTCGCCGCGCAAAACGATGGCGACGAGGCCGGTCGCGGCCAGCGCCGAGACCGCCGAGCCGAGCGCAAAGCCGCGCAGCACTCCGCGCCGGCTCGGCGCAACGGCCGTCGTCTTCGGCAGCGAGGCCTCCACGCGCAGGCGCAGGCTTTCCGGCGCGGCATATCGCAGGTCGGCATTCCCGATCACCTGACGCATCGCTCGATAGTCGGCGAGCACGGCGGCGCAGCGCGGGCACCCTGCGACATGTGCCTCGATCTCGCGCGTGTGTCCTGCATCGAGCTCGCCGTCGATCAGCGCGTGAATGAGTATCTCGGCTTCGTCGCAGGTCATTTCGGTGGCTCCTGTTCCGCCATCCATGCCGAGCGCAGCATGGCGCGGGCCCGCGCGAGACGGGACATCACGGTACCGACCGGAGCCCCGACCGCGTCGGCAATTTCGCGGTAGGAAAGGTTGTTGATCTCGCGCAGCACGAGGGCCTCGCGGAACGGTTCGGCGAGCGTATCGATCAGCCGACGGATGGCGTCGGCGTCGCGATCGCGCAACATATAGGCCTCCGGCGTTTCCTGCGCGTCATGCCAGAGCGGCGCAGCTTCGGCCGCTTCCGGCATGTCATCGCTGCTGCTGGCCGGCGCGGCCGCGCGGCGGGCGTATTCGGCGCGGCAGACATTGCGCAGGATCGCGAGGAGCCATGGCTTGATCGAAGGCCCTCGATAGCTGTCGAAATGTTTCAGCGCGCGCAGATAGCATTCCTGCACCGCATCGTCGGCATCGGAGGCATCGCGCAACAGATAGCGCGCCAGCGTATAGACGTCGTCCAAATGCGGCAGCGCCATCTCGCGAAAACGCCGCGCCTTGTCGGGGTCGTCGTCGAACGGGGAGACCGGCATCGTCTCTTGCCCGGGGGTTGCGGAAGATGCAGGTGCCCGGCCGGCTGCACTCCAGCGGCCGGGCACCCCAGTGATGCCTTGGTTTGCGGCGCTACTCAACCTTGATCATTCCCGTCATGTGCGGGTGCAGCGAGCAAAAATACTTGTAGTCGCCCGCGGTCGTGAAGGTGAACGAGAAGCTGTCGTCGGTATCCAGCGTCTTCGACCTGAACTTCCCGGCCGACACGACCGCGTGCGGAATGTCGTCGTGGTTGGTCCAGGTAACGGTGTCGCCGACCTTGACCGTCATCTCGGGCGGGGTGAAGGTGAAGTTGTCGATCGTCACCTTTTCGTCCTGGGCCTGCGCGGCGATACTCCCGAGCATAAACACAATGGCCGAGGCGATCGTCAGGCGAGCGCCGAGGCTGCGGAAAGCGGCTTCCGTCATTGGCGTCCGTCCCCTCAGCCCTGCAGCGGCGTGTCGATGATGGCGAGGCGCTGATCACCCTGCCTGAAGTTGACGCTTGCGATGCCAAGCACGCTGCGCAGCTTGCTGTCGTCGACTTTCATCGGCCCGGGCGAGGGCGCAGTGCCCGGCGCGGGCTGCGGGAATGCTGTCGAGCGCGCGGTGTGGAAGGTGACGTTACCTTCGACCTTCTGCATCACCTGGTGGATGTGGCCGTTCAGCACGGTAACCGAGCCGAAGCCTTTCAGATATTCGAGCACACGCCCGCCGTCCTCGGTGCCCCAGCCCCATTGCGGATAGACCGTCCAGAGCGGGATGTGCGCGAACACCACGATCGGAGTCGATTTCGATTTCCCCCTGATGTCATCCTCGAGCCATTCCAGCTGTTCGGCGCCGAGATTGCCGAGGCCACCCGCCTTGAGGTTCACCACGTTGACGAGGCCGATGAAGTGTACGCCGTTGGCGTCGAAGGAGTAATAGCCGGCGCCCTTGGTGCCCCTGCCATAGCGCTCCTTGTAAAGCTTGACGTCCTCATCGAGGAAATCGTGCTCGCCCGGCACGTAGTGCACGTCCAGCTTGGCCTGCGAAATGATGCGGTCCGCATCGTCGAACTCGGAGGCTTTCGACAGGTGCGAGATGTCGCCGGTATGGATCATGAAGGACGGCTTGGTCTGCAGTGCCCTGACCTTGTTGATGGCCTCTTCGAGCGTGCCGAGCGCGTGGGGATTGGCCGCCTTGTCGAAGCCGACATGGCTGTCGCTGATCTGCAGGAAAGTGAGATTGGAGGTCTCGGCGGCATTGGCGGAATCGACCAGCCCGAGCGAGCGCGGTACGCCGCCGGTGATGGTCCAGAGGACGCCGGTGCCGGCCCAGGTCATGCATTCCAGCACTTTGCGGCGGCTAACGCCGCCTTCTTCGTCGCGATTGTGGATCATCCGCACTCTCCATCGGCCCATGATTGGGCTCCGCGACCTTGATCGGGAGAGCGCGGCGTTTATTCCCGCCGTGTCTAGGCCGTCGCGAGGCGCATCGTCGCCGGGTCACGAGATGGTTCCGTGAGCGGAACCGTATCGCGAGCAACGAGCTGCAACAAACCCGCCTTGCTCCTGTCAGCAAAGTGTCAGGCGATTGGATTGGCTCTCATGCGCATTCCTCCAGCCGGGAGGCTGAGCCCGGAAGCGGTGTCGTATGGCTATTGGGCGCTGAACGGCACTGACGCGCGTGCGTAATAGGTCCAGAGCGCAAATCCGCCGCCGAGTCCGCCGCGTTCGCCACCGAGTGACATCTGGGCGCCGTTGGCAAACCGGGCGGCGATGCCGCCTTTCGCGCGCGCCGACCAGCCGTCGAGGACAATGGCCGTCGGGAGCGCCGGAGCCGTCGTGACCGCGCCGGCATCGTCGGTGTTGAAATAGTAGTCGCCGTACACACCGGCATAAGGCACGATTTGTACTGCCGGCGACCAGCCAATCGGATAGCTCACCTTGACGCCGCCGCTGGCGCGGCCGGTCGAGAAGTTGCGTTCGGGCTGCGCTGTTCCGAGCGTGTCGGTGTAGGCATCCTCGCGCTCCCACAACGCATAGACGCGGGCCGATGGCTCGATCTGCCAGCCGCGGCTTTCAAGGCTGCCGGTCAATCCGCCGGATACCAGCAAGCGCTGGCCACCGAAGGTCGCGGCGGCGGTGCCCGCCGTGCCGTCGTAGCCGATGCCCGAATAGGAGAGCGCAGCATCGGCGCGCAGGTGCGCCGTGAGCAGCCAGCCGACATAGGAGCCGACGGTCCAGCCGTCACCCTTCAAGCGACCCTGCAGCTCATCGGAGCGGTAGTCGAAGGTTTCATAGCCGCCGAGCACCCCGACCAGGACATTCGGCAGCAGCCTGCGGGTCAGACCAGCGAGCAGATTGATCTGATCGCCATAGAGCACCGGTGCACCGGCAACGCCGCTGACCGTACCGGCATTCCCGTGGTCGAGCACCGCGCCGTGCACCTCGGCCCAACCGAGCCAGTCCGGCTGCTCGACATAGCGCGGCGGCGCCTTGGTGGGAGCCGCGTAGGCAAATGCACCGAATGCGCTGTCGATGCGGGAAGGAGAGCTGCCGTCGCCACGCGGGGCGGCTGCGGCGTTGAGGCCGCGCGACGGCGATCGGTCGATGCCGGCGAAGGGATCGGTCGCGTTCGCCGCGGTGGTCGCCTGCGCGGTTTCGGGATCGGCCGCGAAATTGATGCGCACGCCGCTGCCGCTCGGAGTCATGAACGCGCCGCCGCCACCGAATCCTTCCGTGATGGCGCTGTTGACGGCGCTGTCGATGGCCTGGCCCGATGCTTGCGCCTCCATGGGGGCGGCCAGCACCTGCATGGCGCGAAGTTTCAGGCTGTCTGCGGGCGTATTGACGACCTGCATCAACACGGGCGATGTGCTGGCCAGGAAGCTCCCCGACCCGCCGTAGGCGGCGGTGATGCTATGCGTGCCGCGCGCAAGTGAGGAGGTGGTGAACGAGGCCATTCCGGCAGAGAGGGTTGCCGAGCCCAGCAGCGTTGCGCCGTCCTTGAATGTCACCGTACCGGTCGGCGTCCCGCCGCCGCTGGCCGACACCGTCGCGGTAAGCGTTACGGTCTGACCGGCCTGGCTCGGATTTGCGGAAGATGCCAGCGCGGTCGTGGTGGATGCCAGCGCGCCCACGGTGAGGGTCGCGCTGGCTGTGTTTCCGGTGCCGCCTTCGTTGGAGGTGATCGCCGAGGTCGTGTTGCTTTTTGTGCCGCTGCTCGTTGCCATGACGTTGACCGAGAATGAGCAGGAGCCGTTGGCCGGGATCGATCCACCTGACAGGCTGATGGTGCTGCTGCCGGCCGTTGCCGTGATGCTGCCGGCCCCGCACGATCCGGTGAGGCCGCTTGGCGTGGCAACCACAAGTCCTGCCGGGAAGGTGTCGGCAAACGCGATGCCCGTGAGCGGGCTCGAACTGTTCGGATTTGTGATCGTGAAAGTCAGCGATGTCGTGCCGTTGAGGGGAATCGACGATGCGCCGAAGGCCGCCGAAATCGTGGGAGCCATTGCACCGCTCGACAGGCTGACGCTCGCCGAATTGTTTGCGGTGTTCGGGTCGAACTGGTCGCTGTGTGTGATCGTTGCCGTATTGGTCAGTGGGGAGGCAGAGGTAAGCCGCGCGCTGATCTGGAGTGTCTGTGGAGAGCCCGCTGCAACCGCTCCCACAGCCCAGCTGCCCGTGACGGAGTCGTAGGTGCCGACGCCCGGGCTTGCGCTGACAAACGTCAGCCCGGTGGGCAGCAGGTCGCCCACGGTGACATTGGTGGCGGTGTTGGGCCCGGCATTGGCCACGGTGATCGTGAAGGTGACGGTATCGCCGACGTTCGGGGTCGAATTCGAAACTGTCTTGGTGAGCGAAAGATCGGCCTGCTGCGGCGAGACGGTCGCGCTCGCCGAATTGTTCGCAGTATTCGGGTCGGACTGGTCGCTATGCGTGATTGCTGCCGTGTTGGTCGTTGGGAAGGAAGAGGTGACCCGCGCGCTGATCTGGAGCGTCTGCGAAGGGCCCGCTGCAATCGCTCCGATAGCCCAGGCGCCGGTGGCGGAGTCGTAGGTGCCGACGCTCGGCATTGCGCTGACGAACGTCAGCCCGGTTGGCAGCAGGTCTCCCGCGGTGACACTGGTGGCGTCGTCCGGGCCCGCATTGGCCACGGTGATCGTGAAGGTGATGATATCGCCGACGTTTGGGCTTGAATTCGAGACCGTCTTGGTGAGCGAAAGATCGGCCTGCTGCGCATAGGCAGCGTGCGAGCTTAGCAGCGACGCAAATGTCGCGGCCAGCACGAAGGCAACAAACCGGAGCCAGCTTCGCCCCATTCCAGCCAATTCCTGAATTCAAAAAAATTTACCCGAAAGCGCTCCTCGACGGCAGCCGCTTTCAGGCGTTATTGGTATTCAGTATTGGCGATCATGCACCCAGGAGCAATCGATTCGGGTGGCCGAACGCGGAGATGCCACGGCTTTTGTCCGGCCGTGTTACCGTTCGGGCACACTCGTCAGCGCGCGTCCTCCAGGACCATCGACGCGCCTTTCTCGGCGATCATCGCGGTCGGCGTGTTGGTGTTGCCCGAGGTGATGGTCGGCATGATCGAAGCATCGATCACGCGCAAGGCCCCGATGCCATAGAACCGCAGCCGCTCGTCGACCACCGCGAGCGGATCGTTGGCGGTGCCCATCTTCGCGGTGCCGACGGGATGGAAGATCGTGGTGCCAATGTCGCCGGCCGCTTTCGCAAGGGCGGCATCGTCGTCGCCCACGGTGGGGCCGGGCAGCAATTCGCTGGGCGAGAAGCGCGCCAACGCCTTCTGCTGCATCAGCCGCCGCGTGGTTCGGATGGCATCTGCGGCGATCTGGCGGTCTTCTTCGGTTTCGAGATAATGAGGCGCGATCGACGGTGCCTCATTCGGATCGGATGAGCGGATGTACACCGTGCCGCGTGAGGTCGGCTGCAGGTTGCAGGCGCTCACGGTGATCGCGGGAAAGCGGTGCAGGGGATCGCCGAACTTGTCCAGCGACAGCGGCTGCACATGGAATTGGATATTGGCGCGCGAGCGGGTGGGGTCGGAGCGGGTGAAAATGCCGAGTTGCGACGGCGCCATGGTCAGGGGGCCGCGGCGGCGGAAGGCATAATCGAGCCCCATCAGGCCGCGCCGCGGCAGCGACCAGTAGGTCTCGTTCAGCGTGCGCACGCCGGAGACCTTGTAGATCGCGCGCTGCTGAAGATGGTCCTGCAGGTTGCGCCCGACGCCGGGCTTATCCAGCGCAATGTCGATGCCGATCTGGCTGAGCCAATCGGCGGGTCCGATGCCGGAGCGCTGGAGCACCTGCACCGATCCGATCGAGCCGGCGCAAAGAATGACCTCGCCTTTGGCGCGCGCCTCGAACGTCTCGCCTCCCTGGATAAAGCGGACGCCGGCGGCGCGCCCCTGTTCGATCACCAGCCGTTCGACCAGCACATTCTTTTCCAGTCGCAGATTGGGACGCTTTAGCGCAGGCTTGAGAAAGCCGCGTGCGCTTGACCAGCGCCGTCCGCGCTTCTGGTTGACATGGAAATAGCCGACACCCTCATTATCGCCGGTGTTGAAATCCGGGACCTTCCTGATCCCCATTTCCTGGGCGGCCTCGCCGACCGCGTCCAGAATGGCCCAGGACAGCCGCGGCGCCTCGATCCGCCAGCCGCCGCCCGTGCCATGATGCTCGCTGTCGCCCAGAAAATGATCCTCCAGCTTCCTGAACAGCGGCCAGACGTCGTCGCGTCCCCAGCCCGAGAGCCCGAGCTGCCGCCAATGGTCGTAATCGGCCCCCTGTCCGCGCATCGAAATCATGGCGTTGATGGAGGAACAGCCTCCGATCACCTTGCCGCGCGGATAGGCCAGCGACCGTCCGTTCAGTCCGGGTTCGGCGTCGGTCCGGAACATCCAGTCGGAGCGGGGATTGCCGATCGCGAACAGATAGCCGACCGGGATGTGGAACCAGATCCAGTCGTCCCCGCCGCCTGCTTCCAGGATCAGCACGCGGCTTTTCGCGTCGGCCGAGAGCCGGTTGGCGACAATGCAGCCCGCCGTGCCCGCGCCGACCACGATATAGTCGAATTCGCCCTCAAGCCGTTTCATAAGTCCCTCACTTCCTTCGATTTTTCATCGCCATAGCCGTAGTGGCGGCCGCTGTACAGAGCTGCGAGAGTGTTGGGCGGAATACCTCTTGCATGCTAAACAGGACACTGGCTCTCCCACCGCAAAACAAAAAACAGAGACTCCCCCATGCCAATCGTCAATCGCGTTGCCGACCTGCACCCCGAAATCCAGGCTTGGCGCCGCGACATCCATCAACATCCCGAGCTGCTCTACGACGTGCACTGGACCGCGTCCTTCGTCGCCGAGCGGTTGCGGGAATTCGGCTGTGACGAGGTCGCAACCGGTCTCGGCAGGACCGGCGTGGTCGGTGTGATCAAGGGCAAGAGGCCGGCTGGCAATGGCGGCATCAAGGTGATCGGCCTGCGCGCCGACATGGATGCGCTGCCGATCGAGGAGAAGACCAATCTTCCCTATGCCTCGAAAACCCCCGGCAAGATGCACGCCTGCGGCCACGACGGTCACACGGCGATGCTTCTCGGCGCCGCGCGCTATCTGGCCGAGACCAGGAATTTCGCAGGTGAGGCGGTCGTGATCTTCCAGCCGGCGGAAGAGGGCGGCGCCGGCGCGGCGGCCATGATCAAGGATGGCCTGATGGAGCGGTTCGGCATCGAGCAGGTTTACGGAATGCACAATGGGCCGGGCATTCCGATCGGCTCCTTTGCGATCCGCACAGGTCCGATCATGGCGGCGACCGACGCCATCGACATCAGGATCGAGGGCCATGGGGGGCATGCGTCCCGGCCGCACAAATGCATCGACTCGGTGCTGGTCGGCGCACAACTCATCGGCGCGCTTCAGCAGATCGTGTCACGCAATGTCGATCCACTGGAGTCGGCGGTCATTTCCATCTGCGAATTCCACGCCGGCAGTGCGCGCAACGTGATCCCGCAGACGGCAGAACTGCACGGCACCGTCCGCACGCTGACGCCGGAGGTGCGCACGCTCGTGGAGAAGCGGGTGCACGAGGTGGTCGCCGGGGTCGCGCAAATCACCGGCGCCAGGATCGACCTTCACTACGAGCGCGGCTATCCGGTCACGGTCAATCACGCCGCCCAGACCGAGCTTGCCACACGGATTGCCAGGGACATCGCCGGCGAGGGCAATGTGCACGATACGCCGCCGCTGATGGGCGCGGAGGACTTCTCCTACATGCTTGAGGCGCGGCCGGGCGCGTTCATCTTTTGCGGTAACGGCGACAGCGCCGGCCTGCATCACCCGGCCTACAACTTCAACGACGAGGCGATCCTCTACGGCACCTCATTCTGGATCAAGCTGGTGGAGAACTCGCTGGCGGCGTAACGCCGCGGCGACCTCATGCGCAGCCTTATTGGCCAGTGTCGCGCAAAGGTCGTTCTAGGAGGCCCGGATCGAAACGGACTGCTTTGATCCAGCGCAAACGCGAGCCGAGCAAAAAGGCATGCCATCCTTGAGCACATCTGCGTACCGTCCATTCTCTTGCTCATCTTCGCTTAAGCATTGTCGGAGTATGACTAGTCGGATGTGCCGGCAGCGCTGCCGGAATTGCGACGAGAAGTTAGACTATGACGCGTCTGATGGTGAGGCCGACAGGCATCGAGCACGTGCTCGGTGACGAGGAACTGATCGTATCGAAGACCGACCTGAAGGGCCGCATCATCTACGCCAACGACATCTTCATCCGCATGGCGAGATATCCCGCGGAGGAGTTGATCGGCGCGCCGCACAGCATCATCCGCCATCCCGATATGCCGCGTTGCGTATTCAAGCTGCTGTGGGACACCATCGAGGCCAAGCAGGAGATCTTTGCCTACGTGGTCAACCTCGCGGCCGACGGCAGTCACTACTGGGTGTTCGCCCATGTGACGCCGACGCTCGACGATCGGGGCAATATCACGAGCTATCATTCCAGCCGCCGCAAGCCGGATCGCGCGCAGGTCGAGCGCATCAAGCCGATCTATGCGCTGTTGCGCGAGGAGGAGGCGCGTCACGCTAATGCCAAGGAAGGCATGCGCGCGAGCTACGCCATGATGGTCGACTATTTGAAGCAGCAGGGCGTCGCCTATGATGAATTCGTGCTCTCTCTCTAGGGCGAAGCTCGCGGCCGCATCGGCCGGCATTCTCGCCTTGATCGCACTTGCGGGTTCGGCGTTCGCCGATCCGCTGCCCCGCACACCCGCCGCTGTGCTGCTGGTCGTGCTGTTGGCGCTGGTCGCCGCCGCGCTCTGGAACCTTCATGCCGCGACTGTGGCGATCGAGGAAGTCGCACAGGTGTGCCGGCACGCTTACGAAGGTGATCTCGATGCACGCATCCTGAGCCGGCGCCAGCCGGGCACGCTGGGCCTCCTGCAGAAATCGATCAACGATATGCTCGATATCGTCGATGCTTTCGTTCGGGAGGCATCCGCCTCGATGGATTCGGCGAGCCAAGGCAAATGCTATCGCAAGATTCTGCAGCGGGGCCTGCCCGGGGCGTTCCGCCGCTCCGCCGGCACCATAAACGCCGGGACCGACAGCCTGGGTCGCCGGGTGGTCGCGATTGCGGGACTTGCGAAAGGCTTTGGCACGCGCCTGGACCAGATCACCGCGGGACTTGCCAAAGCCGCCTCCGATCTCGAAACCGATGCCGAGCGGATGGCGATCGCGGCCGAACAGACCAGCCGGCAGTCGGCCAGTGTCATGGCCGCCTCGGATCAGGCCTCCACCAACGTCCAGACGGTCGCAAGTGCCGCGCAGCAGTTGTCGTCCTCGATTGCCGAAATCGGAAGACAGGTCGGTCGTTCGAAGGAGAGCGCCGGCCGCGCGGTGAACGAGGCCGGTCGCGCCGACGCGCAGATCCGCAATCTTGCGGACGCAGCGATGCGCATCGGCGACGTGGTCAGGCTGATCAGTGAAATCGCAGAACAGACCAACCTTCTGGCCTTGAATGCAACCATCGAGGCCGCCCGCGCCGGCGACGCAGGACGCGGCTTTGCGGTGGTGGCCTCGGAGGTCAAGACCCTCGCCTCGCAGACTGCGAAGGCCACCGAAGAGATCGGGGCAAAAGTGAGCGAGATGCAGCAGAGCACGGCAATCTCGGTAAGTGCGGTCGAGACGATCTCCCATACCATCGCCGAGATCAGCGAGATCGCGACCGCCATTGCCGGTGCGATCGAACAGGAGGGCGCAGCGACAGTCGAAATCGCACACAATATGCAGCAGGCTTCGGCTGGGACAACGGAGGTTGCCTCGCACGTGAGCGGCATCAGCGAAGCGGCCGCCGATACGGGGCATGTCGCGACGAGGGTGAACGGCGCGTCCGAGCACGTTCAGTCCGAAGTCGATGTGCTGCGCCGGGAACTGAGTCAGTTCCTGCAGCAGTTGATGGCGGCGTGAAGCTGTGGCTGGGCACAGGCGCTTCTGCCTCTTGATCCGAAATCGAGGGGCGGCCTTCTTGGCGTCGCATTGATTTGCTTCAATGAAATCACCGCCAACTCGGTCATGGTGGTTTCATGAAAATATCCGATATCGTCTGTCCGTCCTGCCTGGCGTCTTATGAAGTCGCCGAGTCGACCTCGGTGAAGGGAGGCCCGGGCCGTGCAGAATGCTCCGTCTGCGGCGCGCTTTTGGCCTCCTGGCAGGAATCGAAGCTGAGGGCCTATCGGCTCACGTCGCCGCCCGGGCACAAATACCCAAGCGTTCCGTTGCCGCCGTCCCCCGCTGCGTGAAAGCCGGCGGCAGGCCCCGGTCTTGGCCGCCAATCATCGCGTGGAACGCGCTCGGCGTCAGCGAGTCACGTGATCGTGCGGCTGGCCGCGGGTTGGTTGACCTCTTGTTCCTGATGCGGCAAATCCCAGGAGCAAATGCCGACGACAAATGCCAAGAGAAAGCCGCCGCACTGGCAAACTTCCGACATAGCGTGACGGCGAAAAGGAGCGATCCGGCATGACGCATGCGCGATGCAGGGATCGGTTGTGGTTTGCTGTCGCGCCCGTATTGCAAAGAGGTCTTCGTGTCGCACAAAGTTTTGCCTGCGATTCTGTTCGCCTTCGCATTGTTTACCCTTCCGGCGCTTGCCGAGCCCGCCGGTGGGCCGGCGGCCCCCGCCACGAACCACGCCGACGCTCTGACGGCGGAACAGGCGCAGCGGGCGCTTGATACGCTTCAGGACGACAAGAAACGCGCGCAGTTGATCGATACCCTGCGTGCCATTGCGACTGTCTCACCCCAGCCGCAATCCGCGCCACCGCCCGCGGCCCAACCGCATAGTGCGATCCCGCTCACGGCGGACAGCCTTGGTGCACAACTCCTGCTCACCGTGTCCGAGGAGATCGCCGAGATTTCGCACGAAGTCGCCGCCATGTCGCGGAGCGTGACGCATTTCCCGGCGTTCTATTATTGGTTCCTGCGAACGGCCAATGATCCCGATGCATACAACCAGTTGCTCGACATCGCGTGGAAACTGGCGCTGGTGTTCGGTTGTGCGTTTGCCGCCGAATGGGTGATCTTCCGCATCATCAAGCGGCCCGTGGCTTATCTGGAAACGCGCATTCCGCAAACGGCGTCGGCGCCGGTGCCGCCGCCGGCCATGATCGATCCGCCATCCTCGACGGCAGACCTCAGCGCGCAGGCCGACCTCAATCGACGCCGTCTCAGTCTGACCCGCGCCTGGCAATCGCTGCTCAGACTGCCATTCGTGCTGGGGCGCCTGGTGCTCGAACTGCTGCCGGTCGTCGTCTTCGTCGGCGTAGCCACGGCGTTGCTGGGGACCGAGATCGGCGATCTCGCGACCACCCGCCTGGTGATCCTTGCGGTCGTGAATGCCTACGCGCTGTCGCGCGTCATGATCTGTGTGGTGCGTGCGTTGGCGGGGCCTTTCGCTCTGTTTCGCTTCCGCGCCGAGACCGCGGCGTATATCGAGATCTGGACGCGGCGCATCGTCGCCGTCGGCGTCTCGGGCGTCGCCGCCGCCAATGTGGCGCTGCTGCTCGGCTTGCATCGCGGCGGCTACCTTGCGTTGCTGCGCATGGTGATGCTGATCGTTCATCTCTTCATCGTCGTCATCATCCTGCAGTGCCGTCGGCAGGTCGCCGACGCCATCCGCGCGCCTCAGGGGCGCATAGGCCTGGCGGCCAGGGTGCGCAATCGGGTCGCCGCCTTGTGGCACTATCTGGCGATCGCGCTTGACCTTGCCCTGTGGGCGGTGTGGGCGCTGAACATCCGCAATGGCTACTCGCTGCTGCTGCAGTATTTTATCGGCACCATTGCGGTCGCGCTGATCACGCGTCTCGCCACCATGGTGGTACTGAGCCTGATCGACCGCGGTTTTCGCATCAGGCCGGAGCTCCTGCAGCGTTTCCCAGGCCTGGAGACCCGCGCCAATCGCTATCTGCCGCTGTTGCGGAGGATCGTCTCGTCCATCATCGCCTTCATCGGCTTCGTTGCGCTGCTCGAAGTCTGGGGGGTGGACGCCGTGGTCTGGTTCTACAGCGGTCAGATCGGCAGCCAGTTGCTGTCGGCGGCGGTGACGATCGGAATCGCCGTGCTTGCGGCGGCGGCGATCTGGGAGGTGAGCAACGCGCTGCTGGATCGCCAGATCAACGCGCTCTCGCGCGAAGGCCAGTACGCACGCGCGGCGCGGCTGCGTACGTTCCAGCCGATCTTGCGGACCGCTCTTCTGTGCGTGATCGTGACGGTGGTCGGGTTGACGGCGCTGAGCGAAATCGGCGTCAATGTCGCACCGCTCCTGGCCGGTGCCGGAATTGTCGGCATCGCCATCGGCTTCGGTTCGCAGAAGCTGGTGCAGGACCTCATCACCGGGTTGTTTCTCCTGCTGGAGAATACAGTCCAGGTCGGTGACAACGTCAGCGTGTCCGGCCTGTCAGGGGCGGTCGAGAATGTTTCGATCCGCACCATTCGTCTGCGCGCCGCGGACGGCTCGGTGCACATCGTTCCTTTCAGCGCAGTGACCACCATCACCAATTCGAGCCGTGGTGCCGGCAATGCTTCCGTCAGCGTCAACGTCGCCTACAAGGAAGACACCGACCGCGCCAGCCAGGTTCTCAAGGATATCGTCGCGGAAATGCGTCGCGAGCCGGAATACCGGCACGCGATCCGCGGCGACCTCGAGCTGTGGGGCATCGACAAGGTGGACGGTTCGATGGTGTCGATCGTCGGCCAGATTCGCTGCAGCGATTCCGGTCGCTGGCCGGTGCAGCGCGAATTCAACCGCCGCATGAAGCGGCGATTCCAGGAACTCGGCATCGAGATCGCGTCCACAGGCCAGACGATTTTGATGCAGCTTCCCGCCCCGGCCGACGACGTCGCCTCGAATGCGATGCCGCGCCGCGCCAGCGGTTGAGTACGATACGGAGCGGGGGCGCCGCATCGTCGGCCGCTGCGTCCCGGAACTCTCCGCACTGAGCGAAGGGTTCCAGAAGGCTAAAATCCGCACGAATTTTTTGAGGTGGCGTTAGTGCCAATATCCCGTGCCGGAGCCGATTTTACCGGTCGTTGACTCCTGAGACCTCTTAGTTCGCGGGATACAGCCAAGTATTCTTTTGCGCATATTCAACTCAGGTGTGTTCCGGCAGATGGCTGAACAGAAGTCCTTTTTGGCCGATCTGGAAGATGCGGTTTCTCGGGGAACCGCCGAGAGCTGCTTGCGGGCTTTATGGCACGCGACGGACCTCCTGATTGCCGGCACCTACTCCGAAGAGGAGATCTGGACGTTCGGCGAAATCATCGTCCGGCTTGCCGAGGAGATCGAGCTCAGCGCACGCGCCCGACTTGCGGGCAAGCTGGCTTGCAGCAGCAACGCGCCGTTTGCGGTCGTCAACAAGCTTGCATTTGACGATTCCATCGACGTCGCATGGCCCATTCTCCGGCAGTCGGACCGGCTCGACATCGAGACGCTGGTGGCTTGCGCGAAGAACAAGGGCCAGCAGCACCTGCTTGCCATCTCGCAGCGAAAGTCTATTCCCGAAGCCGTCACTGACGTGCTGGTCATTCGCGGCTCGCAAGAGGTTGTCGCTTCGGTCGCCGAGAACAACGGCGCACGGTTTTCGAATTCCGGCTTCCTGCACCTGGTGCGACGCTCGGAAGGGGATTCCGTTCTCGCCGAATGTATTGGCCTTCGGAAGGACATTCCCAGGCACCTCTTTCACCAGTTGGTTTCGAAGGCTTCCGAGGAGGTTCGAAGAAGGCTGCAGCAGGAACGGCCTGACATGGAAGGCCAGATCCAGAACGTCGTCACCAGCATTGCCGGTGCGATCCATGCGAGGTTCGGCCCCGCGTCAAAGGATTATTTCACGGCGAGACGAACGGTCGCAAAGCTACATCAGGGGGGAGAGCTGACCGAGGACAAAGTCTTCGAATTCGCTCATTCCCTCAAATTCAATGAGACGGCTGTTGCCCTGTCGCTATTGTGTTCCGTCCCCGTTGACGTGGTGGAGCGTGCGCTGGTCGAAAAGAACCGGGAACCGGTGCTGATCCTCGCCAAGGCCCTGAACTTCTCGTGGACGACGGCGATGGCGCTGCTGTTCCTGGGCGCTCCCAATTACCGGATCACCGCCGGGGACCTGGATCAGATGAAGGTCGACTTCCTCAAGCTGAACGTCGAAACGTCCCTCCGGGTCCTGACCGTGTACCGGTCCCGCAAGGAGACGACCGCAGACGATTCCGGTGCTCAGCTTCGGCAAGAGTCGCGCTGAGCCGACCGGCGCCACTTTCCGCCGACCGCGATGTTACGGATCGATCAGCACGCCCGGATTGAGCAGACCCTGCGGATCGAGTTCGCGCTTGGCGCCCTTCAGCGCGGCGGCGAATAGCTCGGGACGCTGTCGGTCATACCAGGGCCGGTGATCGCGCCCGACCGCATGATGGTGCGTGATCGTGCCGCCCGCCGCAATCAGCGCATCGCTCGCCGCAGCCTTGATGGCCTGCCACTGCTCCAGCAGGGCGCCGTGACGGCCGAGGGCGTGGAACGAGAAATAGGGCGCGGGCCCGTCGGGGTAGAGATGGGTGAAGCGGCAGGTGACCTCGCCCTTGACGCCCGTCGCTTCCTGAATGGCGCGCTCGGTGGCTGCCTTGACCTTGTCGTGAAAGCCTTCGAAGCGGTCCCAGGTGATGGCAGTTTCGAACGTGTCATTGATGATGCCCGCCGGATTGAGAAATTCGCGCGCATAGGGCATGCGGATGAAGGCGTTGCGCCAGATGCCGGCGGCGCCTTCAAGATGTGCATCGCCGGCCTTTGCCGGCTCCGGGGCTCCGCCATGATCGGCGCAGCATTCGAGCGCGCGCGCCATCCAGGCATCCAGCGGATGATCGCCGGACTCGAAAGCCAGCACCATGATCGCGACGCTGCCGTCCGCTGCACCGGTGTTGAAGGCTTCCAAGGGATCGAGGATGCGGCAGTTCGATGGATAGAGGCCGGCTTGTGCGATGGCGCGCACGGCGTCCGCCGCATCGAAGAAGGTCGCAAAGCGGACCGATGCGCCGGCACGGAATTTCGGTCGCACCTGCAATCGCATCCAGGCGCGCGAAATAACGCCCAAAATTCCTTCCGAGCCGATGAACATCCGGTCGGAACTGGGGCCGGCGCCTGATCCCGGCAATCGGCGTGTCTCGAGGACACCACGGGGCGTCACCACGCGCAGGCTTTCGACCAGATCATCGATATGGGTATAGAGGCTTGCGAAATGCCCCCCCGAACGCGTCGCGATCCAGCCGCCGAGCGTCGAATATTCGAAGCTCTGCGGGAAATGCCGCAAGGTGAGGCCGTGCGGCTTGAGCTGGCTTTCCAGCGCGGGGCCATATGTGCCAGCTTCGATCAAGGCGGCGCGCGATGTCGCATCCACCTCGACGACCTTGTCCAGGTGACGCAGGTCGAGGGTGACGGCGGCCTTGTACCTGGTGCCGTCGGCGCGCGGCTCGACGCCGCCGCAGACGCTGGAGCCGCCGCCGAAGGGCGTCAGCGAAGCACCGACTGATCCCGCCCAATCCATCACGGAGGAAATCTCCGCTTCGTTGCGAGGGTAGGCGACAACGTCCGGCGCGCAGTCGTAGTCGCCGAGCATCGCCCGCAGGTAGTCCGGGTAGGACTTGCCGTAGGTATGCGCGGCGCGGTCGTAGCGGTCGCTGGTGCAAAAGGCGGCGAGCGAGGTCGGCGGCGCAACGCGCGGGGCCCGCAAGGAGAGGTCTTCGAGGCGCGGGACGGCGATGGTGTCGAAGGCATCACGTGCGAATTTGGCGCGATAGCGGCCGAGCACGAATTTGCGCTCGTCCGCGTTCATGCCTTCGCCTTCGCGACCCCAGCCATAATGTTTAAGTTTCGCGCCAGTCATGAGCGTTCCTCGCGTTTTGTTGCCAACGTTTCTTAGAACCGGTTCCATGGGTTCGATCGAAACCATACGCTGGCGAGGCGCAATAAAAAAGCCCGCGCCATCGGCGCAGGCTCTTGTCGTAGGTGCAGCGCAGTTGCCGCCGTAATCAGAAGATGCTGGCAAAGCTGAAGTACAGGATGCCCGACAGCATCATGGCGGCCGGCAGAGTCAGCACCCAGGCCATCGCGATGTTGCGGATCGTCGACCATTGCAGGCCGCTGCCGTTCGCAGCCATGGTGCCGGCAATGCCTGAGGAGAGCACATGGGTCGTCGACACCGGCAGGCCGTAGCCGTCCGCTGCCGCGATCGTCGCCGCTGCGGTGATCTCGGCGCAGGCGCCTTGCGCGTAGGTGAGGTGGGTCTTGCCGATCTTCTCGCCGACGGTGACGACGATGCGCTTCCAGCCGACCATGGTGCCGAGCCCAAGCGCGATCGCGACCGCGATCTTCACCCAGCCCGGAATGAATTTGGTCGCATTGTCGAGCGAGGTTTTGTAGGCGTTCAGCGTCGCAACGTCTTCGCTGGAGAGCTCGGCTTCCTTGTCCTTCATCAGGAAGCGCAGCGCCTCGGAGACGAGATACATATCGTTGCGAGTGTTCCCGACGGCTTCCGCGGGGAATTTCGCCAGCGATCCATATTGGGTGACCTGATTGGCGATGTCGCGCACCAGCACCGCCAATGAAGGGAAGGTGCCTTCGTTGATCTGCCGCTGCGCGACGTAGTTGGTGACCGCCGGCCGCGGGTTGCCGATCACGTTGTAGCCGAAGGCCTTGGCTTCGATGACCTTGCTCGCGGCCTCCGAATTGGCAATGAACTGCGCGATCTGGCTGTCGGGCATTGCGCGGTTGAGCGCGTAGGCTGTCGGCACGGTGCCGATCAGGATCAGCATGATCAGGCCCATGCCTTTCTGGCCGTCATTAGAGCCATGGAAGAAGCTGACCAGCGTGCAGGTGAGGATCAGGATGCCCCGGATCCACCACGGCGGGGGCTGGTTGCCCACCGGCTCGGCGAACAGGGCGGCGGTGGCGCGCTGCAGCACGCTCTTCAGAGCGAACAACAGGAGTGCGGCGAGGGCGAAGCCGAACAACGGCGACAGCAGCAGCGCCTTGGCGATGTTGACAGCCTGCGACCAGTCCACGCCTGAGGTGCCGTCGCGGCCGCGCATCAGCGCATTGGCAATGCCGACCCCGATGATCGAGCCGATCAAGGTGTGGGACGAGGAGGCGGGCAGGCCGAGATACCACGTGCCGACATTCCAGATGATGGCGGCGATCAAGAGGGCAAATACCATCGCAAAGCCGGCGCTGCTGCCGACTTGCAGGATCAACTCGACCGGCAGCAGCGATACGATGCCGAAGGCCACCGCACCGCTCGACAGCAGTACGCCGAACAGGTTGAACATGCCCGACCAGACGACGGCGATGTTGGCCGGCAGCGAGCGCGTGTAGATCACGGTCGCGACCGCGTTCGCTGTGTCGTGAAAGCCGTTCACGAACTCGAAGCCGAGTGCGATCAGAAGCGCGACGAACAGCAGGATATAGGGCGTGTAGGTCGCGACGTGCGTGCCGGTCGCATCGATGTCGGAATAGATGTTGTAGGCGACGAACAGCAGCGCGGCTGCGACGACGCCCATGTAAATAATACCGGTCAGCGGGTGAAAGCCTTTGTCGAGATCGGGGCCCTTCTTCAATGCGGGCTCTATCGAACCGGGCAGGGCAACATCGCTCATTTTCAAATCTCCTGTCGCAACAAGGCTGCGATTTTGCGCGCAGCTTGTGACAGGCAGTTGAAACGGTGCGGGGGAATCGCCGCTGTTCCCTCGTCTTTTTTGCTTTCTGCGGCGCTCGCGAGCGAACGACGTGGCCGCAGGGCAGAAACTACGATGCGCGAGCCGACTTTCCGACCAGATCAGCCGCAATTTTCAAATCATCGACGAAGCGCGCATATTCCCGCGCCCTGGACTCCTCATCAGGCAGACGCAGCAGATAGGACGGATGCACCGTAACCAGCGCCTTGTGACCATCGGGAATGTCGATCAGGCGTCCGCGGTTCTTGTTGATCGGGGTAATCTTGCCGAACACACATTGCGCGGCAGTCGCACCCATTGCCACCACCAGCTCGGGCTTGAGCAGAGCCAGTTCGCGTTCATACCATTGCCGGCAGGCCCTGATCTCCGGCGTCGTCGGCTTCTGGTGCAGGCGGATTTTGCCGCGGGGGACGAATTTGAAATGTTTGACCGCGTTGGTGACGTAGGTCTTCTTGCGGTCGATGCCTGCCTCGACCAGCGCGCGGTCGAGCATCAGGCCGGCGGGGCCGACGAAGGGATGGCCGGCGAGGTCTTCCTTGTCGCCGGGCTGTTCGCCGACCAGTACGATTGGCGCATGCGGCGGTCCTTCGCCGAACACGGTTTGGGTGGCGTGTTCCCACAAATGACAGGCGCGGCAGTCGGCCGCTTCCTCACGCAGGGCGGAAAGGCTGGTGGCTGGGATGCAGGGGGCTCGTGCCATGGCGGTTTTCCGTTGTTCATCGGACAGTAGCATTGCCGGCCGGCCCCGCCCAATGCGGGCCGGGTCCTCCCCAAGTTGTTGGGACTGCTGGCAAAAAACATGAAGATGCAATGCCGATTGACTCTGTGGCCATTGTTAGCTTTATATTAGAACATACCATGAACAAATAAGCCGGATCCTGGTTCTCTTGGAAAGAGACCGGTGATGGCCACTCTCTCGTGAAGGACGCGACGCCATGACAAGCGCACGCATGAGCGCGCTTGCGACTTTGCGCGGCAGCATTGAACGCATCGAGGCCCAGAGCGGTGCCTCCACGGCTCAGCGCGCCCCGCTCGGCCATGGGCCTGCCGATGCCGCGCTGCAGGGTGGGCTCGCCATCGGGGCCGTGCATGAAGTGTTTTGTGAGGGCGGCCGGCAAAGTGCCGCTGCCACCGGCTTTCTTGCTGGTCTTGCCAGGTGCGTGGCGCCGCGCCGGCCGCTGGTCTGGGTGCGGCAGGATTTTTCCGAACGCGAAGTGGGGGCGCTGTCGATGAGCGGGCTGGCCGAACTCGGCCTTGATCCGCGCCGTCTCGTGACGGTGCGCGCCGACGACGTCGAGAACGCCTTGCGCACCGCCGCCGACGCGCTCGCCTGCGATGCGGTCGGTGCGGTGGTGCTGGAGGTCTGGGGCGAGACGCAAAAGCTCGATCTCGTCGCCAGCCGTAAGCTGACGCTCGCCGCGCAGGGCACCGGCGTCACCGGCCTTCTGCTGCGGATTGCGGCTTCGCCCATTCCCTCCACGGCAGAGACGCGATGGATCGTGCGTGCCGGCCGTTCGCCGCCTGATGTCCCATGGCACGCATGGGGCGCGCCGCTGTTCGACGCGCAGCTGGTCCGCAACCGCCATGGCCCGCTCGGGCGATGGATCATGGAATGGAAATGTGATGAGTGCCTTTTCAGCGAACCCTCGGCGGATTCTCAGCCTGTGGCTGCCGCGCCTGCCCATCGATCGCATCAAGCGCGAAATCGCTTGCAGCAAAGCGTTTTCGAGCGAAGTGGGTACCGGTTCGCGTGAAGAAAACGCGTCAAGAAATAAAAACCTGCAGGCTAAGCAAGACGAC
>CAYVVB010000597.1:0-3142 GCA_964454955.1 uncultured Bradyrhizobium sp. | reverse complement strand
CTCACCCGGCGCGTTGCGCCGACCTCTCCCCGCTGGGGAGAGGTGCCCGGAATTTGCGGCCTCGACCTCGATCCTCATTCTTGCAACCTACGCTTGCGGCGATGTGGCCGGCGGCGTCGCTCCGGCGGCAGGCACCGAGGCGCGGTGCGCGGCGGCCGCAGCGGAGGCCGCGCTTTCCCCGAACGTCGCCTTCGCGATCTCGCCGATGCCGGCGAGCGAGGACAAGAGGCTCATTGCTTCCACCGGCAGCATGATCACCTTCTGGTTCGGCGCATCCGCGAGCTGCCCGAACGCCTTGATGTATTTGTCGGCAATGAAATAGTTCAGCGCGGCGACGTCGCCCCTTGCGATCGCTTCGCTGACCATCTGCGTGGCCTTGGCCTCCGCTTCCGCGGAGCGCTCACGCGCCTCGGCTTCGAGAAAGGCAGCCTGTCTGCGACCCTCGGCCTGCAGAATCTGGCTCTGCTTCGCACCTTCGGCACGAAGGATTTCCGACTGGCGCTGGCCTTCCGCCTGCAGGATGTCGGCGCGCTTGACGCGCTCGGCCTTCATCTGCCGTCCCATCGCCTCCACGAGGTCGGCCGGCGGCACGATGTCCTTGATCTCGATGCGGTTGACCTTGACGCCCCACGGCGAGACCGCGGCATCGACCACGCGAAGCAGCCGCTCGTTGATCTCGTCGCGATGCGACAGCACCTGGTCGAGGTCCATCGCGCCCATCACCGAGCGGATGTTGGTCATGGTCAGGACCGTGATCGCGTTCTCCAGATTGGCGACCTCGTAGCTCGCCCGCGCCGCCTCGAACACCTGAAAGAAGGCGACGCCGTCCACCGTCACGGTGGCGTTGTCCTTGCTGATGACCTCCTGCTCGGGAATGGCGATCACCTGCTCCATCATGTTCATCTTGCGGCCGACCCGGTCGAAATAGGGCACGATGAGATTGAGTCCCGGCCTCAGCGTACGGGTGTATTTGCCGAACCGCTCGATGGTCCAGTCATAACCCTGGGGCACCGTCTTGATGCCGGCAAACAGCGTGACGACGACGAGCAGCACGAGAGCAATGGCGAAAACATCAAAACCGGATAGCATAATTCCTCCAATGCGGGCCGCGACGTGCCCACGCCCATTCCCCAAGCCAAGACAACTAAATCAAACCCCCGCCGCCTTTGTCTGGCGATCGCCGGCGCCGGTTCACCGGCTGCTTCTGTATGAAATAACTATGTACGCTGTTGCGTGCCGGGAAGGACCGATTGTTCGCCTGGGGACAACCGGTGCGTTAACCGACCGTTAAATCCAGCCCTGCAGTTCGCGCAGCACCAACTGACGAATGACCGACATGCCGGGTTCGCTGTCGTTCAGGCAAGGGATCGCCGAAAATTCCTCGCCGCCATTGTGCCTGAAGATTTCGGCGTTTTCGCCGGCGATCTCTTCCAGCGTCTCAAGGCAATCGGCGGCAAAGCCGGGCATCACCACGGCAAGGCGTTTCACGCCCTCGCCCGCCAGCCGCGCGACGGTCCTGTCGGTGTAAGGCTGCAGCCACTCGTCACGGCCGAAGCGCGACTGAAAGGTGAGCAGCAGCTTTGTCTCATCGAGCCCGAGCCGCTTGCGCAAGGCACGCGTGGTGACAATGCATTGCGCAAGGTAGGGGTCGCCCGCATCGACATAGGCCTTGGGCATGCCGTGGAAAGAGGCCACGATCACCTCCGGCTTGAACGGCAGGCTCGCCAGATGCGACTCGATCGAAACGGCCAGCGCCTCGATGTAATCGGGCTGGTCATAATAGGGCGGCGTCACCCGCAGCGCCGGCTGGGCGCGCAAGGTCGTCAGCACCCGGAACACTTCGTCGCAAACGGTCGCCGACGTCGCGGCGGAATATTGCGGATAGAGCGGCACCACCAGGAGCCGATCGCAGCCCTGCGCCGTCAGCGCCTCGATGCCGGCACGGATCGAGGGATTGCCGTAGCGCATCGCCCAGTCGACGACGACGGGCTTATGCGCGGCGATATCAGCCGCAAGCTTCTCGGCCTGGGCGCGCGTGATCGTCTTCAGCGGGGATTCGTTCTTTTCGCTGTTCCAGATCTTCTGGTAATCGCGCGCCTTGATGCGCGGGCGCCTGCGCAGGATGATGCCGTTCAGCACGAGCTTCCAGAGCAATCCCTGGTTCTCGATCACGCGCGGGTCGGACAGAAATTCCTTCAAATAGACCCGCACCCCGGTAGCGTCCGCAGTATCGGGCGTGCCGAGATTGACCAGCAGCACGCCGACACGCGACAGGCTCGCCGCATCCGCAGGTTTTGTGCTTTCGGGTGTGAGGACCACTGTCATGGCAGGGCTGGATTCGCGCGTTGCCCCAACCTTGTCAAGCCGAGGCGGGGTTCGATACTGTTCGCCAAATTCCGATGGGGTGACGAATGACGATCGCCGAATACTGCATTTTCGCAGCCGTGGCGCTTTATCTCCTGACGATCGTGCCGATCAAATGGATGGGCGGGCGCGACTACGACAATTCAAAGCCGCGCGACCCCGCCTTCTACAACGACGCCATCCGGGCCCGCGCGCTGGGCGCGCACCAGAACGGCATCGAGGCGTTCCCGTTCTTCGCCGCCGCCGTTCTGCTTGCGCAGTTTCGGGACGCGCCGCAGAACCTGATCAACGAGCTGGCGGTGCTGTTCCTGATCGTGCGGGTCGCCTATGTGCTCACCTATATCGGCAACCGCCCGAGCCTGCGCTCGATCCTCTGGAATCTCGGCTTTCTCATCAACGTCGCGATTTTCTTCCTGCCGCTGATCCGGAGATATCTGCCGGCGTAGAGTCTCCCTCTCCCCGCTTGCGGGGAGAGGTGATAGTGTCTAAAAACACGTCGTGCGTTCGGCCGCGATGTAGCCGAACAACAAGCCGGCGCCGAACAGCAGCACCAGCCCCGCCGCAGCGAACTCGACGCCCCGCATGACCAAGGTGCCACCGCCTTCGCGCGCCTCGCTCAGGCGGCGCGCGATGTCCTTGGCGGAGACAGCGGCGACGGCAATGGTCGCGACCGTGATCGCGGTCCCAAGGCCCATCACGAAGGTTGCGGCGATGCCGGCCCAGAACAGGCCCTGGGCAAGCGCAAACACCAGCACCAGGATCGCCCCCGAGCAGGGGC
>CAYVVB010000596.1:0-3368 GCA_964454955.1 uncultured Bradyrhizobium sp. | reverse complement strand
GTACGAAGTAAGCCGTAAACCACTGCGCAGGGAAGGCCGGTTGTTACCGCCTGTACCTGTGGTCAACGCGCACTCGCGCAATCATTCTTGCGCGGGGGCCGTGGGTGCAAGCGGGCACCCGGTCTTCCCTGCGCCCTCTGTCTTTCGGAGGGACAAAGTAAGTGGCACAGCTCGGGCGAATCCCGCCGCGAGAATGCGGACTCACGGATACGTCATTGTGAGGAGCGACAGCGACGAAGCTATCCAGAGTCTCACGCGCGGCCCTGGATTGCTCCGCTTACGCTCGCAATGACGGCAGCGGAAGCGGCAAGCCGGCCGAAGATGCCTTACGCCCGCGGCATTTCCGACAGCGCCGCCAGGATGCGCGCCCAGGAACGGATGCCCTTGTGAAAACTCTTCAGATCATATTTCTCGTTCGGCGAATGGATGTTGTCGTCGTCGAGTCCGAAGCCGACCAAAAGGCTGTCGAGGCCGAGGGTCTTCTTGAAATCGGCGACGATCGGAATCGAGGCGCCGCAGGCGATCAACAGCGCCTCCCTGCCCCACTCGTCGGTCAGTGCTTTTTTTGCCGCCGCCAGCGGCTTCATGTTCCAGTCCAGCGCGATCGCGGGCGCGCTGGAATGCTCGCCGAACTCAACGCTGCAATCTTTCGGCACACGGGCGGTCACATAGTCGCGAAACGCCTTGCGGATTTTGGCGGGCTCCTGCCCTTCCACCAGGCGGAAGGAGACCTTGGCCGAGGCCTGCGCGGGGATCACGGTCTTGGACCCCTCGCCGATATAGCCGCCGACAATGCCGTTGACGTCGCAAGTCGGGCGCGAGGTAACCTGCTCGATCAGCAGGCGGTCCTTTTCGCCGGCGGGGATCGAGAGCCCGACCGGCTTGAGGAATCTCTCCGGCGTCAGGTTGAGCTTCTTCCACTGCGCGAGAATTTCCGGCGGCAGGTCCTTCACACCGTCGTAGAAGCCGGGAATGGTGATGCGGCCATCATCGTCAAACAGCGAGCCGAGAATGCGGGTCAGGACCCGGATCGGATTTTGCGCGCCGCCGCCGAACACGCCCGAGTGCAGGTCGCGGTTAGCGGCCTTGATCTTGACTTCCTCGTAGAGCAGCCCGCGCAGCGATGTCGTGATGGCTGGCGTGTTCGGGTCCCACATGCCGGTGTCGCAGACCAGCGCGAAATCGGCATTCAGCTCGCTCTTGTTGGCTTCCAGGAACGGAACGAAGTTCTTCGAGCCGATCTCCTCCTCGCCTTCGATGAGAATGGTGATGTCGATCGGCAGCGAGCCCGTGATCGATTTCCAGGCGCGGCAGGCCTCGACGAAGGTCATAAGCTGGCCCTTGTCGTCCTCGGCGCCGCGCGCGACGATGATTTTACGTCCGTCGGCGTGATCGGTCACGACGGGCTCGAAGGGCGGCCGGTGCCAGAGATCGAGCGGATCGACCGGCTGCACGTCATAATGGCCATAGAACAGCACGTGCGGCCGCGAGGTGCCGTTGCCGTTGCTCTTGCCGAGGATAGCGGGGTGACCGGCGGTCTGCCGCACCTCGGCCGAAAAGCCGACGCTCGCAATATCCCTGGCCAGGTGATCCGCGGCGGTCTTGCAGTCTTGCGCAAAAGCCGGATCGGCCGAGATCGACTTGATCCGCAACAGAGCGAACAGCCGCTCGAGGCTGTTGTCGAAATCGGCATCGATGCGGTCGAGGACCGACGTGAGCTGCGAGGCGTTGGACATGTCTGCTGTTCCTTTGCTAGCCGGCTTCCTGTTGCGGTTTTAGCCCCGCGCGCGCCGCCCGGCCAGCCGCTCCTTCATCGAGCGGGTGGAGGATGTGCCAGACCAGGCCCAGCGCAATCACGGCGGTGGCCGCGAGATTGTTGCCGTAGGCCTGCAGGTCCTTCGGGAAGATCGGGAAGGACAGGCACATCAGAATGCCGGCAAGCGCCAACGTCAGCCAGGTGCCGAGCCGCACCTTCGGTCTCGTGTCATAGGCTGCGCGATGCATCAGGATCGTGATCGGGAAGAACAGCCACAGGAAGTAGTATTGCCGGGCGAGCGGCGATGCGACCGTCATCAGACAAAACAGAATGCCGAGCTCTTCCGCATCCGATCGCTCCGTCCGCCGCGAGGCCGGCGGCATGACTGCGATGAAACCGAGCCCGATCGCGAGGCAGACCGCGAGCACCACGAGGTTTGCCGCCTCGAAGGAGATGTCGACCACGTTCATGGTGCGGGCGGGCCTCGTGGGATCATCCTGATTGTAATTGATGGGCCGCGTCAGCCGGTGTGTCACCGCAATGATGGACTGGTTGACCCACGACCAGTTCTGCGCGTCGCGCTGTCCGAAGCCTTTTCCCGAACTGGACGCGACCATGCCCTGATACCAGGTCTTCAGCTCCGCGATGTTGTGCTGAAAACCGCGCACCGGCGCCGGGACGACGAACAGGAACACGGCCAGGAAAAGCACCACGCTCGCGAGCGAGGCCCATTGGCGCCGCCAGACGAGATAGGGAACCACCGCGACCGGGAACGCCTTGACCGCGGTCGCCAGCGCAAACATGCTCCCCGCGAACCACGGCCGCTGATGCTGCAGCAGCCAGAAGCCGTACATCATCAGCGCCAGCAGCACGAGATTGGGCTGGCCGAGATCGAACATGTCGAACACGAAGCCGATCGTGACCAGGCCGGGCAGGAAATACAGCCACTGGCCGGGCGACCGGCCCGATCCGGTCATCGCGTGCGAGAGCTGGGCCGTCACCCACCACGCCGCGACGTTCAGCAGCGACAGCAAGCTATAAAGAGCGACCTTGCCGAACCAGGAGGGTATCGCCAGCAGCACCGCCGACAGCGGCGGATAAATGAATTTGAAAATGGTGTCGGGATCGCTGGGATAGAGATCCTTGCCGTGCAGGACCTGCTGGCCGGCCCAGTACCACAGCGGATAGTCCTTGGTCTTGCCGAGGATGCCCAAGAACTCAGGGAGCAGCACATCGGCCGTCAGCAGGACGCTGCAGATCAGGAACAGCACATCGACTGGCATCCGCAGCGACGGATATCTCAGCGGGCTCGCTTTTTCGGGGGGCACGTGAATTGGAGCTAACCGATCATCGCCGCAGCAATCCGCCGAGCGCGCCGCGCACCAGCGCGCGCCCGACCGAACCGCCAATCGAGCCTGCGACCGACTTGCCGATGTCGGCAGCCATGCCGCCGACAACCCTGTCGGTGACCGAGCGTGTGACACTCCGTGTGATCAACTGTCCGGTCGATAGCCTCCCACGCTTCACATTGGTGCCGAAAATCGTACCCACGACGCTGCCGATCCTGTCCCACATGCTGCCGCCGGCCCCGCCGGCAATCGCCGCGGTGCCG
>CAYVVB010000595.1:0-25467 GCA_964454955.1 uncultured Bradyrhizobium sp. | reverse complement strand
ATGCTTTCACTCTGTGGCGCCGCCGCTTCCATCAGCTCACGTTGTATGGGTTCCTGCTGTGCTTCGCCGCTACCAGCGTCGCAACGCTGTACCACTATCTGCTCGCTTACGAGGCGCCGTATCCGTTCTTCAGCGCGCCCGTGATCCTCGGCACGATCGGTGGCATCGGCCTGATGGTCGGGTCGGCCGGTCTGCTGTGGTTGAACTTGCGGCGCGATGGCCAGCGAAGCGATAGCAGTCAGGCGCCGATGGACCGCGGCTTCATCGCGCTGCTTCTTGTGGTCGGCGCCACCGGTTATGCGGCGCTGGCGCTCCGCAACGGGAGCGCCATGGCTCTGTGGCTTGCGATCCATCTCGGTGCCGTGATGGCGCTGTTTCTGACGCTGCCCTACGGCAAGTTTGCGCATGCCGTATTTCGCTCCGCTGCCTTGCTGAAGTTCGCGATCGAGAAGCGGATGCCGAGCAAGCTCAGCCTCGGCAGCGATTGAGGTCGGACCGGCCCCGGCTACGACCCGTTCGACATGTTTCCAATCTTCATATTCAGCCTCAGGAGACGGTCCCATGGCCATGACGATGAGCGGCGAAGTCCAGCTTGCAGCGACCCGGGAGGTGGTCTGGGAGAAGCTCAATGATCCTGCGGTGCTGAAGGCTTGCATCCCCGGCTGCGAGGACCTCGAATCCACCGATGAAGGCGGCTTCCGTGCGACTGCCAAGATCAAGGTCGGCCCGGTCTCGGCCCGCTTCAAGGGAAAGGTTGTTCTGAGCGACCTGGATCCGCCGAACGGCTACAAAATCGCCGGCGAAGGCGAGGGTGGCGTTGCCGGGTTCGCCAAGGGCGGCGCCGTCGTCGGTCTTGCCGCCAAGGACGGCGGCACGCTGCTGACTTACGAAGTGGAGGCGCAAATCGGCGGAAAATTGGCGCAGCTGGGACAGCGCCTGATCAACGGGGCAGCGAAGAGGATCGCCGACGAATTCTTCTCGAATTTCGCGAAGCAAGTTCAAGGCTGACGATCGGAAGCAAAGAAGTGCCGCATTCCAATCCAGACAGAGCTACAGCCGTATTGCGGTGATCGGCTAGCTGAGTCGTTGGAGGCCGCGCGACTGCGCTATCAATCCGTGCGACCACGCAAGTCCATCCAGAAGGAGAAGCCGCTGTCGGGTTCGCCTGTGATTCGCATAAGGTATATTATGGAACATCACCCGACATCGTTTTCGCGCGGCGTACCCACAGTAAGATCATGCTCTAAGGCGCTGACTTTCCATCGAATCTTCTTTCTCGGCGTCCCCATGGCATCGTCATGCATGCCAACGCTGCATATCGCTCACCTCACGCCACAGGCTCTGGAGCGCGCGCTTTCCTGGTCGGCGCTTCTTCGCGCGCGAGCGAAGGCTGAGACGGGGTACCACCGCTCGTCGTGGGCAGACGAAAGCCCTTGACCAGTCCGAAGATTGCCGGGATCACGATCAGCGTCAGCAGTGTCGAGGAGATCATGCCACCGATCATCGGCACCGCGATGCGCTGCATGATCTCCGATCCGGTACCCGTGCTCCACATGATCGGTATAAGACCGGCCATAATGGCGGTCACCGTCATCATTTTTGGGCGCACGCGCTCCACCGCGCCTTCCATGATCGCCTCATGAAGGTCGGCTTTCGTCAGCAAGCGTCTGCTCGCCTCGCGGGTTGTCCTGATCTCGTCGAGAGCTTGGTTGAGATAGATCAGCATCACGACTCCGGTTTCCGCGGCAACACCGGCAAGCGCGATGAAGCCGACAGCCACCGCGACCGACAGGTTGAAGCCGAGCCACCACATCATCCACAAACCGCCCACCAATGCGAACGGCAGAGAGAGCATCACGATGGCAGTCTCTGTCAGTGACCGGAAGTTGAGATAAAGCAGCAGGAAGATAATGACCAGCGTGACGGGCACCACGATCTTCAGGCGCGCCGCCGCGCGTTCCAGATATTCATACTGCCCGCTCCAGACCACATAGTAGCCCGACGGGAATTGCACGCTCGCCTGTACCGCCCGCTGCGCGTCGGCGACGTAGCTGCCGATATCGCGATCGCGGATGTCCACGTAGATGTAGGTCGCAAGCTGGCCGTTCTCGGTCCGTATCGATGTCGGTCCGCGCGCGGGTGCGACAGTTGCGACCTCTCCGAGCGGCACCGTTCCACCGGCCGGGAGCGGAACGAGGACGTCGCTTGCAATGGCCTTCGGATCGTCGCGGAGATCTCGCGGGTAGCGCATGTTGACTGTGAAGCGTTGCCTTCCCTCGATGGTAGTGGTTACGGCCTGGCCACCCAGCGCGGTGGCGATCGTGTCCTGCACGTCCTGCACGGTCAAACCGTAGCGGGACAGAACCGCACGATCCGGCGTGATCTCGAGATAATAGCCGCCGATACTCCGCTCTGCGTAAGCGGACGAGGTGCCGGGCACGGCCTTCAGCACCTGCTCGATCTGCTTCGCCAGCTTGTCGATCTGGACGAGATCGGTGCCTAGGACCTTTACTCCGATCGGAGTGCGAATGCCGGTCGAAAGCATGTCGATGCGTGCCTTGATCGGCATGGTCCAGGCGTTGGAGACACCGGGAAACTGCAGCGCCTTGTCCATTTCGGCGATCAGGCCATCCACTGTCAGGCCTGGACGCCATTGCTCCTTCGGTTTCAGGTTGACGACCGTCTCGAACATTTCCGTCGGCGCGGGATCGGTCGCCGTGGATGCCCGCCCTGCCTTGCCGTAGACCGACGCAACTTCCGGAAACGATTTGATGATGCGGTCCTGCATCTGCATCAGCTCCGCAGCCTTGGTCACCGAGATACCCGGCAAGGTCGTCGGCATGTACAGCAGCGTGCCCTCATTCAGCGACGGCATGAACTCGGTGCCGAGCTGACGTGCCGGGTAGATCGTCACGGCGAGAGCCGCGAGCGCCAACAGGATGACCAGCGTCTTGGCGCGCAGCACGCTCTTGATCACCGGCCGGTAAGTCCAGATCAAGAAGCGGTTGATGACGTTTCTGTGCTCGGGGACGATCTTTCCGCGAACGAAGATCACCATCAGGGCCGGTACCAGCGTCACCGACAGGAGTGCCGCAGCCGCCATCGAGAAGGTCTTGGTAAAGGCCAGCGGGCTGAACATCCGTCCTTCCTGCGACTCCAGTGTGAAGATCGGCATGAATGAAACGGTGATGATGAGCAGGCTGAAAAAGAGCGCCGGCCCCACTTCGGACGCGGCGTCGATCAGGATGGCAACACGCGACGGCCCCGGCCCGGCCCGCTCCAGATGCTTGTGCGCGTTTTCGATCATGACTATGGCGGCATCCACCATGGCGCCGATTGCGATCGCAATGCCCCCCAGGCTCATGATGTTGGACCCCAGGCCCAGCAGCTTCATTGCGCCGAAAGCCATCAGCACGCCGACCGGCAGCATCAGGATCGCAACCAGGGCGCTGCGAACGTGCAGTAGGAACACCACGCAGACGAGCGCGACGACGAGGCTTTCCTCGACGAGCGTGTGTTTGAGCGTGTCGATCGCGGCATAGATCAGGTTAGAGCGGTCGTAGACGGGCACGATCTCGACGGATTTCGGCAGACTGGTTGCAATCTCCGCGAACCGCTTCTTCACGTTGTTGATGACGTCGAGTGCATTGACGCCGAAGCGCTGCAGCACGACGCCGCTTGCCACCTCTCCCTCGCCATTGAGCTCGGTGATGCCTCTCCTCTCGTCGGGTCCGAGTTCCACGTGCGCAACGTCCCGCAGCAGCACTGGTGTGCCGTTGCTCGTCTTGAGAACGATATCGCCGAGGTCGTTGATGTCCTTCAGATAGCCCTTGCCGCGGATGACGTATTCGAATTCCGAAAGCTCGACGGTCCGGCCGCCGACGTCGGCATTGCTGGCGCGGATTGCATCGCGGATCTTCTGCATGGTGATGCCGCGATCACGCATACGTTGCGCGTCGAGGATGACGTTGTACTGCTTGACGAAACCGCCGACGCTGGCAACCTCGGCCACGCCTTCCGCCTTGGCCAGCGCGAATTTCAGATTCCAGTCCTGGATGGTTCTGGTGTCCGCGAGGTTCAATTCCTTGGACGTCACTGCATATTGATAAACCCACCCGACCCCGGTCGCATCGGGGCCGATGGTCGGGGCCACGCCCGCAGGAAGCCGCGACGCGGCGCTGTTGAGGAACTCCAGCACCCGCGAGCGTGCCCAATAGATGTCGGTGCCGTCCTCGAAGATGACGTAGACGAAGGAGACGCCGAAGAACGAGAAGCCGCGCACGACTTTCGACTTCGGAACGGTCAGCATTGCCGTGGCCAGCGGATAGGTGACCTGGTCCTCGATCACCTGCGGCGCCTGCCCAGGATATTCGGTGTATACGATGACTTGCGTATCCGAGAGATCGGGGATCGCATCGAGCGGAAGATGCACCAGGGCGTAAATCCCGGCTGCGGCCGCAAAGCCGCTTCCAAAGAGCACCAGCAGCACATTGCGAGCGGACCAGGCAATGACACGGGAAATCATTGGTGTTCTCCCACGTCCTTGTCGTCGGAGGCCGCTTGCGGTCCGTTGGCTTCGGCGAAGCCTTTGAGCGCAGCCTTCAGATTGCTCTCGGCATCGATCAGAAAGTTCGCCGAGGTCACGATCGCCTCACCTTCGCGGAGCCCGTCGCGCACCTCTACATATCCGTCGCCCCGGCGGCCGAGCTTCACCTCGCGCGGCTCGAATCGTCCCTCCCCTTTGTCGACCAGGACAGCTTGCCGAATGCCCGTATCGAGCACCGAACTCGTGGAGACCGCCAGCACCGGCGCCGGAATTCCGGTATCGACGTCCGCATCGACATACATGTCGGGAAGCAAGGAAAAATCCGCATTTGCAAGCTCGATGCGGACTCGCGCCGTCCGCGTCTCACGGTTCACCTGGGGATAGATCACGCTGATTTTCCCGGAGAACGTGCGGCCGGGAAAGCTGCGGGCGCGGACGGTGACGGGCTGCCCGACAGCGACGCTGCCAAGGTCCCATTCCGCGACATCGACCAGTGCCCACACCACTGAGGTGTCGGCGATGCGGAATAGCACGTCGCCCGGCTGCGCGCGCATGCCGTCGATGGCATTGCGTTCAAGCACAATTCCATCGCGCGGCGCGGACCATGGAATGACCATGGGAGCCGTGTGGGTCCGCTCCATGGCCGCGATCACCGGTTCGGGAACATCCAGATTCACCAGCCGCTGTCTCGAACCGCGACCGTAAAGCGCGACTCCCCCCGTAACGTTGGAATCGATGGTCGAGAGATATTCCGCTGCCGCCGATGAGATCGCCGGACTGTAGATATCCATCAGCGCCTGCCCTGCCGACACGTGGGCCCCCGTGGTGATATCGGCAACCTTCTGCACGAAGCTTTCGGCACGCATCGCGATGACCGAAATGCGGCGCTCGTCCAGTTGGATCGTGCCTGGCGCTCTGACCAGCGTCAGGATCGTGCGACGCTGGACCGGTTCTGACTTCACGCCGGTGCGCTGGATCTTGCCTGGTGACAACTTCACCGAACCGTCATCGATGTCGTCGCCCTCATAGACGGGGACGTAGTCCATCCCCATCGGGTCCTTCTTGGGGATCGTCGAGGTGTCCGGTAATCCCATCGGATTGCGGTAGTAGAGAATCTTACGTGACGCATTGGTTGCTTTTGGCTTGGCTGCGGGCTGGCCGAACGATGGCTCCTCGTCATCATAGACCGGCAGGTAATCCTGACCTTGCCTGTCCTTTTTCGGACCGGCCGACCAGAACGGCGCGCCGCTTGGATCGCGGTAGTAAAGCGCAGGCCTCTCGGCCGCCGCGGCCGGTGTGGTGACGTGCGAATGGAGCGGCCAAAGCGGCTGCCGTGCCGCCCAATGGCCGGCCGCACCCAGCCCTATGCCGAGCGCCAATGTCGTGAGGAATCGGAGCGTGCTCATGGCGGTTACCTACGTGTGTGATGAACGGCTGCGTTTGGAACGCAGGAGCGCCCCTGAAAAGGAGCGCTCCGAGATCTCACTTGCTCGCCTTGATCACGACATTGCCGGAGACGGTCTCGGGCTCGCCCTGCACCTTGGCGGAAAGGCTGAGCTGATACCGTCCGGCCATCGGCAGATCTGTCTTGAAGGCGTAAACCCCGGGATCCTTCGCCGGCAATTGCGTGACAGGCGACTGCATCTCCGCCATTCCGTCCGGCGCCATATCGACGCGCGTGCGGATGATCACCGCATCGGCCACCGGCTTGCCGGTCTGCTTGTTGGTCAAGCGGACTGAGACGGTGACGTCGTCACCCTTCTTCATCTCCGCATTGACGGGCTCAAAGACATAGTCGCCGGCCGCTGCAAGGGCGGCGGAAGCGGCAAGACTCATCGTCGCGGCAAGGGCCGCTGCTCGCGTGAACTTCGAAATCATGGAACCTTCCTCGTTGGTCTGATCTTTGCCGTGTCAGAAGCGCACGGCCATCGTCATCCCGCGCGAGCGTCAAGGCTCACGCGGCTCAAGCCGGTTTGAGAGACGATCAGACTCGAGGAGGTCGGAATGGCGGACTGCCGCTGTGCAACAAAACAACCTGATCCGCAGGAAGCGGAAGCGGATGTCCAGCAACGACCGGCGCATTGAAGTGGAAGTCGGCCGCAAAAGCGATGCTGACCGGTTGCTCCGCACAGAATGGGAGTGGGCATTGATCGCTGGGATGGTCGCAAGGCGTGCCCTTCGCATGATGTGGGCAGCAATCATCCATCGCGGCGGACATCTCGTCCGCCATTGCCATTTTTCCGGATGCGACTTCGGAAGCCCGCTGCGACGCCTTGCTGGCGATAGACATGGCCGATCCCGCGGCCGGCAGCATTGCCACCGACAGGGCGATCATCAAGGCCATCATCATGCGGACCAGTCGCATAGTTCTCCATCCACGCGTGACACACCATACCATATGCGCGGGCCGCACCGTCAAGCTTCCGGGACAGCAAGAACCGATCTTTACACCAAATCACGCGCTCATCTATTTGATCCAACGCAAGCTGTCCTGGCGATGGTCGCCTCGCGACTGGGATTCCTGGAGCAAGGTTAAGCCTTTTCCGCCTGCCGTCGACGCATCCAGATAGACAGCGATGTGCTTCGACGATCGTCTCATCATAGAGCACTATCAAACGTGACGTCCTGATTTGGGCTCCGGGCCGAAGTCGAGTGCTTCAATTGTGTCTCGGCACACCAGCTTCGTATCTCGCCCTTTGCCGAGTCGCGCTGACGATCGACGCATCAGTCGAGAAGTTCTCCCTCTGCAGTTGCAAGTCTTCAGAACGTTGCGGGCAGATCGTGCTTGCCCCGACTCTGATGTCATCGAAAGGGCGGCAGATCAATCTGCGGCTGGCAGTTCCACTGCCTTTGCTATCGCGAAACACGCGTCGATCACATGCCCGAGTCGATCTGGCTCAGCCTTCGCCACAAATGTTCGTGAGAGCAGCGTCATCATCGATCGCTTGTTTGAGCCAGCGCAAATGCATTTGATCCAGCGCAAATGCAAGCCTTCTTCATCCTACTAGATGCGTTCGCGATGATGACTCCACTTTCACGAATACACTGCGCCATGCTTGCTCCAGCTATCGAAGATGTTGCTGAACACCCATCGAGGTTGGCGGGACTTATGGTGCGGGTTTCTTGTGCCGCCACGCGGCGCCTCGCCATCCTGATCGCAACCATCATTTTCGCAATCTGCGCAACGGTCTGGAATCAGCCGGCACGTGCGAGCGATCTCGCTACCTATCTGCCCAAGCTGGCACCGGCTGATTTCTTTTCAGGGGCCGATCGGTTCGGTCCGCCGCAAGACGATCCGCCGATCGTCCCCGTCTATCGCGGCGATCAGTTGCAAGGCTACGTCTATCTCAATTCGGATTTCGTGAACGCGATCGGGTATTCTGGAAAGCCGATCCGTGTCCTCGTCGGTATCGATACAAAGGGCGTCATCACCGGGTTGAAGCTCGTCGACCACAAGGAACCGATCGTTTTGGTCGGGATTCCGGAAGGCCGCATCGTCGCTGCGGTAAATTCCCTCATCGGCAAGGATATGAAGCCGGTCGCGCAGGGCAGCGAGCACCCGCCCCAGGTCGACATCGTCAGCGGTGCGACCGTGACCGTGCTCGTGATGAGCGACAGCGTCATCCGCTCGGCGGTACGGCTGATCCACAGCGGTCGCATCGGCGGGACAGCTACGGCAACCGCGGCGGCGCTCCCTGCCCTCGCCAGGACGCTGAACCTGGAACGCAGCGAGATTCGTGACTGGACGAGCCTGCTGGGCGACGGCTCGATACGTCGCCTGCACCTGAGCATCGCCGACGTCAACGACGCATTTGCCAAATCGGGAAGCACGGCCGCGGCGCAGAATCCCGAGACCGGCGATCCAAGCGACACCTTCATCGATCTCTATGTCGCGCTCGTCACGGCGCCAACGATCGGCCGCAGTCTGCTTGGCGACGATGGCTATCAGCGGCTCAAGGACAACCTGAAGCCGGGTCAGCAGGCCATCGTTGTCGCGGGCAATGGCGCCTACTCCTTCAAGGGCTCAGCCTACGTGCGCGGCGGGATCTTCGACCGGATCGAAATGCTTCAGGAGGGCTCTGGTACACGCTTCCGCGACAAGAATCACACCCGACTCGGGGCGCTTCACGCCGGTGGCGCACCGGACTTCAGCGAGATCGGTCTGTTCGTCACGCCGCCCGAATTCACGCTCGATCCGACGCAGCCGTGGCAACTGCAGCTGTTGGTCCAGAGAAGCATCGGCGCTCGTGACAAGGCATTTCTCACTTTCGATCTCGACTATACCCTGCCCGATCAGTATCTGCGCAGCGAGCAACGCGTGGTGGCCCCTCCGTCCGGCGGTCCTGCGTCGGTGGCGACGGAGCCATCCGCTTTATCTGCGCAGCCGACCGGTCCGACAGACGACGGCGAAGAACCGCTTTGGATGCGGATCTGGCGCTCCCAAATGATCGCCGTCGGTGTCACTGGGCTTGCGCTTACGATGCTGACAGGGATCTTCTTCTTCCAGAATATCTTGGTCCGCCGGCCGACCCTCTATACGTGGGTCCGGCGCGCCTACCTCCTGTTCGTGCTGCTATGGCTTGGCTGGTACGCCAATGCGCAGCTCTCCGTGGTCAATGTGGTCACGTTTACGAGCGCGCTGCTTACTGGCTTCCACTGGGAGTTCTTTCTCGCCGCACCACTTATCTTCATTCTGTGGTCGGCCACGGCCGCAGGACTGTTGTTCTGGGGCCGCGGTCCGTTCTGCGGCTGGCTGTGTCCGTTCGGCGCACTGCAAGAACTCACGAATACCATCGCGAAATGGCTGAAGGTGCCGCAGATCACGGTACCCTGGGGCCTGCACGAGCGGCTATGGCCGATCAAATACATCGTCTTCCTCGGATTGTTCGGTCTCTCGCTCTACTCCGTGTCGCTTGCCGAGCAGTTCGCTGAGGTCGAGCCATTCAAGACCGCCATCATCCTGAAATTCGCGCGCGGCTGGCCCTTCGTCCTTTATGCCGTCGCGCTGCTTGTGATCGGCCTGTTCGTCGAGCGCTTCTTCTGCCGCTATCTGTGTCCGCTCGGCGCGGCGCTCGCGATTCCCGGCCGCATCAGAACGTTCGAATGGCTGCGCCGCTGGAAGGAGTGCGGATCGCCCTGTCAGCGCTGCGCCAAGGAGTGCCCGGTGCAATCGATCCATCCCGAGGGGCACATCAATGTCAACGAATGCATCTACTGCATGAACTGCCAGGAAATCTATTACGACGATCAGCGCTGCCCGCACATGATCCAGGTCCGGCTCAAGCGGGAAAAGTTCGCTGCGATGTCTTCGCCGTCCATGCGAACGGGCGGCGCCGGTCCGAAGACAGTTTTCACTCACGCCGGCAAGCCTGTAGCGGCGACGGCCAAAGCAGAATCCCCCCGCTAGTCCATCATGAAGGAGAACAAGATGGCACACGATGACGACGAAAAAGCCACGATTAGCCGCCGACAAGTGGTCGGCACCGCGGCCCTTGGCGCAGTAGGAGTCGCGGCCGGTCTCGGCCTGGGCAAGGCCGGTGCGCCGACGCCCGCCGCGGCGCAGCCGGCTGCGCAAACCGCTATCCAGAAGATTGAGGTCGGTCCCGGTCAACTCGACGAATACTACGTCTTCTTCTCGAGCGGTCAGACGGGCGAACTCCGCATCGTCGGCATGCCGTCGATGCGCGAGTTGATGCGCGTCCCGGTATTCAATCGCTGCAGCGCCACCGGCTGGGGACTGACCAACGAGTCACTGAAGGTATTGACCGAAGGACTGACGGCCCAGACGCGCGAGCGCCTCAAGGGGCGCTGGAACGGCGTCTGGCAAAACGGCGACTCCCACCATCCGCACATGTCGTTCACCGACGGCACCTACGACGGGCGCTACGTCTTCATCAATGACAAGGCGAATACGCGCGTGGCCCGGATTCGCACCGACATCATGAAGTGTGACAAGATCGTCGAAATCCCCAACGCGCAGGCGATCCATGGAATGCGGCCGCAGAAATATCCGCGCACCGGATATCTGTTCTGCAATGGCGAATATGAGGTGCCGCTGCCGAACGACGGCAAGGTCTTGGACGACAAGAGCAAATACTGGTCGATCTTCACTGCCGTCGATAGCGACACGATGAAGGTCGCCTGGCAGGTCATCGTCGACGGTAACCTCGACAACACCGACGCGGACTATCAGGGCAAATACGCTTTTTCGACCTGCTATAATTCGGAGAAAGGCGTGAACCTCGCCGAGATGACCGCGAGCGAGCAGGACTGGGTCACGATCTTCAACCTCAAGCGCATCGAAGATGCCGTGAAGAAAGGCGACTTCAAGGAAATGAACGGAGTGCCCGTGATCGACGGCCGGCACGGTTCCCCCTATACGCGCTACGTTCCCGTATCCAACAGCCCGCACGGCATGAACACCGCCCCCGACGGCATCCATGTGGTCGCCAACGGCAAGCTCGCACCGACCGTCACCGTGATGGACGTCCGCCTGTTCGACCAGCTGTTTGACGACAAGATCAAGCCGCGTGACGTCGTCGTCGCCGAACCAGAGCTGGGGTTGGGCCCGCTGCACACCGCGTTCGACGGCAAGGGCAACGCCTACACGACGCTGTTTCTCGACAGTCAGGTCTGCAAATGGAACATCGATATGGCCAAGCGCGCCTTCAAGGGCGAAAAGGTCAATCCGATCGTCCAGAAGCTCGACGTGCACTATCAACCAGGCCACAACCATTCCTCGATGGGCGAGACCAAAGAGGCTGACGGCAAATGGCTGATCTCGCTGAACAAGTTCTCGAAGGACCGATTCCTGAACGTCGGCCCGCTGAAGCCAGAGAACGATCAGCTGATCGACATTTCCGGCGACAAGATGCAGCTCGTCCATGATGGTCCGAGCTTCGCCGAGCCTCATGACGCGGTGATCATCCATCGGTCCAAGCTCGACGGGCGCATCGCCAGCATTTGGAAGCGCGATGACCCGTTCTTTGCGGACGCACGCAAGCAGGCGGCCGCCGATGGCGTCAAGCTTGAGACCGATGCCAAGGTGATCCGCGACGGCAACAAAGTCCGGGTGTACATGTATTCGAGCGCGCCCGCCTATGCGCTGGAGAAGTTCACGGTCAAGCAGGGCGACGAGGTGACCGTCTATATCACCAACGTCGACGACGTCGAGGATCTGACCCACGGCTTCGCCATATCCAACTACGGCGTCAGCATGGAGATCGATCCGCAGCAGACCTCCTCGGTGACCTTCATCGCCGATCAACCGGGCGTCCACTGGTTCTACTGCACCTGGTTCTGCCACGCCATGCACATGGAAATGCGCGGGCGGATGCTGGTCGAACCGCGGAACGTCTGACGGTGCGCTCGTCGTTCCATATCACAAGCCTTGGGCTGGCGGCGCTTGCCGCCGCCAGCCTTGCCACGGCTGCGTTCGCGGCAAAGCTGTCCGTGACGCCGGACGGCTGCGACCTCCAGGCCATCATTGATCACGCCGCCGACGGCGACGAGGTGCGGCTCGCGGCCGGCACATATCGCGGGCCGCTCCAGATCAAGCATCCCATGACGATTACGGGCGATCCGGGAGCGGTCGTCGCCGGATCCGGTCAGGGCAGCGTCGTCACCGTCTCCGCGCCCGGCGCCGTGGTGCGAGGACTTGACGTGCGCGGCTCGGGCCGTTCGCTGGAAAAGATGGATTCGGGAATTTTCGTCGAGCAAACGGCGCATGGCGCCATCGTTGAGAACAACCGCATCGAAGGTAATCTCTTCGGCGTCTATCTGCACGGCTCCGTGGACGCCATCGTGCGCCACAACAGCATCATCGGATTGCACCAGTCAGGCGGCGGCGACACCGGAAACGGGGTGTCGGTCTGGAACGCGCCGGGCGCGAAAGTGATCGACAACGATTTCCGCTTCGGGCGCGACGGCATTTTCGCGATCACGAGCCGCAACAACGAATTCCGCGGCAACCGCTTCAGCGATCTGCGCTTTGCGATCCACTACATGTACACCAATGACGGCGAGATTTCCGACAATGTCTCGAAGGGGAATCTGATCGGCTACGCGCTGATGTTCTCCAAGCGCCTCATCGTCCGCAACAACGTCTCCGATCATGACCGCGACCGCGGCATCCTTTTCAACGGAACCGACGGCTCGCAGATCACCGGCAACACGGTGATCGGCGGGTTGCAGCCAGCGGCGCGCTGGATGACGGCTGACAACCGGGCTGAAGACGAAGCAGTGCCAGCCACGGCGGCAACGGGGACCGTGCCGCAGTCGACGGCTGATCGCGTAGGTCCGGAGAAGTGTGTTTTCATCTACAACACCAACCGCAACCGGATCGAGAATAACTGGTTCGAAGGCTGCGAGATCGGCGTTCATTTCACTGCGGGCTCCGAAGGCAACGAGATCGTCGGTAATGCGTTCATCCGCAACGCTAGCCAGATCAAATATGTCGGCACCCGCCATCTCGACTGGTCCAAAGACGGACGCGGCAACTATTGGAGCGATAATCCGGCCTTCGATCTCAACGGCGACGGCATCGCGGACACGGCATACCACCCGAACGGTCTGATCGACCGGGTGCTGTGGACAGCCCCGGCTGCCAAGGTCTTGATGAACAGCCCGGCTGTTCAAGTGATCCGCTGGGCGCAGGCGCAGTTCCCGGCCCTGCTGCCGGGCGGCGTCGTCGACAGCCATCCGCTGATGGCGCCGGCAACGAAGCGCAACGTCGGGAGCGTTATGCCATGACGGCCACCGTTCGCATCACCGACGTGACCAAGCGTTACGGCCGAAACACTGCCGTGAGCGATGTTTCGTTCGAGCTCGGCGCCGGTGAAGAAGTGGCGCTTATCGGTCACAATGGCGCCGGCAAGACCACGCTGATGAAACTGATGCTCGGCTTGCTGCGCCCGACCCTCGGCTCGATTGAAGTGCTGGGCGACAATCCTGCCGCAGGTCAATTCGCCGGCCGCCAGCACCTCGGGTATCTCCCGGAGAACGTCTCCTTCGACGCCGCCCTCACCGGCCAAGAGACCCAGGCCTTTTATGCGAAGCTCAAAGCCGAACCGGTCGCAAAGGCGCTGGAGATACTGGACAGAGTCGGACTTGGTGCCGCGGCCGGACGGCCTATCGGCACTTATTCAAAAGGCATGCGCCAGCGCCTGGGGTTGGCGCAGGCGCTGATCGGAAAGCCGCGGGTGCTGCTCCTGGATGAGCCGACCACCGGCCTCGACCCCGAGCTGCGCCAGACTTTCTACGAGGCGATTCAGCAGCTGGCTGCCGGCGGGACCACCGTGCTCCTCTCATCACACGCACTCACAGAGCTCGAAGAGCGAGCAGTGCGCGTCATCATCATGAACCGGGGCATCAAGGTCGCCGACGGCTCGATCGAGCAACTCCGCAAGATCGCGCGGCTGCCGACCAGGATCCGCCTCAAAATGTCCGATCCGGCAGTAGCCGCCGAAGTGCCGGCCTGGATCCCCGCGCTCGCACCGTCCCGACGGCTGAACGGCCACATGGTCGAGATCGACTCGGCGCCGGAACAGAAGATCGAGCTGCTGCGCCGTGCGACGGCGACCGGTACGTCCGTCGAAGATATCGAGGTAATCCCGCCGAACCTGGACGAGCTCTATGCGCATTTCCTGCGGCATGCGGAGCAAGCATCATGAACGCCATCGCCATCATTGCGGGTAAGGAAATCCGCCAGGCCGTCCGCAATCGCTGGGTGTTCGCGGCAACCTTGTTGCTCGCCGGGCTCGCGTTGTCGTTGGCTTTCCTGGGCAGCGCGCCGACCGGCAGCGTCGGCGTGCGCGCCATTGACGTCGTCATCGTCAGCCTGTCGAGTCTGACGATCTTCCTTGTGCCCTTAATCGCGCTCCTGATCGCCCACGATGCCATCGTCGGCGATATGGAGCGCGGCACCATGCTGCTGCTCCTCAGCTATCCGATTGCCCGCTGGCAGGTGCTGCTCGGCAAGTTTCTCGGGCATATCGCGGTGCTCGCCTTCGCTACCTGTCTCGGCTACGGCGCTGCTGCCGCCGCCCTTTTCGCAACCGGGAGCCAGTTGGACAGCGACAGCCTCGCTGCATTCGCCGCCATGATCGGTTCGTCGGTGCTGCTCGGCGCGGTATTCGTCGCGATCGGTTACCTGGTCAGTGCTGCGGTGCGTGACCGCGGGACGGCGGCGGGCGTTTGTATCGGGCTCTGGCTGTTGCTGGTGCTGATCTATGACATGGCGCTACTCGGCGTGCTCGTGCTCGATCAAGGCCGCAACATTTCCGGGGCCGTTCTGAATGCTCTGCTGCTGCTCAACCCGACGGACGTCTACCGGCTGTTCAATTTGACGGGCTTTGCCAATGTCAGCCTGTTTTCGGGCATGGCGGGGCTGGCCGGCAGCACGAGGTTGTCAATTGAGATACTGCTCGCTGCACTTGTGCTATGGACTCTGCTTCCGCTAGCGTTCGCTGCGCTGGCTTTTTCGCGGAGAGAGCTATGAAGCGCCTCGCTCTTGCCTGCGCGTTGCTCGCGCTCGCCGGGCTCGCCGGCTGCAACGAGAAGCCGGCATCGGAGCTTCCGGCTCCCCACAAAATGACAGCGGAAGCGATCGGGCATTATTGCGGCATGAACCTGCTCGAACACGGCGGACCGAAGGGGCAGATCATCGTCGCCAGCCTGATCGAGCCGGTCTGGTTCTCCTCCGCGCGTGACACCATCGCCTTCACCGCGCTGCCGGATGAGCCGAAAGACATCCAGGCGATCTACGTCTCCGACATGGGGAAGGCGCCAAGCTGGGATAATCCCGGCGCCGACAATTGGGTCGAGGCGCATAAGGCGCTATTCGTGATTGGAAGCCGGGTCAAGGGCGGGATGGGCGGCGACGAAGCCGTGCCGTTCTCGAATCGTTCCGCTGCGGAGAAGTTCGCAGCAGATAATGGCGGCCGCATCGTCTCTTTTGCCGAAGTGCCGCGCGACTACGTGCTGGGATCGGACGACGAGACGGCCGGCGCCTCACCGGTTGAGCATGCGGCGTCCCGATAGAACGGAGAAAACCAGATGACAGGTACGGTCTCTCGTCGACGTTTCATCCGCATCAGTGCTGCTGCGGCCGGCCTTGCCGTCGTGCCTTTCGGACGGGAGGCGCGAGCGAATTCGAAGGAGACCGCTTCCGAACTTGTCACTTGGCGCGGCACGATGCTCGGAGCAACTGCAACCATGCAGGTCCACCATGAGGATAGGCGTGAAGCGGAACGCTTGATCGTCGCGGCCTGCGCTGAGGCGCGCCGGCTGGAACAGCTGTTCAGCCTCTATATGGACGACTCGGCGCTGGTCGAATTGAACCGGACCGGCGTTCTTGTCGACCCTGCCGCCGAGCTAGTCGACCTCCTGACGATCTCGCGGCGCTATGCCGAATTGACGGGCGGTCTGTTCGATCCGACTGTTCAACCGCTTTGGCGTCTCTATATGGACCACTTTTCGCAAGCCGCAGCCGATCCCAACGGTCCGCCGCCCGCTGTCGTGCAAGCCGCCCTCTCCCTGGTCGATTATCGCCGGCTCACGATCGGCCGTGATCGAATCGTGATGCCACGCGGCACCGCCCTGACACTGAACGGCATTGCGCAAGGCTACGTCACCGACAGGGTCGTCGACCTGTTGCGTGCCCAAGGCGTCGGGCAAAGCCTGGTCGACATGGGCGAGACGCGCGCGATCGGGCCGCGCCCGGACGGACGACCGTGGGAGGTCGGGGTTGCTGACCCGGAGGTCGTGGGCCGTACCGCAGCGATCCTTCCCATCACGGACCGCGCTGTCTCGACCTCCGGCGCCTACGGATTTCGGTTCGACCCCCAAAACCGCTTCAACCATATCTTCGACCCGGCGACCGGGGGTTGCGCCAACCGGTACCGCAGCGTGACGACCGTCGCCGGCAACGCGACCGCTGCCGATGCGCTGTCCACGGCGTTCAGCCTGATGCCGGAAGAGCGAATCCGATCGTTGCTGCCGCACCTTGGTATCGAACGGGTCCATCTCATCGATGCGGCAGGGCTCGGTTCTGACCTCTCTGTCTGAGCGTGCGGTTTGAAACCGGAGCAGGCTGGCCCCAACGGTCGTGGCGCCGGCCCTCGCACTATGTGAATAAGCGCCCGATTTGAACCTGACTGGCGCATGGGTTCCCGTTCGCGCGCGGTCAAGCATCTGAATGGGCCCAGCAAATGTTGAGCCTCCCCGAATCGGTGCCGGACGCGGAGGGAGCCAGCATTCGGAACCGAAATACAGGAAGGAAGCCGAGACGGAAAAAGACTGCTTGTTAAACCTTGGAGGCTAGTATCGCGCCACGCGCCAAAAAAGGGTAAAGGACAAGTTACGGTCATGGCGGGGAGCGCGGACGAAGTGTGGCCGAGAGGCTTTGATCTCAAAGCCGTCGATGACGCCATAAGCGCAAGAAACTGGCTGCTGCGATTTGCACCGGAACTGGAAGCGAGTTTCGAGCGCGACACCGGATCACAAAGGTGTCGTGAGCTGATCGTACGCGCCTATATCGGAATCATCGTTTATGATCTCTTTTCTTTCGCCGATTGGTGGGCCACGCCTGCGCTCTTCTGGACAGCGCTTGTGATGCGAGTGGCGTTTTTCACGCCCGTGTCCCTGCTCCTGATCTCAACGCTCTACACCTATCCAAGAGCTTTTTTGCGCGAGAGCATCGTGTGCGTGGGTGGCGGTGCGGTAGCGACCGGAACCATCGTCTATCTAATGGCCGTCAGTGGGAAAGCACCACAAAGCACCCTCCACGAATCGATGATACTCGTCGTTCTCTTTCTAACCGTTGTGCAGAGGATAAGGTTTTCCTATCTGGCTCCGACGTGCCTGGGGTTCTTGATAGTCCACGTGGTCGCTGTCGCCCACTTCTACGAATACCCCCTCGGCCAACAGGTGGCCATCGATATGGTCTTCGGCGCGACGGTGATCTTTGCCCTCGTCGCCTCCTACACGATGGAACGTGACCTGCGGCTACACTATTTGCTGTCGCTCAGGGGGCAAGCCCAGAATCTCGAGCTTGACAGGATCAGCCGCCGCGATGCACTGACGGGACTCGGCAATCGTCGCTTCCTGCAGGAAACCCTGGAGACCTGCGAACAGGTCGAAAGGTCGCACGACTTGCTTTCGATCGTTCTGCTCGACATCGATCATTTCAAATTGTTTAACGATACGGCGGGCCATCAGGCCGGCGATCTCTGTCTCAAGCGGGTTGCCGGGATTGTCCAGGCGGAGTTGCGTGATCAGGCGGATCAAGCTTTCCGTTTTGGCGGAGAAGAACTCATCGTGGTGCTGCCAAAGATCGCACTTCCTCAGGCAATCATAATTGCGGAGCGGATACGACAGGCAATCGAGGATGCTTCCATTCCGCATCCGGCTCTGGCACAGGGGGCCGTCGTGACGGCCAGTTTCGGCGTCGCCTGTTCGCGGCTGAGTGACAGTCTCCAGGCCGAAGAGATCATCGCCAAGGCAGACGCGGCGCTCTATATCTCCAAGCACAACGGCCGCAATCAGGTGTGGCCGCGGTGGTTTCCGGCATCAGGCGCGGCAATGCCGAATAACAAACGCTTTCATCCAGCTCGCGAAAGCCGGCGACCTGCGGTTTAGCAAGCCGCGGGGCTGTCTCAGACAGCTTTGGTGAGCGCGCCGTCGATGATGAGGTTGGTGCCGGAGATGCGACTGGCCACCGGGCTCGCGAGAAACACCACGCCGGCCGCAACTTCCTCCGTGGTGCCCATTCGGCCCGTCGGGTTGAGCGACATCGCCGCCTTGAAGAGGCCCGGGTTCCCGCGCTCGATGTTCTGCCAGATCCCGCCCTCGAAATAGGTGTTGCCGGGCGACACCACATTGACGCGGATGCCCTGGGATACGAGCTGGCTGCTGAGCCCTTTGGAATAGTGAATCAGCGCGGCCTTGATCGCGCCGTAGGAACCTGCAGCGAAATCGATCTCAAACCCCGACACGCTGGAGACGATGACGATCGAAGCCGATCCGGATTTTTCAAGGTAAGGCCTGGCCGCCGCGATCGAATTGACCGTATGCATCATGTCGGTGCGGAACGATTTTTCCCATGTCTCCGGCGTGTCGCCGACCGCGAGCGCACTGACGTTGCAGACGAGCGTATCGATGCCGCCGAGCGCGTCGGCCGCTCCTTCCACCCAGCCGTTCAGGGCGACGGGATCGGCGACGTCAATCGCCCTGCCCCAGGCCTTGACTGTCTTGGCGCCAAGGGACCTGGCGACGTTTTCGACCTCGTCGGGATTCCGGGCGCAGATCGCGACATTGGCACCTTCACTCGCAAAGAGCTCGGCGATCGCGAGCCCGATCCCCTTGCTGCCGCCGGTCACGAGCACGTTTTTTTCCTTCAAATGAAGATCCATTGCCGCCTCCAGGATGCTCAGACGAGAAACGACTTCTTGATCGAAGCGCCGAGCGTGTATTTCGGGTCGACCATATTGCCGAGCCGTATCCGCCCGGCCTGCGTGAGCAGCATATAGGCTTCGATTTCGTCAAAGCCGTAGTCGGCCGCCATCCAGCGGCAGAGCTCTCGATAGGCAACGCGCGCCGCGTCTTCCATCGGCCGCGCCGAGCCGATCGTCATGATGAACTCGGCGGTTTCGAGTCGGGGCCAGGCGATGGTCCAGCCCTTGATCAGGTCGACCTGAACCGTGGTTACCGTCGGATGTTCGATGGCGACGCCGCAGAGTTCGCCATCACCCTGCGCCGCATGGCAATCGCCGAGATAGAGCAACGCCCCCTTGGTATTGACCGGCAGATAGATGATCGCGCCGACGCCGACGTCCGGCAGATCCATGTTGCCGCCGTAATAGTCCGGCACCAGCGAGGAGATCGCTTCAATCTCCGGCGACGTTCCGATCGTGCCGATGAAGGGCTCGTACGGCAACGTGATCTTGTCGCTCCACTTGGTGCCGGTCTTTGCATCGATCTCGAGCTTCTTGACGCGCTCGGGAAGCGCCGGATTGAGCATGGCGGTCTGCCCGGTACCGACCAGGCCACCGAATTCCGGCATGATGACGGTGGTGCCGCAAGGCTGCGGCCCACGGGGGACGATGCTTTCGATATAGACCGCAAGCGTGTCGCCCTTCTCGGCGCCGTTGACGAAGATCGGGCCATTTTGTGGATTGAGGAAGGGGAAATTGAGGACCTTCGACGGGCTGTCGGTCACGTTCTTGATCGCGCCCTCGAAGGCGTCATGAGTCTCGGCAGAGACGACCGCGCCGGGATCGACCGTGAGCACCGGCTTCGCATAGGGCCCGTAGACATAGTGGTACTTGCCCTGCTCCTTCTCCGTGATCGTGTGGCGGCTACCGCGCTCGCCCCTGGCGACGCTCTTGCGTGCCATGATCGAATTTGTCTGCCAGGCCATGGTGCTCTCTCCTTTGCTGTTTCCGAGATAACTGCTCAGACCGCGAGGTGGCTGCGCATTGCGGCCTCATCGTCCAGTTGAGCCCGATCAAGACCGGCTACGATGCGGCCCTTGTCCATCACGTAGCAACGCTGCGCCATGGCGCGGATCATATCGAGGTTCTGCTCGACCAGCACAATCGTCACACCCGTCTTGCGATTGAGTTCGACCATATTGCGGGCGATATCCTGCACGATGTTCGGCTGGATGCCTTCGGACGGCTCATCGAGCAAAATGAGATCGGGCTCGGCGATCAGCACCCGTCCGATTGCGAGCTGTTGTTGCTGCCCGCCGGACATCGTGCCGGCGCGCTGGCTCCAGCGCTCGGCAAGGATCGGAAAGGCTTCCACGATGCGTCTCTTGCCTTTGTCGGAGATGTCGCCCTTGATCGCCGCACCGACGGCGATGTTCTCGCCCACGGTCAGGCGAGGAAAAACATCACGTCCCTGCGGGACGTAGCCAATTCCGAGCCGGGCCCGCTTGTATGCCGGCAACAGCTCGACCGCCTCGCCGCGATAGATGATCGATCCGCTCATCGCCGGCACCAGGCCGATCAGGCTCTTCATCAGGGTGGATTTACCGACGCCGTTGCGGCCGATCACCGCGACGATCTCCCCTTCCCGCACCTCCATTTCGAGTCCCTGCAGCACCGGCTTGCCGCCATAGCCGGCCCGCAAGCCAAGCGTTGCGAGAATGACCTCCTTACGCATCATGGACGTGCCCGAGATAGATGTCCGCGACGCGCTCGTCGGCAACGACCTGGTCGATCGAGCCTTGTGCAAATATTTGCCCCAGATGCATCACGGTCACGCGCCGCGCGACCTGGCGCACGAAAGCCATGTCGTGCTCGATCGCCAGGACGGTCATGCCGTCGGCATTGAGCCGCTGCACCATCTCGCCGGTCAGATGTGTTTCTTCAGGCGACATCCCGGCCGTAGGTTCGTCGAGCAGCAGAAGGCGGGGCCTCAGGCTGATGGCCATCCCGATCTCGAGCCACTGCTTCTGGCCATGGCTGAGATTGCTGGCAGTCTGTGCCTGTTCGGCCTCCAATCCGAGGAAGGCGAGCAGCCGGTCGATCTCCTGCGCAAGCTCTGGGCCGCGATGCCGGCTCTGCAGGGCGATCTCGAGGTTTTGGCGGACCGAGAGGCCGTTGAATATGCCAGGTACCTGGAATTTCACCGAGAGACCGCGGTGAATGCGGGCAAAGGACTTCAGTGCCGTGATATTCTCGCCGGCAAAGAAAATATCGCCGCTGCCCGGATAATGTTCGCCGAGAATGAGACGAAACAGCGTGCTCTTGCCGGCTCCATTGGGACCAATGAGACAATGGAGCTCGCCTGCTTCAAGCGCAAGGTTGACCGAATTGGTGACGTGTAGGCCACCAAAATGCTTGTTCAGCTTGCGAAGCTCGAGCAGCGCCATCAGCTCGTCTCCTGCCTGACGCGGATCGTGAATCGCGAAACCCAGTTCATGATTCCGAGCACCAGCCCGTTGGGAGCTATCAACACGGTCATCACGAGCAGCACCCCCATGAAGACGAGCGCGTATTGGCTCCCATAGATGGTCAGAGCCTGAAATACCGCCAGGACGACCAGCGTGCCTATCAAGGTCGAGGTGAGATCGCCGCGCCCGCCGACAGCCACCCAGATCAGGGGCAATGCTGCCGCTGTCATGCCCATGCTGGATGGCGTGATGTACTGCCCCCAAGCCGTGTAGAGCACGCCGGAAAGGCCGGCTAACGCCGCTCCAATTACAAAGGTGATGAGCTGATATTTGCGTACGTCGTAGCCGAGCATTTCCGCGCGCTCCGGGTTCTCGCGGATCGCGACGATCACGTTGCCAAAGGAGGAGTTCATCAGGACACGCAGCCCCAGATAAACGACAACCAGCAGCCCGAGCACGACGTAATAGAGGCCAACATCGGCGAACAGTATGATGGAACCACCCGGCCACGGAATGGTCAGCGGCGGCATCGAGCTCATGCCGTTGAAGCCGTTCAGCCGCGCCGTACCGATGTGCCACTCGGGGCCGGCCGTCTGGGCCATGAACCGCTCGAGCATCAAGGTGACGGCGAGCGTAACAATGCCAAGGAAGACGCCGGCGATGCGGCCGAAAAACATGAAGTAGCCGAGCAGAAGTGCAAACAGCGCGGCGATGGTGATCGCAAGCAGCAGTGCGACCAGGGTGAAGCCGTAGGCGGACCCGAAGTTGATGGTGAGGACGCCGTAGCCATAGCCGGCTATGCCGAAGAAAGCAGTCTGACCGAACGAGAGCGAGCCGCCGTAGCCCCAGATCAGGCAGAGGCTCAAGGCAATGAAGACCCAGACGAAGAAGTAGACGGTGTTGCCGACGGTATAGCCGTCGCTCCACAACGGATAAGCGAAAGCCGCCGCGAGCACGACCGCAAAGACAATCCAGAAGGCGGGCCCGCGACCGACGGTCTGCGGGCCTTCGAGGCGACGAAGCACAGAGAGGAAACCGCTCATAGCCATCGCTCCTTCAGGTGCGCTCGCGTAACACGAAGCCGGAGATGCCCTTTGGCAGCACCCGAACGACGATCACCACGGCAACCAGAAGACCGATCTGGCCGAACAGCTGCCCCTGCCAGGACGTCATTGCGGACTTCACGACCGCAAGCACGCCGCCGGCCGGCGCAGTGCCGAGGAACACGTCGGCCCCCCCGATCACGACAGTGACGAAAGCCTCCATGATGAAGGTTGACCCCATCGTCGGCACGAGCGTCATAGTCGGCGCATACAAGCCGCCGGCGAGACCGGCAAGGCCGGCACCACAGGCGAAGGTCAGACTGTAGATGAGCCGCGTATCGACGCCGAGTGCGGCCGCCATGTGCGGCACCTGAATGGTGGCGCGCGCCAGAACGCCAAAGCGCGTCCAGTTGAACAATGCATAGAGGGCGGCCAGCACTCCAAGAGCGGCGCAGAACAGCACGATCCGATAGAGCGAATAGGAATAGGCGCCCACTTGAAAGCTGCCGAAGGGCGTGCCGATGCCGGCCATTGTCGAGCCGACCATGATCAGGGTTCCCTGCGTCGCGATCAGGCTGAGGCCCCAGGTCGCAACGATGGTATCGAGCGGACGGTCATAGAGGTGTCGGATCACCAACAGTTCGACCAGCATGCCGACCAGTCCGGAGACCACCGTTCCCACGAGAATGCCAAGCGGCAGCGGCAGCCCGGCGTGGACCGTCCAAGCCGTCACATAGGCGCCGCACATGATGAACTCACCATGGGCAAGGTTGATCACGCCCATCATGCCGAAGATCACTGCGAGCCCGCAGGCCGACAGAACCAGGAATGCAAAGGCGTCGCCGAATTGATAGAGCGCGGAAAATGCAATGGTCGCGATGTCCATGAACCAACCGGAATGCAGATCCTGTGAAGCGCGTCCAAACGCCCTCGCAGGGTTTAATGAATCGCCGCCCCGGCGCGTGAGGAACGCCGGGGCCGCACGGTCCGCCGGCGTCAGGGTTTCGGCGGCGGATTTGACGGCGTGTACTGTGCCATCGGATCTTTCTTGGTCAGGTCGCAGCCAGCGTCGCCGAGCCAGTACGGCTTGATGTCTTGCCAGACTTTCGGGAAGGAGATCGAGTGATCGGCGCCGACCCTGGCGAGATAGATCGTATGCGACATATGCTGGCTCTTGGGATCGATGCAGACCTTACCCTCCGGTGCATCCATGCAGACGTCGCCCATCGCGACGATCTTGCGGATATCGTCACGCTTGGTCGACTTCGCCCGCTCGACCATCTGCTTGTAGAGGTAGACGGCGAGATAGGAGTTCTCGGCCTCCTGGTTCACATAGGGTTCGTTCGGAAATTTCGCCTTGAACTTGGCGACAAACGCCTTGCTCGAAGGGGAATCGATCTCCTCGATGTAGTTGGTGGTAACGTACATGTCCTTCAAGCTCGGCGGCTTGAAGCGCTTGTGCTCGTAGCCTTGGCCGACATTGACGGAGGATGCCATCGGCCGGTTGACATTGGCGGACGCTGCCTGCTCGTAATAGGAGGCCTGGGCGGTGCCGACGAGCAACGTGACCACGAAATCCGGCTTGGCTTTCTGGATGTTTTGGATGCTTTGCGAGAATTGCGAGACGCCGAGCGGGATGAACTCTTCGCCCACCATCTGGCCGCCGTTCTCTTTGACGATGTTGCGCACCCATTCCGCCGAGATCTGGCCGAAATTGTAGTCTGCCGCGAGCGTGTAGACCTTCTTGCCGTAGGTTTGCATCATGTAGGGAATGAGCGTGGAGAACTGCTGCTCGGGCACCGCACCGGTGACGATCATGTGGCCGTCGCAGACGCCGCCTTCATACTGGTTGTTGTAGAAGGCAAAGCCATTGAACTGGTCCACGATCGGTCGATAGGCCTCGCGGGATGCCGACGAAAAGCCGGCAAACACCACGTCGACCTTGTCGCGCTGGAGCACGCGCCGCATGAATTCTTGATAGCGCGTGTTGTCGGACTGGGTATCGTAGGTGACGAGCTCCAGTGGCCGGCCCATGATGCCGCCGGACTTATTGATTTCTTCGGCGGCGAGCTGGATGGCGTGCACCTTGCCGATGGTGGCAGCCGCAAAGTCGCCGGACTGGTCTTCAAGGACGCCGAGCTTGATCGGACTCTCTTCCGCCAGCGCTGCGCCGGACAAGAGGACAAGCGTCCCCGTGAGGGCCGCGGCGCGCAACCCTCGCACGATACTATGGGTCATGTTGGTTTCTCCTACATCGCTTGCTTGTTGCCGCCTCGCAGCGTGATGGTCGTTGTACGGTCGGACGCGTCGTGCGGTTTTGCCCGCCTGCTCAGAAACTCCTCGCAGTACAGTTCCAGATTCTGGCGCGCACGCATGCTCTCGCGGCGGAGCTGGGAATAGGCGCTGTCTTCATCGAGTCCCGACTGCATAAGCAATAGGATGGCGCGCACCACCGCACGGCGGCCGCGGCGCCGCTCCTCGAAATCCTGCAGGCGGCCGTACATCTCGCTGCGCAGCAGGAATTGATTGACGCCCATGAAGAGCGAGGTGTAGACGGCGCCGCCGTGTACCGGCTTGCGCAGGAACGATGTGGCACCAAGGTTGACCAACGCGTTGAGCCGGCTCGGCGCCTCGACGCCGACGAGACCGATCACCGGCACCGGCGGAAGACGCGAGGCCGGATTCACCTCGATCGCAACCACTCCCTCGAGGTCACCATCGACGAACAGGATGTCCCGTTCGGCCTGAAGGGTCCCGCTATCGAACTGCACGCGGCCGGTCGCGACCTCGGGGTATTCGCTGGAGACACCGAGTTTGGCGAGGGTCGTCTCAAGCGTGACCTCCCATCCGGAGCGCTTTGCTACGATAATGGCGCGGCCACCTTTGAAGTTCTGCAGCAATCGGAGCGTCATGATTGCACCACTCTCAGGGCTGGGCGGGACATTGCGACAGCAAATCGTGGCGAGGACTGGACGAGA
>CAYVVB010000594.1:0-18118 GCA_964454955.1 uncultured Bradyrhizobium sp. | reverse complement strand
CGGCTGCGCCGGCGGCGCCAGCGACTTCGTCACTTCCGACTGCATCAGCACCAGTCCGCCGAACACACTCCATTTATCGGTGATCTTGCCGCTGACACCGAGGTCGATACCGCGGACCCGATAGGCCGCGCCTGCGGTGATGCACGACACCGTGCCGGTCGTCGGTGGAGTGGTGACGGGGTACGGACAGGTTGCGGTCCCGGTCGTCGAGGTGACATTCTGCGCCTCGCGCGCGTTTTCCTTCTCCGTCTGGAATAACGCCGCCGTCAGCAACATGTGCCGGTCGAACAGCTCCCACTTGGTGCCGAGTTCGATGGCCTTGTTCTTCTCAGGCCCGAAGATCTGGTTCGAATTGCCGTTCAGAACAGGCGAAAGGCCACCATAGGCGGTGCTGGTGCCATCGAATTCGGCGCCAACCGGGTTCGATGACGTCGCATAGGCTGCGTAGACACTGCCGTTCGGCAGCGGCTTCAACGTCAGGCCGAGATTGAAGTTCGGGAGGCCGAATTCGGCGCCTTGCGCTCCGAAGATGTTCGGGACGCCGTTGACGGTGCCGAAGCCGCTGGTCTTGATGTTGTAATCGTCGTAGCGGATACCGCCGTTGAGAATGAGGACGTCGTGGTAGTTGGCACTGTCGAGAACATAGCCGCTTGTCGTGTCGATTGCGATCTTGGTCGGCCGGCCGGTCAGTGACGGCGTCGACGTGAATGGCACCTCCATGAATTGCGGATAGAACACATTGGTCCCGGGGATGGAACCGCTGCCGGCCGAGCCGCCGGGCAACGCTTCCGAGCTCAAGCCGGTATACTTGTCGATGCTCGAGATCTCCCGCGAGATTTCCACCCCGCCCAGCGCTGTGTGCTTGAAGCCCAGACCGTCGTCGAACTTGTAGGTTGCCTCACTCTGGTTGGCGACGACATCGGTTTGCTGGATACGGCTCTGCGGGTTGGCGCTCAACGTCCACAACAGCGGATTCGGATTGCTCACCACAGGTGATTCCGGCAGCGTGCCGATATAGTTCTGGGTCGAGCGCGACAGTCTCAGCTTGTCGCTGAAGGTGAGATCGGGCGTGATCTTGACCTCGCTATTGATGGTCGCGAAGTCCTGCCCGGTCCGGTAGAAGTCGCGGTTCAGCAGGCCGTAGAAATTGCCGCGGTTGACGCCGAAATCGGGGAACGGTCCGCCGGCCGTGCTGGTGTAAGGGCTCGTGCCCGGCCGATAATAGGGCACGCCGAAATCGGGAATGCCAGTCAGTTCGGTGTGTACGTAGTTGGCCGTGACCTTCACCGGGTCAATCGGCGTCCATGTCGTGGCAACGAAAGCGCCGTTACGGTTGTCGGTGACGGCGTCGCGGCCGGCAACATTGGCATCCTGGAACAATCCACCCGCACGTACCGCGAGCGTCGGACTGATGACCTGGTTGACGTCCAGCGTCACGCGTTTGGTGTGGTCCGTCCCAAACGTCGTATCCATGTTGTAGAAGCTGCCGGCGGTCGTCGCCTGCTTGGTTACGATGTTGATCGCACCGCCGGTCGTGCCGCGCCCGGCAAAGGACGATCCGGGGCCGCGCAGGATCTCGACCTGTTCGGTGAAGAAGTTCTCGCGCACGCTGACGCCGGGATCGCGCACGCCATCGATGAAGATGTCGTTGCGTGCGTCGAAGCCGCGGATGAAGAACCGATCACCGAAGGCGTTGCCGCCCTCCCCGGTTCCGAGCGTGACGCCGGCTGTGCTCAACACCGCCTGTTTCAGATTGGTGGCGTTCTTGTCGTCCAGAACTTGGCGGCTGAGCACCGTGACCGTCTTCGGCGTGTTCAACAGCGGCTCGGGAAATTTTCCCGAGGCCTGCAGATGATCGACCTTGTAGGGCGCCGCCGGATCGGCATAAGGATCGCGATCCGCCGGCAGGCCACCGGCATTGGGGAACGGCACCGCTGCGACCCGCTGCTGCTGGCGCGCCGCGCGCCGCAGCGCATTGCGCGCGCGGACCTGATCCGGCGTCGGCTTGGAGGCAACGGGCTTCGGACGGGCAACCGGCGCATCGACGGTCACCGGCGGCAGGTTGGATTCCTGGGCCTTGGCGCCGGAGAACGACGCCACCGCGATCAAACCTGCGACGGCCGAGACTTTCTTGCCTGCATGGTTGTCGAATCGCTCCCCAGCCAACTCGATCGCTGCGAACGAACGCAACGACCTCGGTGCTATCATCTGCCCCATATTCCGCGCCCCACTTTGACGTATCTTCGATTCTTGTGTGCGCAACAATTCGCACGATACGCTTTTGGTATAGAGCGGAGGTATTGTGGTCAACGCGAGCGGGTGGTCAAAAGACTTGAATATCTCCAGATCAAAACGATTCTAATCTCTGTTTGAAATCGTTCTAAAAAGAAATCTGCGGTTCGCGCTGCGCGTATCGGCGCAAGAACCAATTCCACGATGCGGGCAATCAGTCGCTGCTCGGCGGCTTCATCAGCGAGAATAATTCATCGACGGTCTGCTGCGCGATCAGCCGCACGCGCTCGCTATTAGCGGCCCCCGCGATATTGACGCCCTTCACCACCGCTCTGATTTCGTCGCGAAAATCGGTGAGAAATCGCAATGGGTCACGAGACTCGTTGGCGACGCGCGCGATCAGACCCGTGATCAGTATCTGACACGCAAGCATTTTTCCGTTCAGTTCATCCATCCAACGCTCCAGCCCTCTCCGGCGCGCTGATATGACCAACGTGTCGCGCTGTTACAATGGGATCGGCGCGTATTTGAATTCGTTCTAAAGACTCCCTCACCCAACGCCGTTCGTTTTCGCGACACGCAGCGTCGCTGACGTTGCGTTTAGAGATGTTCAAGACCCAAGCGCGGAATAGCCCGGCGCCGCGCGTGTTCAGGCAGCTACGACGATGCGGCGGAGGGCCGCATCTTTTCATTAGTCTAATTCTAAATTGCCTGGAGGCTGGCCGTGACTCCATCGCAACTCGGGAAGCCAGGAAGCAACAATCCCAACGCGAGCGGCGTCCAGCTTCGTCACGGCGCGGGATGGATGTGCGCAGCGCTCGGCGCGCTTCTCGCTTCAGCCGTCCAAGCCGAGGAAGCGCCAACGCCACTTCCGCCGGTGCAGGTCGAAGCGCCGCAAAGCCATCATGCGCCCAAGCGCACGGCATCAACTGCGACACCGACAGCAACGGCAAGGCGGCGCGCGGCGCCGCGATCCCGCCCCGCCAGGCCGGTGACGCAAGTGGCGAGTGCTCCGCATGGCGGCACGATTCCGGACGATGGCAACGGACCGAATAACAATAACTCAGGCCCGCCGTTGCGGCAGGTGCCGGGACTTGGCAAGACCGGCACCCAGCTCCGTGACCTGCCGTCCAGCGTCCAGATCATCCCGCGCGAAGTGCTGACCGAGCAAGGCGCCACCACTCTCAGCGATGCGGCCTTCAATGCCAGCGGCATCAACACCGGCGGTCAGGATTCGCTCGGTTATTTCGACCATTTCCTGATCCGCGGCCTGAACGCACAGGTCTTCAGCGACGGCTTCTCCGACGGCGATCAACTCGGCGGCCTGTCCCATTCGTTGAATGGCGTCCGCCGTGTCGAGATTCTGGAAGGACCCGGCTCCTCTCTGTTCGGCAGCGGCCCACCCGGCGGCACGATCAATATCGCCCATTACGATCCGTCGCCGGTCTTCCACTACGGCGAAAGTCTGCAGGCGGGATCCTTCGGCACCGTCACCAACAACTTCTATGTCACCGGACCGACCACAATCGACGGGCTGAACTATCGGCTCGACACCACGCTCTCGCGAGCGGACGGCTTTCGCGATCTCGGTTATCAGGACTACGAGATCAGGCCGGAATTCTCCTGGCACATCGAAGATCACACCCTCTCGTTCGCGCTCGATGCGCGCCATTTGCACCAGACGCCGGATGCCTACGGCCTCATCTACCTGAACGGCTCGCCGATCACGGGCGTACCGACAAGCGCGAAGTATTCGACGCCGTTTTCCTTCGCGACCCAGGATTTCGTCCGTCCCACGCTGACCGACAAATGGGATGTCACCGACTTCCTGACCGTCAACAATCACCTCTCGTACACAAATCGCGCGATTGACGTCATGCGCAACAATGACAGCACGAGCGCGTCGGGCACTCACATTGCCGGAGACGCGCTGGTGGGCCGGCAACTGCGCTCGCAGGACGATTCGGACGGCTTTTTCGACTATCAGTTCGAACCGGTCTGGAAGTTCGCGACCGGCTCGGTCCGCCACACCGTGCTGACAGGCTTCGAGTATCAACACGAAATCCTCGACACCAATCGCGTCACTGCGGACTTGCCGAACATCGCCAACATCTTTGCGCCCGCACCTCCGGAATTGTCGCCTGCCGGCCTCGTGTTCCAATGCGACGCCAGGCATTCCTGCGACCAGGACCGCCTGATCGGAAATTTCTACGGGCTTTACGCGACCGACCAGATCGACCTGACTGAGAAATGGAAGGTCCGCCTTGGCGCACGCCAGGACTGGTTCGACACCGAGCTTGATCCGCTGATCACCGTGCCGACATCGCCGACCAACCCGGCACCAAGCCGCTTCACCAGCGCCGGAGTCCCGATCATCGCTGGCATGCCTCAGATACGGAACGACACGCCGGTCAGTTGGAGCGTCGGAACGTTGTATCACCTGTTTCCCGGCATCTCGCCCTATGTCGGCATTTCGAAGAGCTATCTCGCGAACTTCAATTCGGAGAACACCCAGAATGGAATCGGCGCGCCGGAGTCTGCGCTGCAATACGAGGCGGGTATCAAGTTTTCGCTGTTCAACGACGAGGTCGTGCTGAACACGGCCGCTTTCAACGTCTCGCGCGACAATGTCGCGACCCTGATCAGCGCCACCGATACGATCGTCTTCGACAGCCAACTCACCAACGGTGTCGAAGCCTCGCTGGACGCCGAGCTTACCGAGCAATGGCATCTCCTCGCCAACGCGACCGCGCAAAATGCGGTCGTTACCTCGGCCCCACAGGCGGTCGCGACGGTCGGCAATCGCCCGCAAGGGGTCCCGGCCTACGTGGCCAACCTCTGGAGCACCTACAAATTTTCGATCGGAGGAATTTCGGGCTTCACGGTCGGTGCCGGCCTCAACTACCGGGACAAGACCTTCAGCGATACGACCAACGTCAATTCAGTGCCTGCCTTTGTCATCGGCAATGCGATGATCGGATGGGACAGCGCGAATTGGGGCGTCGCGCTCAACATCAAGAATATCACCAACGAGCGCTATTTCGTGGCCGCGAATGGCGTCGGCGGATTCGTCGGCCAGGGACTGAGCGCCTTTCTCACCATTCGCTACCACGAGTAGGCGCAGGAGCCACAAATCCGCGGAGCTGCACTACTTGGCCGCAGCGTGCTCCGACGTATCCGACAATGCCTTGATCCGCTCCTTGAGGTCCTGCAGCGTGGTCAGGCTCGCTTGAATAGCCGCGGTCGAAACGCCCTGCAGAACATCGCCGGCGATCGCGTCGCGCAGACTGTCGAGGTCGTCGACGAGCTCGCGGCCGCGCGTCGTCAGGAACAGACGGTTGGCGCGTCGGTCCTTGGGATCGTGTCGCCGCTCGAGCAGGCCGTGTTCGACGAGGCGGTCGAGCAGCCGGACCAGCGAGATCGGCTGCAATTCGAGCACGTCGGCGAGATCGACCTGCGAGAGACCCTCCTGCTGGCGCAACCGGAACAGCACGATCCATTGCGCGCGGGTGGTGCCTTTCGCCTTGGCACGGTGATCGATATAATTGCGCAGCAGTCTCGAGCTTTCGACAAGCTGAGACACGAGCTGACGTTTCAGGTCGAGCGACATGGCGCTGTGGTCCTCAAAGCTTGCGAAATATTTAGAATTCTCAAGCGATGGTGTGTTTACACATAAAGTGCACGCACACTATATTTGGCTTGGCCCGGAACGGTTTTAAAGACCCTTTATTCTTATCCTTTCAGCGTATGAGCCGACATGAAGAGATCCCGGACGATCTGGTGGGTTTTGCTGCTCGTGGCGGTCGGCGGCGGCTATTACGGCTGGCAACGCTACCACGCTGCTGAGGCCGCAAAGAGCGCGCAGCAGGCGGCTTCCGCGCGCCGACCCGCCGTTCCCGTCACCACGACACCGGTCGAAAAGGTCGACTTTCCGGTCTATCTGACGGGGCTCGGCACCGTTCAGGGCTTCAACACCGTGCAGGTGCGCACCCGCGTCGACGGGCAGATCGACAAGATCGCCTTCCAGGAAGGTCAGATCGTCAAGCAAGGCGACCTGCTCGCCGAGATCGATCCGCGACCGTTCCAGGCGACGCTCGACCAGGCCAAGGCCAAGAAGGAACAGGATCAGGCGAATCTCGCCAATGCCAATCTGGACCTGCAGCGCTACACGAAGCTTGGCGAGTTCGCCACGCGCCAGCAACTCGATACCCAGCACTCGACCGTTGCGCAGCTCACCGCCCAGATCGCCGCCGACGACGCAGCCATCTCAAACGCACAGACCCAGCTCGACTACACCCAGATCAAGGCGCCGATTTCCGGCGTGGTCGGCCTGCGACTCGTCGATGTCGGCAACATCGTCAATTCCGCGACCCAGACCGGCATCGTCAGCATCGCCCAGGTCGAGCCGATTGCCGTCATTTTCACCGCGCCGGAGGACCAGCTGCCCTATATCAGCGAGGCCCAGGCGTCGAGCCCGCTGAAAGTGGTCGCAATCACCACAGACGGCAAGAAGGTACTGGCGGAAGGCAAGCTCGCCGTCATCAACAACCAGGTCGACACGACCAGCGGGACTATCCGGCTGAAGGCGGTGTTCGAGAACAAGAACCACGCGTTGTGGCCGGGCCAGTCGGTTTCGACGCGCCTTCTGCTGAGGACGTTGAAGGATGCGACCGTGGTTCCCGACGACGCGGTCCAGCATTCGACCAACGGTCTCTATGCATATACCGTCGGCAGCGACAATAAGGCCGAACTGCACAAGGTGAAGGTTGACTATTCCATCGACGGACGATCGGTGATCGCTGATGGGCTGACTCCCGGCCAGCAGGTCATCACCGGCGGCCAGTTCAAGGTTCAACCCGGCACGCTCGTCTCCACTGCCGTGGCCAGCAGTGATCCGGCCCAAGGCAAGGTTCGTCCGGAATGAACGGCGGCGGAATTTCAGCACCCTTCATTCGCTACCCGATCGGCACTTCCTTGCTGATGGCGGGGATTCTGTTTGTCGGCCTCGTGGCCTATCCGCTTTTGCCGGTCGCGCCGCTGCCGCAGGTCGACTTCCCGACCATCCAGATCACCGCGACCCTGCCGGGCGCGAGCCCCGAAACCATGGCGACCTCGGTGGCGCAGCCGCTGGAGCGGCAGTTCGCGCAGATTCCCGGCATCGCCCAGATGACGTCGACCAGCTATCTGGGTACGGCGGCCGTCACCATTCAGTTCGACCTCAACCGCAATATCGACGGCGCCGCCAATGATGTTCAGGGCGCCATCAACGCCGCCAGCGGGCAACTTCCGAAAAACCTCCCCTCGCCGCCGACCTATCGCAAGGTCAACCCGGCGGATGCGCCTATCATGCTGCTGTCGGCCACATCGGACACGCTGCCGCTGACCACGGTCAGTGATGCCGTCGACGCCCAGCTCGCACAGCAGATCAGTCAAATCTCCGGCGTGGCGCAGGTCATCATCGGCGGCCAGCAGAAGCCGTCGGTCCGTGTGCAGGTCGATCCGGCCAAGCTGGTGGCCAAGGGCCTGTCGCTCGAGGACGTCCGCAGCCAGATCGTCAACACCACGGTCGACAGCCCGAAGGGCAACATCGACGGCGACAAGCGGGCCTATACGATCTACGCCAACGACCAGTTGCTCGATTCCAAGGACTGGAACGACGTCATCATCGCCTACCGCAATGGCGGCCCCTTGCGCATCCGCGACATCGGCCGCGCGGTCACGGGTCCCGAAGACGCCAAACAGGCGGCCTGGGCCAACGGCAAGCGCGGCGTGTTCCTGGTGATCTTCAAACAGCCGGGCGCCAACGTCATCGACACCGTCGACAAGATCAAGGCGACCTTGCCGCGGCTGGTCGCGGCGATCCCGCCCGCAGTCAAGATCCAGGTGATCAGCGATCGCACGCAGACCATCCGTGCCGCCGTCGAAGATGTTCAATTCACATTGCTGCTCACCGTGGCGCTGGTCGTGATGGTGATTTTCATCTTCCTGCGCAGCTTCTGGGCAACCGTCATTCCAGCGATCACCGTGCCCTTGGCACTGCTGGGCGCCTGCGCGCTGATGTGGGTGTTCGGCTATACCCTCGACAACCTGTCATTGATGGCGCTGACCATTGCGGTGGGGTTCGTGGTCGACGACGCCATCGTGATGCTGGAGAACATCTCCCGCTATATCGAGGAAGGCGAAGCCCCGCTGGCAGCGGCTTTCAAGGGTTCGGGAGAAATCGGCTTCACCATCGTCTCGATCAGCATTTCGCTGGTCGCGGTGCTGATCCCGCTGCTCCTGATGGGCGGCATCATCGGCCGCCTGTTCCGTGAATTCGCGGTCACGCTGGCGATGACCATTTTCGTATCGATGGCAGTGTCTCTGACGCTGACTCCGATGATGGCCTCGCGCTTCCTGCGCGCCCATGGCGAGGTCAAGCACGGCCGCTTCTATCAGTTGAGCGAGCGCGGCTTCGACGCGATGCTGCGGGCCTATGAAAAGGGCCTCGATCTTGCCCTGCGCTGGAGACGGACTACGCTCCTGATCTTCTTCGCGACGCTCGCCTTGTCGGTCTACCTGTTCATGATCATCCCCAAGGGATTTTTCCCGCAACAGGACGTTGGCCTGATCACGGCGACCTCCGAAGCCTCGCAGGATATCTCCTTCAAGGACATGGTGAAGCAGCAGGAAACCCTCGGCAAGATCGTGCAGAACGATCCGGCGGTCGCCAGCGTCGCAATGGCGATCGGCGGCAGCGGCCGGGCCGGCAACAACGGCAACCTGTTCATTACCTTGAAGCCGCTCAGCCAGCGTGACGCCAGTGCGCAGCAGATCATCGCCCGGCTGCGTCCCAAGCTTCAAAAGGTCGTGGGCGCCAACCTCTACATGCAGGCGGCGCAGGACGTCCGGCTTGGCGGTCGGCCGACGCGCACCCAGTTCGAGTTCACGCTGCAGGACGCCAATCTCGACGAGCTCAATGAGTGGGCGCCGAAGATCCTGTCAAAGATGCAGACGCTGCCGCAGCTGCGCGACGTCGCCACCGACCAGCAGACCAATGGAACCACGCTGCAGCTCAAGATCAACCGCGACACCGCCTCGCGCTACGGCATCACGCCGCAGCTGATCGACGACACCCTGTACGACGCGTTCGGCCAGCGCCAGGTGACGCAGTATTTCACCCAGCTCAACTCCTATCATGTGATCCTGGAAGTCCTGCCCGAGCTGCAGGGCAAGATCGACTCGCTCGAGAAGATCTATGTCCGCTCGCCGACGACGGGCGACCAGGTCCCGCTGTCGACTTTCGCGACTTGGACGAGCGCGCCGGTACGGCCGCTCTCGATCAGCCACCAGGGTCAGTTCCCGGCGATCACCATCAGCTTCAACCTCGCCCAGGGCGTGGCGCTCGGCCAGGCGACCGATGCCGTGCAGAAGGCCATGACCGATCTCGGCACGCCGGCCACCCTCAATTCAAGCTTCCAGGGCACCGCGCAGGCATTCCAGCAATCGCTCGGCACCGTGCCGCTCCTGATCCTCGCGGCCCTCGTCGTGGTCTACCTGATCCTCGGCATTCTCTACGAGAGCTACATCCATCCGATCACCATTCTGTCCACCCTGCCCTCGGCCGGCGTCGGCGCGCTCGCCATCCTGATGGCGTTCGGCTACGACTTCAGCCTGATCGCGCTGATCGGCGTCATCCTTCTCATCGGCATCGTGAAGAAGAACGGCATCATGATGGTCGACTTCGCAATCGCCGCGGAGCGTGACGAACACATGACCTCCGAGCAATCGATCCGGCAGGCGGCGCTGTTGCGCTTCCGCCCGATCATGATGACGACCATGGCAGCGCTGCTCGGCGGCGTTCCGCTGATGCTCGGCACGGGAACGGGCTCGGAAATCCGCCAGCCGCTCGGCTATGCGATGGTGGGCGGCCTCATCGTCAGCCAGGCGCTGACCTTGTTCACAACGCCGGTGATCTATCTCTATCTCGACAAGCTCTCCAACGCCTTCTCCGGCTGGGGCCGCTCCGACGTCGGTCGCGACGCGCTCGGCGACGAGCATGGCGCGGTCAAAGAAGCAGCCGAGTGACTTGACTTTGGTTTCGCCCAGGCACATCGGAACAGGTGTGCCTGGAGGGAACGCGTGAAGATCACCACAAGACTTATCGTTCTCGCAGCCTTGGCCGCCATCTTGTGGTGCGGTCCGGCTTTGGCCCAGCGGGCCCCCAAGGGCAAGGCTCCTGCGCCCGCGGCGCAGCCGGAGCCCACCCCCTCACCCACCAACGGACCGCCGCCGCCGGGCTGGGTCGCCCGCTGCACCAGTGCGAGCCGCAATGCGCCGCTCGAATGCGCGATCGAGGAGACGGCGGTACTGACCAAGACCGGTCAGCTCATCGTCCTGGTCAACATCCGTGTGACCGGCGACACGCATGCGCCGGTCGCGCTGGTGCAACTGCCGCTTGGACTCAATCTGCCGGGCGGCGCCAAGCTTCAGGTCGATGACGGCAAGCCGCTCGACCTGCAGATCCAGACTTGCGAAAACCGCGGCTGCTACGCCAGCACGCCGGTCGCACCGGACATGCTGGCGACACTGAGATCGGGCAAGGAGCTCAAGATCTCCTTTCAAAATCTCGGCAAGGAAACCATCACGATTCCTATGCCGCTGACCGATTTCGCGGCGGCCTACGACAAGATCAAATAGCTCACTGCCTCGCCATCTGTGCTTTGCCCACGCCGGCCCCGTCGAGCGCCTGATCGTCATGCATGACGACCGTCACCTTCAGGAGCTTGCCTGTGAACTCGAACGGCGCGGCATAATGCGAGACCGGGCTGCCGCGGTCGCGGCCGATATCGAGCCCGGACCATGAGATGAGGTTGTGAAAGGCGGCTTGCGTCGTCAGCGATCCCACCGGCTCTCCGTCGATCAGGAGCGTGTATGCACTCTCGCCGGTCCGGGCGCCCTTGGCCGGCTCGCTCTGGCGCACCAGGCGTTCGACGCGAAGGCCGAGCCGTCGCTCACCCGGCGCAATCGGGCGATCGGACCTTGCGATCTCATGGCCGCCGCCGATGTTGAGATCATGCACCAGGTGACCGTCCTCGATGTAAAGGCTGTAGCCGGACGTGGCATCGCCATGGGCGATCAGGACTCCATCGGCGCCCTGCTCGCCAATCTCGACATGCGCCTCGATCGTGTAGCTGCGGCTACGTACATCGGGCGCCACGTCGGTCGGGACATGGCCCATGCCGGCATGGAAGGTGAAATGATGACGCGCGCCGTGAAAGCGCGCTGCATTTTCGGCAAAGCGCGGCCCGAACCGGTCGTCGAGCGGCAGCACCTGGTGCTTCTCCGCCTCGCTCCACCATAGCTTGATCATATCGGCAAGGCGTTCCGGCTCCTTGGCCGCGAGGTCATCGACCTCGGAAAAATCGTGATCGAGACGAAACAGCTCCCATTTGTCGTTCTCGAACGGCGTACCCGGCGGATGATAGGCCACCGCTTTCCATCCCGCGTACCAAAGTCCGCGATGCCCGAACATCTCGAAATATTGCGGCGATGACTTTGCCGGCGCGGAAGCGTCAGTGATCGAGCGGGCAAAGCTCTCGCCTTCGAGCGGCATTTGCGGACAACCGGCGACGATATCCGGTGCGCGGAGGCCGACGAGCTCGAGCAGGGTCGGCACCAGATCGCAGGCATGGACGAACTGGTGACGCAGTTCGCCCCGCGCCGCGATGCCCTTCGGCCAACTCATCACGAAGGGATCGCGGATGCCGCCGCCATGGGTGTTCTGCTTGTAGCGGCGCAGCGGCGTGTTGGAGGCCATCGCCCAGCCATGCGGAAAATTGGAGTGCGTGTCGGGGCCGCCGATGTCGTCGATCCGACGCAGCTTTTCCGCGATCGGCTCGGGACGGAAATTATAGGGGCCCATCGCGTTGACGAAGCCGAGCGGTCCGCCCTCCTGGCTCGCGCCATTGTCCGACATCACGATAACAAGCGTATCGTCGCGCAGACCTGCCGTTTCGAGGAAAGCGATCAGCCGCGCGAGATGCCGGTCGGCATGGTCGAGCATGCCGGCATAGGCCGCCTGCAGGCGCGTGAAGACGCGTTTCTCGTCGTCGGAGTGGTCGTCCCAGGCTTTGACGCCATCATTGCGTGCCGGCATTTTTGTTTCTGCCGGCACCAGCCCCATCGCCTTCTGGCGCGCCAGGCGTTGCTCGCGCTCGACGTCCCAGCCGTGCGCGAACAACGCGTCATAACTCTTGATGATTTCCGCGGGCGCCTGGTGCGGCGCGTGGCAGGCCCCGAAGGCAAGCCAGGCCAGCCACGGCAAATCGGGCCGATCGGCGGTGTGGTCGCCGATGAAACGGATCGCCTGGTCGACCAGATCAGCGGTGAGATGATAGCCGTCCGCGTGACTGCCCGGTGGATCGATATGGGTGTTGTCGCAGACGAGCTCCGGCGCGTATTGATCGGTCTCCGCATCGAGAAAGCCATAGAAGCGGTCGAAGCCTCGGCCGAGCGGCCAGCCGTCGAACGGTCCGGTTGCGCCGCTCTCGGTCAATGGCGTGACGTGCCATTTGCCGACCATGTAGTTGCGATAGCCGTGCTCGCGCAGCATTTCCGCCAGCGTTCCCGCCTCGCGCGCGATCTTGCCGCGATAACCGGGATAACCGCTGTCGAAATTGGCGAGGCAACCGACGCCGACCGAATGGTGATTGCGCCCGGTAAGTAGCGCGGCACGCGTCGTCGAACACATGGCCGTGGTGTGGAAGCCCGAATAGCGCAAGCCTTCCGCAGCGAGCCGGTCGATGGTCGGGGTGCGAATCGGCGAGCCGTAGCAGCCGAAATCGGAAAAGCCGACATCGTCGAACAGCACGACGAGAATATTGGGCGCACCCGCGGGCGGACGCAGCGGCTGCGGCCACCACGGCCTCGAGCTCGCGATCGTCTTGCCGATCGTGCCGTCAAATCTCGGCTTTTGCCTCGCGCTCATCGACTTTCCCCTTGCCTATGCCGTCCCGAGATAAGCGCGCTGCACCTGCGGGTCCTGCGCCAGCGCCGCCGCCGTACCCGACAGAACGCTTCTGCCGACCTGCAGCACGGTCGCGAAATTGGAGACCTCCAACGCCAGCTCGATGGACTGCTCCGCAAGCAGGATGGTCAGCCCTTCCCGGTGCAGCCGGCCGAACGTCTCGTACATCGATTCCACCACGGCCGGAGCGAGCCCCAGCGACGGCTCGTCCAGCATCAGCAGTTTGGGATCGCTCATCAGCGCGCGGCCAACCGCCAGCATCTGCCGCTCGCCGCCCGACATTGTCCCGGCGAGCTGGCTGCGCCGCTCCTTCAGCCTGGGAAAGATTTCATAGACGCGCTCGAGCAGCGTGGCTTTGCGCGTCTTGTCTTGCAGTGGCGTGCCGCCGAGCAGAAGATTGTTCTCCACGCTCTGCCGCACGAACAGCCGCCAGCCTTCCGGCGACAGCGCCAGGCCCTTGCGCACGATCGAGAAGGCGTTCTGCCCGCCGATCTCCTGGCCGCGGAAGGCGATCGAGCCGGAGTAAGCGGGGATCAGGCCGGCGATTGCGTTCAACGTGGTGGTCTTGCCGCCGCCGTTGGAGCCGAGCAGCGCCACCACGCTGCCCTCGGGCACATCGAGCGACACGTCGGACACACCGATCAGATCGCCATAGCGAACTTCCAGGTGCTCGATCCTGAGCAACGGCCCGGTCATGTTACGGGCCCGCCCATCAGTTCGATCGGGGTATGGCCGGCTGCCGCCTTGGCCGCCCGGGTGCCGAGATAGGCCGCGATCACGCCCGGATTGCTGGTGACCTCGCGCGGGCTGCCGCGCGCAATCTCCCGGCCCTGGTGAAATACCATGACGCGGCTCGCCAGCGCCATGATCACTTCCATGATGTGCTCGACGATCACGAGCGTGATCCCGGAACGCCTGATGTCGCGAACCAGATCGATCGCGAGTTGCACCTCGCGCTGGGTCAACCCGGCCATGGCTTCGTCAAGCAGCAGGACCTTCGGTTCGGTCGCGAGGGCCCGGGCGATTTCAAGCCGCTTGCGGCCGGGCGTGCCGAGCGAACGCGCAGGCTGATCGGCAAGCCGGCTCATGCCGACGCGTTCGAGCACGGCGCGTGCCCTCGTTTCGGCTTCGGCGCGATGGGGCGCGCGAAGGAAGGCGCCGATCATCACATTCTCCAGCACCGTCATACCCTCGAAGGTCTGCGGCACCTGGAAGGTGCGGGCGAGTCCCAGTTGCGCGCGCGCCTCCGGCGAAAAACCGGTGATGTCGTGGCCGTCGAACAGCACCCTGCCCGATGTCGCCGTGAGATCACCGGTCAGGCAGTTGAAGAAGGTCGATTTGCCGGCGCCGTTCGGGCCGATCAGGCCGAGGATATCGCCCTGCGCCAGTGTCATGCTCGCGCCATCGACGGCTTTGAAGTCGCCGAAGGTCTTGATGATGCTGCGCGCCTCAAGGAGCATGGCTTGCTCCCGGGGCGAATGCCTTTTCCTTTTTGCTCGCGCTATCGCGCCGCTCCAACTGCCGCGTAATCAGCGTGAGAATGCCGCCGGGTTGAAACCGCGCGATCAGGACGATGATCGCGCCATAGACCACGAAGGTCAGGCCGGCGCCCCTGCCGCCGAGCAGGCTGTTGGAGATTTCCTCGAGCGGGACCAGGATCGCTGCGCCGACCAATGGCCCGAACAGAAGTCCCGCGCCGCCGAGCGCTGCCATGATCAGCATCTTTACCGAGAGCAGGATGCCAAGGCCGGATTCCGGGTCGACGAAGCCGAACATCGCGGCATAGAGAGCGCCAGCGACGCTGGTCAGGCCCGCGCTCAGCATGAAGGCCTGGAGTTTGGTGCGGCTCGCAGGTGCGCCGAGCGAGCGCGCGGCCCGTTCGGAATCCCTGATCGCACGCAGGTAAAATCCCATCCGGCTGTTCGTCATCCACCAGGTGATGCCGAGGGTGACCGCGAGCAGGGCCAGGAAGAGATAGTAATACGGCAATGCCGAGATGAAGGAGAGATCGAGGACGCTGCGCGGCACGGTCGGACCGCTGAGGCCGACGGCGGCGCCGAGATAATCGGTATTCGTCACCACAAGCCTGATCAGCTCCGCGACCGCAATCGTCGCCATGCTGAAATAATGGCCGGACAGCCGCAGCGTCGGCACGCCGACGACCGCGGCAACGGCGACCGCCAGCACGACGCCGACGGGGATTCCGACCAGCGGCGGCAGGCCGAAATGCGCGTAGGCGCCCATCGCGGCATAGGCGCCGCAGCCGAAAAAAACGACATGCCCGACCGACACCTGGCCGGCATAGCCGCCGACGATGTTCCAGCTCGATGCCGCGATCGCATAGAGCAGGACTAGCGCGCCGAGCCGTTGCTGGAACGGCGTCGAGAACACCAGCGGATAGGCGATGGTCAGCGCCAGCAGCAGAAGAAGCCAGATGAAGCGGCGCATCACGTCTTGCCCATCAGGCCCTGCGGCCGGAACCACAGGAAGGAAAGGAACAGCGCATAGACGACGATGTCCTTGTAGACCGCCCCGATCAGGTAGGCGGAGAGCGACTCGATGACGCCGATCAGGAGCCCGGCGACCAGCGCGCCGGGCACGCTGCCGAACCCGCCGAGCGACACCGTGACGAAAGCGACGATGCCGAGCGTCTCCCCGACCGTCGGCACGATGTAGAAGAAGGTCGCGATCAAGGCGCCGGCCAGCCCCGTCGCGCCGGCTGCGATCGCCCAGGCGATCGCCTGCATGGTGTCGGGCCTGATCCCCATCAGTTGCGCCGCGGTGGCGTCTTCCGCAACCGCCAGCATCTTCGAGCCGAGCGAGGTGCGCGTCAGCAACAGGTGCAGGCCGAGCGTGACCAGCAGCGCAACGACGCCTGCGAGCAGTCTCGAGGCTTCGATGCGCAAGCCCAGAAAGGCAAAGGTGCCGCCGACGATGTCCTGCGGCAGCGAGAGAAAATTGGCGCCGAACCACCAGAACACCGAATAGCGTAGCAGCAGCGCCAGCCCGAACGTGCCGAGGATCTGGGCGAGCATCGGCCCCTTCATGATGTCCCGGATCAGCGCGAAATAGACGATCACCCCGAGCGCGGCCAGCAGCAGGGTCGCGAAGGGCACGCCGGCGAGCGGGCCCACGCCGAACAGCGTGAACACCACGAAAGCGGCATACATGCCGAGCATGACGAAATCGCCATGGGCGAAGTTAACGATGTTCATCATGCCCCAGACCAGTGTCAGCCCTGAGGAGAACAGCGCATAGACCGCGCCCAGCAACAGCCCGCCGACAATCACCTGGATAAGGACAAAGGACATGAAGCCGCGCGCCGTTGCGTGGAAGTGATTGCCGCCTCGCTCAAACAGCAAGGGCGAGATGCTTCATCCCGCCCCTGAACGCATCACCAGCCCTTGTATGGCAGGATCGGCGCCTTCTCGGCGTTCGACTTGGGATAGACCGCGACGTAGTTCTCGCCGTCCTGGAGCTGGATGATCACGCCGGAGGCGAGCACGTTCTGGCCTTTCTCGTCGAACTTCACGCCCTTGTATCCCATCATCAACTGGTTGGGCTTGAGGTCGGTGGCCCGCAATGCCGCCTGGATTTTCGCAGGGTCGGTCGAGCCCGCGCGATCGATCGCATCGACCAGCACGAAGAAGCCCTGCATCTCGCGGCCTGCGGTGTCATCCATCTCGTCGCCGCTTTTCTTCTTGTAGAGGTCGGCGATGATCGCGGTCGGCGAGCCCGAAGGTCCGACGCTCCAGGACGACCGGTTGAACGCACCTTGCGAAATCTTGCCGACGGTCTTGATGAAGGATGGATCCGAATAGCCGGCATCATCGCCGAGCAGCAGCGGCGGCTTGTAGTCCTGCGCCTGCATCGTCTTGGCGAACAGAATCGCATCCGACGTGTAGCTGATCATCAGCACGACATCGGGCTTCTTTTCCTTTAGCTGCAGTACCTGGCTCTGCACGTCGGTGGCATTGACGGCGTAGGACTCGTCAATCACCGTGCGCCCCTTGTCCTTGAAAGTGGCGGCAATCGTGCTGGCGACCGACGTGCCGTATTCGGTGTTGTCATGGACCAGGGCAACGGTGTCGGTCTTGGCGCCGCCGGCCTTCATGTCGTCGAGAAAATCGTTGTACAGCTTGGCGAAGTCGGTCGCGATCGGTGTGGTTCGGAAGAACCATTTGAAGCCGCGCTCGGTGAGATTGGCCGCAACCGATTCCGGCGTGAGAAACGGAATGCCGTATTTCTCGGCAATCGCGCTCGCCGTCAGCGTGATGCCCGACTGATAGGCGCCGATCAGCGCAGCGACCTTGTCTTCGGTGATCAGCCGTAGCGCCTGGTTCTGGCCGGTGGCGGGACTGCCCTGATTGTCGGCGAACACGACCTCGACCTTGGCCCCGCCCAGTCCTGCAAGGCCGGCATTCTTTGCCAATGGGAGATCGCCGAGCTCGGGATGGGCGCTGTTGATGACGTCCATCGCGACTTCGAGCGCGTATTTGGCATGGACGCCGACAGAGGCCGCTCCGCCGGTCATGGGAAGGATCGCGCCGATCTTGACGACCTTGTCCTCGGCTGAAGCCCGGGCCATCAGCCCCAACGATAGCGCGGCGGCGCAAGCGAGCCCGAGGAAATAGCTGAATCTCATCCGATGCCCTCCGAAGCGTTTTCCCGGTGATATTTTTTTTCGGACAAGGCGCGCATGCGCCGCCACCGGCCTCTTCTTTTCTTCGTCGCAGCATTACATGGGCTTCAGGCCTCGGCAAGCTGACGCAGCCTGCACTGTCTGTCTCCCGCCCTAGATCGTTAGTCGATGGAGAGCTGCCTGCCCCTCCGATGGGCAGAACGGCTGCGATCGCGCTGACGGCTTCTCACATCGTG
>CAYVVB010000593.1:0-22263 GCA_964454955.1 uncultured Bradyrhizobium sp. | reverse complement strand
GAACCAGGGTCTCAAGGCCGAGCTCTTCACATTCGCGTTCGGAGCAGTTACCTGCTCCGCTGTCGACCCGTCATTGCGAGCGCTACCGGAGCAATCCAGCGGACACCAAACGACTCCGGATTGCTTCGTCGCTTTCGCTCCTCGAAATGACGTAGCCATAAGTCCGCATTCTCGCGGCGGAATTCGCCCGAGTTTTGCATCCTTCTTCGCCCTCTTCGAATGCAGAGGGCGCAGGGAAGACCGGGTGCCCGCTTGCACCCACGGCCCCCGCGCAAAAGGAATTTGCGCGAGCGCGCGTTGACCACAGGTACAGGCGGTAACAACCGGCCTTCCCTGCGCAGTGGTTTACGGCTTACTTCGTACTCTCCCCGGTGAACCAGCGTTTGTCACCGTCATAAGCGCAATGCGAAGCATCGTCGCCTACTTGGCGCTTGCATGGGCGCGCCAGGACCACACGACTTCACCGTCCGCAAAGTTGCCGCTCGTCAGTCAGCGCGTTCGCGTCCACCGCATCCCCGCCTCGCGTTTCGTGACGTTCGCGACACGCCCCTCTGCAATGAGGCGGGATGCGTCAAAGATACACCCGATTCCGGCTTCTGAAAAACAGAATTCTTTTTGCTGCCGAAGGTTGACAGGAATTCGCGGCGAGCACCCGCCGGGCAAATCACCTGTCGAGCCGCGCCTCGCGCGATCTTCGCGTGTTGCCGAAATCGAGACCGTTCTCACCTTCGGGATCGTTCTCAAGTGTGAGTGAGTTCACAATGGCTGATCGCCATTCTCTGATAGCGTTAACCGGCAAGGCAGCGGCTGATCGGTGAAACGACTGTGTCCTTTCCCTAAATGTCCTGCAAGTCCTGGAAAACAGAAACTGGATCGCGCATTTTCTTGCTGCTGAGGATCGGACGCGGCGGAGCGGCCTGCTGCTGCATTCCATCCTCGAGAAATTATAAGGGAACGACAAGCGTTCGTGTCAGAAGCGCCCGTTGCGAGATAAATGCTCCACGGGAGGGCAGTATGCTCGACGTCTATTTGGCTCAATCCATTCTCCTGTCGTTCGGCATGGCATTTGCCGGATATTGGGCGTACCAGGCGTTCGATACGCCACCAATCAAATTGGGCGATGGTCCCGCCCTCCCACGCTACATGACTCAGCCGAGCCAATACCGCCTCGGCGTGATTGCCTTCGTCGGCACGTGCCTGCTCGTCTACAGCTTGATCGCCTATTTTCACAAACAGCTTCTGCCGATCCTTGGCGCTGTAAATCCGGAATTGCAGCACACCATCGAGAAGCTGATGAAAGACGGCTCGCTTCCCTATCCGCTCGTCGTCGTATTCAGCGCAGCGGCCTTCGTCAGCCTGCTGAAGATCGAAAAGGATTGGAATCCGATCTTCGTGCTCCGCGGCGTCGTGCACGGCTGGGTCTCCATCCCGCAGATTGCAAACGCGCTCATGGTCATGATGCGCGATCAGCTCCTCGTTCCGACCGACGCGCGAGCCAAAGTCGCGGGCGATCCGGACACGCCGTATGTCACGGTTGGCGATTTCGACAAGGACAGGCGAAGTCTGGATCGGTCCTGGGCCGAACTCTGCTACATCCGGCTCTGGCTCGAGCGCCATCGTGCGCAGGGCTCGCATTTCACTTTCTTCAACGAACCCAGCTTCGCCTGGGAGCGGCTGCAGGCAAATTATGAAGATGCTCGCGATCGTATCGTTCCCCTCAAGCGAGGCGAACTGACCCACTCCAATGCCGGGAAGATCTTCGCGGACGTCGCAGAGAAAGTCGACGCGGTGCGCCGCCAATATTGCCGGCTCGCCGCCTGCTTCCTTGTCTTCAAGAACGAGACGCAGAAGGACGCTCTCCGCGACGCCACGCAGTTCGGGTTGATGATTACGCCGGATGCGCCTCGCGCCAATCCGCTGCGTTACACCGCGATATTTTTCGGCACGATCATCATCGCGATCTATCTTGGCGTGTCCCTCTCAGCGATGACCTGGGACGTGCTGCACGACAAACCGGTAACATCGGACCCCGAAATCACCACGAAATGGATGTTTTACGCCCTCGCGAACTACGGAATGCCGATCATGGCGGTGCTTTTCCTGCGCTATCTCGGCTGGAGAAGCGACCGAAGCCAGCCCAATTCCTACCTCGTATCCTACGCAACGGTCTTCCTGGTCGCGCTCTGCGTCGCGGTCACATGCCTTACCATCGCGCAAATGATCATCGCACACATGCTCGGCGGCCGACCTGTCATGGATGGCTTTGGCCAGGCGCTGTTCAAGAACGTCAGATGGGGCATCTCCCCTGCCGTCGTTGCCATCTACGTCATCTATCATGTGGACCGGCAGATCGATCCGCTCTTGCCCGATATCGGCTCCTTTGAGCATTGGCGGCTTCCTCAGCGCCTGATGAGTTGCGTCTTCTTCGGATTCCTTGTCACCGGATTCTCGGTGCTGCCGACGCTCTCAATCTCGGTCTCGCGATCGTGGCCGGTCAGCAAGCTGCACCTGGTGATCCTCGGGACCATCTTCACCGTTGGATTGACGATGGCGCTGGTCGGCGAGTTCTTGCTCAGCAAGCCGACGCCGGCATCCGATCGATTGGACGGCACCGACAAGCTGCCTTCAGCCAAGGCTGCGCCTTCCACGAATGCTCCGGCCTGACGCCGGCAGCGTCAGTTCTCGGCAACCTCCGTGTTTTAGGAGGGCTCCCCAAGGCTTTTCCCGCGCCGATGGAATCGGAACGGACTGTAGATTCTTTTTGATTCGGTTTCATGACGCGAACCGGTGTCCACTTCGCTGGAAAGCGCTTCAGCGCCTGCGCAAGCTCGTCTCGTCTTGTGTCCGCGTTGCAACAATTCTCGGGAAAGCGGATCGAAGCTCAATTTCGACCTGCGGCAAGACCGCGAAGGTTGTAAACTTGGCAGCACGTATCCACGCGGACTGGGGGCGCTGCTGTCCGGGGATCGACCATGAAGTGCACGTCGCTTTGCATAAGTGGAGTTTGTGCGTTCCTCCTCGCCGCGCCATTGAACGCCGCGATGGCGGACGACATGGCGACAAAGGCTCCGGCCGAGGCAAAGACCTCAAACCCCGAGCCCTGCGGCAGTCTTTGGGATTTTTTTACCACGTCCTGCCCGTTGACCTCGAACGGAATTACGCTCTACGGCACGATCGACATGGGCGGATCCTGGCAAAGCCATTCCGCGCCAGTCAACGGACGATCGTCGTTCGGCGTCAACTATCTGATCCAGAAAAACAGCAATCGATCACTCTGGCTGCCCGCACCGAACGGACTGAGCCAATCGAACATCGGCATCAGAGGCAAAGAGCCGATCGATTCCGATTGGTCCTTCGTCTTCGCTTTGCAGGCCGACTTCAATCCCTACTCGATGCAACTCGTCAATGGACCGCACTCGGTGGCCCAGAACGCCGGCGTACCGCTGACCAATCAGGACTCGTATGGCGACTCGAGCCGGCAGGGACAATTCTACAACGGCATGGGTTATGCGGGCGTCAGCTCATCGACCTATGGTACCATCACGGTGTTCCGGCAGTACGCGCTGACCAACGACGCAATTGCGGCGTATGACCCGATGGCAGGATCGTATGCTTTTTCCGTGCTCGGCTTTTCAGGAACAACCTGCGGCGTCGGCGACACCGAAGACTGCAGGTTCAACACCTCCGTGAAATATCGCGTCGATATCGGGCAGTTCCGCATCGGAGCGCTGTGGCAGTTCGGTGGCTACGACCTCGGTAACGCCTCGAATGGCGCCTACCAGCTGCAATTCGGCGGCGACATCAAGAATTTGGCGAACGGCACGCTTTCGCTCGATGCAATCGGCAGCTACGTCCGCGATGCCGTGTCGCTCGGACTCTCCGGCAACCCCACCGTCAATGGCGTGCCGGTGCCGCCTTTCCTGCCCCAGACACTGACCGCAACGATTTCCGACGACTCGAGCGTCATGCTGCTCGGCAAGTACACCAACGGTCCCGTCAAACTCTTTGCCGGCTACGAATGGATCCAATACGCGCCGCCAAGCACCAGGACGGGACCCTTTACGGACATCGGCGGAGATTTTGTCACGGCCGTCAACACGACCGCCTTCGATTTTCATGACAAGATCCTGCAAGTCTTCTGGACGGGGGCGTCCTACGCCGTCACCGACAGCGTGAACGTGATCGGCGCCTATTATCATTACGACCAGAACAGCTATGGCGGCGGCGCATCGGCCGGCTGCAGCACCACGGCGTTCGCGACATGCAGCGGAACGCTGGACGCGGTTTCGGCGGCGGTTGATTGGCATTTTGCGGCGAAATTCGACGCCTACGCCGGACTCATGTACTCGCAGGTCACTGGCGGACAGGCCAGCGGCTTTCTTCAGCACAACAATATCGATCCCACCGTCGGCCTGCGCTTCCGGTTTTGAAAGACCTTGTGCGGAACGTGGAGCATTTGGCCGGTCATTCCGGGGCGCGTCGAAGACGCGAACCCGGAATCTCGAGATTCTCAGGTGCGCAATTGCGCACCTAGTTCGATGCTTGCGCATCGCCCCGGAATGACAGCGCTCCTAGACTATAGAGCTGCTCGTGACGCCATGGTGCTGGGCGGGCCCGACAAATCCGGCGTACCCGGCTCGCCGCCAACCGGGCGGAACCCGGCTGTCGCGATCCCACCGAATTGATCTTTCGCGCTCTCCGCGGGTTGATATCGTAGCCCCGCTGATCGCGGGTCAACGCGGCGGTGCATCGAGGGAGGACGTCATGCGAAGTCCGATCGTCGGTCTGTTCCTGCTGCTCAGTGCGCCGGCATTCGCACAACAACAGACCCCGCCCATCATCAATTTCGATTCCGTGCCCGATCCGCTGCGGCTTCCCGACAACATGTATTTCGGCGAAGTCAGCGGACTCGCGGTGAATTCGAAGGGCCATGTCTTCGTGTTGAGCCGCGGCAACTCCACCGGGCCGGCCTATGCGGCCGCGGCAACGCAGCTATTGGAATTCGACGCAGACGGCAAGTTCTTGCGCGAGATCGGCCACAATCTCTATGCCTGGTCGTTCGCGCACATGGTCAAGGTCGACCGCCACGACAACATCTGGGTCACCGACAAAGGCTCGGACATGGTGATCAAGTTCACCCCCGAGGGCCGCGTCGCGATGGTTTTCGGCCGCAAGCAAGAGGCCTCCGACGAGGAGACCGGTCCGCTCAAGCACCCCAACCCGCCGCTGCCGTCCGAGCCCGGCCGCTTTCGCCAGGTGACGGATACCGCCTTCGACGCGGCCGACAACACCTTCATCAGCGACGGCTACATCAATTCGCGGGTCGCCAAGGTCGACAAGGACGGCAACTGGATCAAATCCTGGGGCGATCGCGGCACCGGCCCTGGGCAGTTCAATACCCCGCACGCGATCGCGACCGACGCCAACGGCAACGTCTATGTCGCCGACCGCGGCAATCGCCGCATCCAGGTGTTCGACAACGACGGCAATTTCCTGCGCCAGATCGTGATCGACGTGCCGGTGCCGCCGGACGCCAAGCCTGCGATCGGCAACATCCCGGGCGAGGCGCAGATCAAGGCCGGCACCTTCGCGCCGGGCTCGCCATGGACCATCTGCATCACGCCACCGCCGAACCAGGTGCTGTACAGCGCCGACGCCTGGCCGGGCCGCATCTACAAGCTCAGTCTCGATGGCAAGCTGCTGGGCATGCTTGGCCAAAGCGGCAAGCAACTCAAGCAATTCGGCTGGATTCACGCGATGGCCTGCCCGTCGGAGAACGTGCTGTGGATCGGCGAGTTGCTGAACTGGCGGGCGCAAAAGCTGGTCCTGCATCCGTAGACCGGATTGTCACTGCTGCGTCAAAAGCGGCTCTATGCCCTTATCCTGAGGAGCTTGCCATCCGATCCGCGCGAAGCGCGGCCGGATGATAAACTCCGCAGCGTCTCGAAGGATGAGGCCACACCAGGGCCTCATGGTTCTCCCGGCGATGCGAAGTATCGTCCGGAGACGGCGCCAACGCGCCTCCCTCCATGAGGGTTTTTCACGCAGTGGGATTCTCGCGACGCGCATGTGGCGGTCCGCGTTCAGTTGCGGAATACGTCACAATAGGCACCGGCTGCCAGCAGCGCCGCGCATAATTTCTTGGCCGAGGCCTGGGTGTCTTCGCCGAGCCGGACGCGCGCCGCGCCCATTTCGCCGAGGAGGCCGCGTATGACGACATGTGTCTGGCGATCTGCAACGATCGCCGCATATTTCGGCAGCCATTCACGGTAGCGGACAAGCGCCTTCGCCGGAGTTGGGCCGCCGACCACTTCGACGCCCCATGGCTTGACGGCCTCAGATTTCGCGTCAGGCTTGGGGTCGATCAAGGCGGTGACCGGCAGATTGCATGGGACGATTTCGACGGAGGGCATCTCGACGGCATTGGCCTGTCCTTGCGCCCATTCGTCGACGGAGCGGCCGGTCACGATCCGTACATACGCCCGCGTTTCCTGCGGCAGCGCTCGCCGGCCACCAAGCCAATCGTGAACACGCCCGGATCCGGCATTGTACGCGGCGGCCGCAAGGCCGAGATTTCCGAATTCACGACGCAGGTCACGCAGCAGCTCACCGGATTTCGTAATCGCTTCGAGCGGATCGAACGGGTTTCCAAGACCGCTCGACCTTGCGGTCATCGGCATGAACTGGGCGATGCCTTGCGCGCCTTTCGGACTGATCGCGTCCGGCTTGAAGCGGCTTTCCTGCCAGATCAGGCGGGTGAAGAAATCGACCGGCAGATCATTGCTCGTTGCCGCCGTGGCGAGCGCCTCGCAAAGCCTTGGTGCTGCCGGTGGAGCACCCGGCTGCGGCCCGTCATTTTGTTTTGCCTGATGGTTTTCTTCCGCTGGCGGCTTGTCGGCCGAGGGCTGTTGCTGGGGCTGTTGTTGCGCGGCCGCCGGATCATCACCGGCTTCCGATGCAAGCGCGGGCGGCCCGATCACTGCCATGGTCGTCGACAGGAGCAGGATCGGCAGGAACTCGGACGTCCGGCCGAAGCCGGCTTGAGTGAGCTCAAACCTCATGACGATCGGTTTCGCGCCGCGCAACACACAACGCCGGGCCGCGGACTGCGTTCCGGTCGAACCCCTCAACGCGGCGCGTCATTCGCCGCCGCGGGCGCGAACAGCTTGCTCGATGCGGCTTCCTGAACGATCACGGCCGCATCCTCCGGCAGGAGGAACCCGCGCGTCACGAGTTCGTGGGCTGCGATCCGCACCCGGTTCACGTAATCGTCACGGCCATGATAGCGCTCCTCGATCGACGGGCGGTTATCGCCGGTGCGTTCCCGTTCCGCTTTCGTCGCCGCGAATGGCGCGAAGGATCCGACCAGCATGCAGGTGAAGGTCTGCGGCTCGTTTTGCCCGCCGTTGGTGCCGGTCGGCACCGCAATGTCCGGCAGCCGCACGCCGCCGAGCGCGTTGCCGTCCTGATCGCGCCTGGGCACCTGGATCACGGCGGCGGAAAGCCCGGCCGGGGCGCGCAGCGCGGGCGGTGTGCCGTTCGCAGGCTCGAGCGGCATCAGCTCGCTCGAGGGCGGCTCGGCGTTGCGGCTCACCCAAGCATCGAGGCGCAGCAGCAAAGTCCGCGCGACCGGGGTCCAATCGAGGCGGCCGGGCGGCAATTTGCAGGTCGGCGCCTGGGGAACGACCACATGCGATCCGCCGGCGATATCGTACATCCGCACATTGTCGGGGAGCGGCCGATCAGCGGTGCCGGATTCGCCCGTGCGGCCGAGCGAGGCGCGCAGCGAATAATAGTCCGTGGTCGAACTGACCAGCAGCATCTTCGGCGGAATCTCGCCCCGCGCCTCGACCTTGGTGACGATCTCGCCAATCGTGAGCGGTCCATCATTGACGCCAGGAAAATCCGGATTGGCGAAGGTCGGAGCCCCGTCGGCGCTCGACTGCGGTCCGCTGCCCGTCTGCAGGATCGGCAGAAGGCCCGCCGCCGAGACGAAGACGTGCATTCCATCGAAGACGCGGCGGTTGCCCGCCATGTTGAATCCATTCAGCAGAAAGGTCTTCAGGAATCGTCCGTCCTGGGACTTTCCGCTCGCGAGCGTGCGGCTGATCGCGCCGCTGAGCGGATTCGGCGTCCCTGCGGCATCAGCGGCGGCATGCGCGAGGAAGTCCGCCGCATCGCGCACGATCGCAAATCCTGCGCCCTCGACGTAGCGTGTCTTGCCGTCGTCGGCGAACGAAGGCAGATCAGCGCCTCGCCCCAATTCCCAATACACCTCGGCGATCGCAAAGCCTTGATCCTGGAGAAAGCCGGTGCCCTGCTCCAGCGTGCCGGAGAGGAACGGGGTATCGCGCGGCGAGTTGTAGAGCGCCTCGGCGTAGGCGCGGCCGCGATTGGGCACGTCGACGAGCAATGCGCCGTTGCCTGCGCCAGACGCCGCCGGCATGATGAGAATGATGTTCGCCGCGTAGGCGACGCGCCCGCGCTCATTGCGCGCGGCCTTGTCGATCCCCGGAATGGCCTCCTGCGGCGACAGGTCGCCGTGGAGCCTGCCCTGCCAGATCACATAGTCGCCGGCGGCAAATGTTCCGTACGGCTGCTTCGACGTGAACTCGACCCGCGTCACTTCCGCGCTCGCCGGTCGCGCGCTGGCGATCAGGCTGAGCAGAACGAACAGACATGGCACGATGAGCCCGTTTGGACGGTGCGGCATTGGAATCCTCCCAGCGTGGCGGCGTGGCGCCGATTCGGCCCACGGCATGGCGACTTCGCGCCACTGGTCCACATCGGTCAGGATAATACGACAATGTCGTGCATGGGCGCATCGTTGCGCATGCGACCCATGTGGCGGTATACATGAGCATGTCCCGCGATTTTCGCCTTCACCGCACGCCTGTCGACGTTCTCGACTACGAGATCGTCCAGGAGCAGGCCTCCGCGCTCGGACGCATGGGACGCGCGCTGGAACACGCTCTCGCCAGGCTGCGCGAGTTCGACGCCACCCAGCCGCATCCTAGTGCGTCAGTGCAGCAGGCGCGGCGCGCGCTGGTGACGGAAGCCGGCCACGCGCTCTGGATGTTCATGGTGCAGCGAGAGGCGTGCGGGCTGCGCGACAGCCGCACCATCATGCGCGAGTACAAGGTGCCGGGCGAGGTGCAGCAGTGCATGGGCTTGGTTCCCGCCTCTCAGCGGACCATGGCGCCATAGACGATGTCCTGGACCTGCTCGCGGTAGTATTTCCGGAGTTCACCGGGTGCCGCCGTGCCCACGACCACGACGAGACGCTCCTTCGGGTCGCAGAAGAATTGGGTGCCGTAAGCGCCGTTCCAGGTGAACTCGCCCGGGTTGCCGGGCACCGACGAGAGACCCTCGCTCGTACGCACCGCCACGCCGAGGCCGAAGCCGAATCCCGCACGGTGCGGCTCGATGTTCGCGACCTTGTTTCGGATCTCCGGCCCGAGATGGTTGGAGATCATGTGGTGCACGGTCTTCGGACCGAGAACGCGATGGCCGTCGAGTTCTCCGCCGTTGAGCAGCATTTGTCCAAAGCGGACGTAGTCACCGACGGTCGCAAACGAGCAGGCACCGGCGCAATCAAACTTCGTCGGCTGATCCAGAAGCTTGATGGCCTGCGGTTTCCCCGTCAGCGGATCGCTGGGAAACGGACGCGCCAGGCGAAGGCGCTGGGCCTCCGTCGGCGCGAAGGTCGCATCATTCATCCCGAGTGGGCGCCACACGTTGCTCGCCAGATACTCGCCGAGCCGCTGCTCCGTGACCTTTTCGATGACCGCACCGAGCACGTCGATCGAAAAGCCGTACTCGAATTCGGTTCCCGGCTGATGCGCCAGCGGCAGCTTCGTGATCCGATCGATGAAGGCCTGGGTGTTGCCTTCGATCGCGGGCGCCGTCCCGTCGGGATAGAGACGCGCGACCAGGCTCGGGCTGTCCGGCCGTCCTCCATAGATGAGGCCGGACGTATGACGATAGAGGTCGTGGATGTGGATTGGCGACGCCTGCGCCTCGAACTTCAACGTGCCGTCGGCTTGAGGGACGCCGACCTTCATGTCGGCAAATCCCGGAAAATAGTCCGCGAGCCTGGCTTGAAGCGGCAGGCGGCCCTGCTCCATCAGCATGAGCCCGGCGACCGCCGCCATCGGCTTGGTCATCGAGGCAAGCGCGAAGACCGCATCGAGCGGCATCGGCGTGCCTTTTTCCGGATCGAGCTGTCCGTAAGCCTTGTAGTGGACCAGCTTGCCGTCCCGGGCAACCGCGACGACCGCGCCCGGGACCCGCTTCTCGGCGATCTCGCGGGCGAAGAAATCGTCCAGCCGGGCAAGACCCTGTTGCGAAAATCCGACGTCATCGGGCGATGTCTCAGGCAAAGGCACAGCCTTTGCCGCACCAAAGGCGATCGCGGCAACCGCTGCCGCGGTAATGAACCTCTTCACGGGCTCCTCCCTGCAAGGACGGATCGATCCTGCTTTTGATGCTGTCACGGCGACCGTCCGACCCGACGATTAGATCACGTCGGCGGGAAGCTACAAGGGATTGCTTGGGATCAGAAGCCGCAATACTCGCTCAGGCAACTCACGGTGGCTCTACCTCCGAAACAAGACCTGCGCGAGGGCCCGCCGAATTCGTAGCGACAGTCCAAGCCATGGGGACAGGACTTCAGGCATCCGCCGATTGCGTCGCACGACGATCACGCTTGTCCTCGGCGGCGACTGCCACCAGCCAGATCACAAAGCCCGCCAGAGCCAGGCCGCAGCCGACCCAGCCGGTCGATGTCCAGCCGTAGCCGGCGGAGATGGCGAGGCCGCCGAGCCAGGGGCCGAGCGCATTCGCCGTGTTGAAGGCCGAATGGTTGAGTGCAGCCGGAAGAACCTGGGCTTCACCGGACACGTCCATCAGCCGCGTCTGCAGCACGGTGCCGAGCGCCCCGCCCGTGCCGATGAGAAATGCGTCGACCGTTACGGTCCAGATGTTCGAGGCAGCCCACGGAAATACGGCCAGCGCGGCGGCACTCCAGATCAGCAAGCCGCCCGCCGTCGGCATGATGGCGCGATCAGCGATCCGCGGCACGACAACGTTGCCGATGGTCAGGCCCAATCCGAATGCGGACAACACCAACGGCACGAAGGCAGGCGAAACGCGCGTCACCTCCATCAGCGTCGTCGCGGTGTAGGTGTAGACGGCAAACAGGCCGCCAAAACCAATGGCGCCGATCGCGAGCGTGAGCCAGACCTGCAGGCGCGTCAGGGCGCCGAGTTCACGCAGCGGGCTTGCCTTCGGGCGCGGGTGATCAGCGGGGGCGAACCACGCCACCAGCAAAAAGGCGGCAACGGCGAGCGCTGCGACGACACCAAAGCTCCAACGCCAACCGACTGCCTGTCCCAGCCAGCTCGCGACCGGAACACCGATCACGGTCGCGACCGTGAGGCCCAGGAACATCTTGCCGACGGCCTGGGTCCTCCTATGGAACGGCACCAGCGAGGCTGCCTCCATTGCCGCTGCGCCAAAATAGGCGCCGTGCGGCAGGCCGCTCAGGAAGCGAAAGGCCAGCATCCAGTGATAGCTGGGCGCGAAGGCGCTCAGTGCGTTGCCGACGGCGAACAGGGCCATCAGAAACAACAGGACGTTGCGACGCGCCAGCCCTGCCGTGAGCACGGCGAGCACCGGCGCACCGATCACCACGCCCAGCGCGTACAGGCTGATGACGTTTCCTGCGGTCGGCTCATCAATCCGCAGATCAGGCGCGAAATACGGCAACAGGCTCATAGTCGCGAATTCGGTGGTGCCGATTGCAAAACCGCCCATGGCCAACGCGAACAGGATCAAGCCGATCCCGTCAGGGGTGGCATTCTGCTTTTCCATATCTTTCCCGAGTTCTCAGATCGCCGATGTCGAGCGCCTTGACGCTGGTCGAATGAATGGGACCTTCCATGCGTCCAGCAGGCCGGAGCGCTCATCGTTCACCGGGGGTCGAGACCCCGACGGATTGAGGCGCCTGAAGCAAGAGCAGCACATTGAATTCCGCAACGTCGATCGAGTAGCCGGGCACGCTGGCAGATACAAATAATGCCTGCGTGATCTCTGTCCGACGAACGCGCCCCCGTTTAGCCTCTTAGTTGACCGTGATCCTTTTGGAAACGACCGCACACGCTTTTCCGGGTCATGCCCTACCTGTGGATAAGCTCCTGAACCTGAGAGCGAGTCATCTGGACGTTCTCAACAAATGGGACATGCTCCTCCTTCTGATAAAGAAATTTTGAATCACCAAAGCTGAACATTGTGGAGCGGCCGAGATGTATTTTTCGAAACTCCGTTTCCTTTTGCTTGTCGTCATCACCTTCCTGCTTGCTCCGACCGGCTTTGCATCGGCGCAAATCGTGGCGCTCGGCTCGAGCACCGTTCATGGCGCCGTTGCCGAAAGTGAGATGTGGCCGGAAGTGCTCGAGGCCATGCTCCGCGCCAAGGGCTCTCAGGTCCATGTCACGAATGCCGGCGTCTGGGGGGAGACGACCCCGGCGACCCTCGCGCGCGTCCCCACCGCCGTGCCCGATGGGACAAAAATCGTCATCCTGGCCGTCAATGGATTCAACGACGCCCGCAAACTCCCCGAGGGTGCCGCTCATGCGGCCGCCAACATTGCGGCCATCAAGCAGCAGCTGAAGGCCCGCGGCATCAAGGTCATCGACGCCATGGGAATCTACCAATCGGTAAGACGGCAGCCGGGTATGTTGATGCCCGACCAGATTCATTTGAATGTGGAAGGAAACAGAAGGGTCGCGGGAATATTGGCGGGAATGCTGAAATAGCGCACAACTCTTTGCGGGCGCGGCGCGATCGCGCCTTTGCCCGCCCCGAAGGCGTTTCTCACGCCCGCTTCTCCACGGCATCGAGCCGCACCTCGATCACGGGCGCGCGCAATTTATTTGCAGATTTCGCAAATCGTTTGATGCGCGTGAGCGACCGGTCTCGGATATCGCGTCGAGACGTCGCGCCACCAGGCATCCAGCGCGCGGCGATCACAGGGCAGTCTTACACTCATTCCATCCGCGAACTTGATCCAATCAGGGAAATACCGGCCGGACACGGCGATCACGACAGGAATATCGGCGCCCAGGGCGCGCTCGATCAAATAACAAAGGCCCTTGCCCGCACTCTCCTGCTTGCCAAAGCGGTTGATGATCAGGACATCGGCGCCCTGATCGATCGCCCTCGCAATTCGTTCGCCGGCATCGAGCAATTGATCGACGTCGAGGCGACACGCCGTGGAGCCGGTACCGAGATCGTGAAACAGCCGCAGCCTTTCGCCGGTATGAACCATCGTCGCGCAAAGACCGGCATCGAGGCAGCGACGACCGAATTGGATGAGACCAAGCGCACGATATCCGCCACTATTCAGGTCGGCAGCGAAAGCGCGCAGGATCTGATCCGGGTCCTAGTCGTGTTCATAGACCAGGGCCGCAAGGTCGCACTGCGAGTCGAACATGACGCGCGTTACCTCCATGGAACGGACACCATCCTGCAGCACGCTATATTTTTTTATATATCACGGTCCAATAAGTCAGGCTATGCCAGATGAGCGGCGCCCCTGCATAAAAGCGGGGCTGGACGAGTCCGGGCCATATCGATATATCTCGTCATATATAGCGAACCTGTCCGGAGCTTGCGATGCAGATCGAAACTCAGGCCTTGACCACCTGCGAGGTCGCACCCGACGGGGCTGTTTCGCTTGGCTTGGTCGATTCCGGCGGCAATTCAGCCACCATCCGGCTGTCCCTCAATCAGGTGGGCGCTCTTGTCATGACCTTGCCGAGCCTGCTCGACAAGGCGCTACGAAGCCGCTACGGCGACCAAAGCCTCCGCTTCGCCTATCCGCTCGACTCGTGGATGGTCGAACAATCATCAGATCCGACGCAGCGCATGGTCACGCTTCGGACTGTCGATGGCTTCAGTGTTTGCTTCTCGGTCCCCCGCGACCAGCAAAGCCTGCTTGGCGAGGCAATTGCCGCTGAACCCACGCCGGGCGTGGCGCTTCGTGCAAACTAGCCGGTCTTCCCGAGAGATTGGATTTTGCCCCGGCTGGCTGGACGGCCCCGGGAAATCTCGTTCCGCAATGCCGCCAGTTCCCTGCGAACCGCACTCGCCGCTTCGCGCTCGATCTTGCGGTAGCGCTCGATCAGCGAGGTTCCGAACGGGGTCAGCACCGCGCCGCCTCCATTCTTGCCTCCGGTCTGACGTTCGACGGCGGCATGTCCGCAGATGCGGTTGATCTCGTCGACCAAGTCCCACGCCCGCTTGTACGACATATCCATCGCGCGACCTGCGGCCGAAATCGACCCACAGTCGCGGATATTTTCCAATAACTGAATCTTGCCGGGTCCGATGCGCTCGTCGGTATCGAGATCAATGCGAATGCTCAAATGTGGAAGCGATCCGGCGTTCGATTTTGACATGAAGCACGTGCTCTCTTGCTGCTCGCCAGATTGCCACCGAAGCGCTGCACGAACAAGACGAGCGGATGACTTTCGAGCGACGGGCTCGCGAAGCCCTGAATGGGGTCCAAGGCAATCGATCGGGGCCGGCAGAATTCCGAGCTGTCACGCTGTTCCGCACCAGCAAATCGGCCGGCCTCCGAACATGCATTACCTCGGCAGCACGACCGGCTTGATCGTGAACGGACCTGGGTCCTTCTCCTTGTTGTCCCCAATGAGGTACGACAATTTACCTTCCGCCACCCACGCGACGTTGCCGACCTGAGTCACCGAAACGGGCTCGGCAAAGCTGTCATTAATGATCTCGATCTCGGCTGCGTCGCCTTTGACAGTGACCTTGTCGAGCCGGCCGGCGCCCTCGATCAGCAGGAGGCTTTCTCCGAACGGGCGCATGGCATCCGCATGGTCCACCGGGCGCGACGCTTTCAGTTCAGTTATCGAATCGGCCTTGCCATCCTTGACCGCTATCTCGAACAGCTTTGCAGGAATATAGGTCGTGACATAGAGATTGCCGTCCGATCCGAATGCAATGCCGTCCAATCCAACTCCATCCTTTGCCGGCGCCAATACCGGATCGGTCGCCCAGACTTCGAGTGCGGCGCCGCCCGGCTTCAGACTGTACACATAGGGCGCAAGGGAATCGGTGACGTAAGCAGTCCCGTCGCTACCGACCGCAATATCATTGCACAGGGACTTCGGATCCTTGAGCGGGAAACTGCCCCTGGGCGCGCCGGTTGCGAGATCAAAGGTTTTCAGCCACGCGCCTTTCTCTTCGCCCGGACTCGCCACGCCGAGACCGGTCAGGTCGTTGGAGCAGACGTACAAGGTTCCGCTCTTCTGGTCGGCCAGCACCCCGAGCACGGAGCGGCTGCCCGCGGCGCCGGGCTTGATGAACGGCTCGGCTTTGCCACCGGGAGCGATCTTCGTGACACCGCCAAGATTGAAGCTGCCGACATAGAGCGTGCCGTCGCTGGTCGACGTTACACTCTCGGGAAAGCTCCTGTCGGGGAGCTTGGCCGGCGCGGTTTGCGCATGCGCGATGTCTACAGTCAGTCCACAGGACGCAATCAGCCATGCGGCCGCGCCGAGTGCGCGACCAGTCTCGAGCGTATCTCTCTGCTTAGGCGAATTCGGAGCAGCGCCGTGTTGCTGTTTCATGATCGAGATTCCTGATGAACAAGGGGGGCCCATTCTTCAGATTTATCGCTACGCCAGGCGGAAGCCGCTCCGCCTTGCCACCCACCGATATATACGATTAAATATAGCGATACGAAGGCCGACAGCGGAGGATCGCACAATGCCCCGTCATATCCCGCTCGCGAACGAAACGGCCGATCGTCGCAGGGTGGAAGCCCAGCACAGATGCTTGAGTTGCAACGGAATTATTGCCTGCCTTGCCGATACGGACCTTGCCATCGGCCTCGACGTCAAGCTCGGTCTGGTTTCGGACGAATGCGCCCTCGTCTGCAACGCGTGCACCGCAAAACTGGCGCAGGCGTTGGCTCCGGAAAGAGTGTCGGGCGCGCAATGACGATAACACGGCGCAAATCGCGCCATGGCGTCAGGTAGGTCGAGAACCGCCGCACGCTTTGTGCTAGCGCGCCCCTTCGGGGCCGATCACGCTCCGGCGCAAGCAGCAGGGGCGTTGCTCACGCCTGCTTCTTCACGTCCTTCACGCTGGCGAACGTAATCCCCTCGGCGCGCTCCTTCGTATAGCCGAGATAGAATTCGTTCCTGGCGAGATAGACCGGATCGCCGTCGACGTCGTCGGCAATCGAGGAGTTGTTGGATGCGATGAAGGCGTCGAGCTTCTTGCGGTCGTCGGAGGAAATCCAGCGCGCAAGCTGGAATTCGGAGACTTCGAATTCCACCGGCAGCGAATATTCGGCGTCCAGCCGCGCCTTGAGCACGTCGAGTTGCAGCGGGCCGACCACGCCGACCAGAGCCGGCGCGCCGTCGCGCGGGCGAAACACCTGCACCACGCCCTCCTCGGACATCTGCTGCAGCGCCTCCTTCAGCTTTTTCGCCTTCATCGCATCCGTCAGCCGCACGCGGCGGACGATTTCCGGCGCGAAGCTCGGCACGCCGACGAAGGTGATGTCCTCGCCCTCGGTGAGGGTATCGCCGATGCGCAAGGTGCCGTGGTTGGGAATGCCGACCACATCGCCGGCAAAGGCTTCATCGGCCACCGAGCGGTCCTGGGCGAAAAAGAATTGCGGGCTCGACAGCGGCATGGCCTTGCCGGTGCGCACCAACTTTGCCTTCATGCCGCGGCTGAGCTTGCCGGAGCAGAGCCGTGCAAAGGCAATGCGGTCGCGATGGTTCGGATCCATGTTCGCCTGGATCTTGAACACGAAGGCGCTCATCCGCGGCTCCGCCGCCTGCACTTTTCGGAGATCGCTGTCCTGCGCGCGTGGCGGCGGCGCGAACTGCCCCAGCCCTTCCAGGAGGTCGCCGACGCCGAAATTGCGCAAGGCGCTGCCGAAATAGACCGGCGTCAGGTGGCCCTCGCGGAACGCATCCAGCTCGAACGGCTTGCAGGCTTCACGGACGAGTTCGAGCTCGTCCGCGATGGCAGCAACATCGAGATTGGGGTTGAACTTGGCGAGTTCGGCGATGTCGATCTGTTGAGCGGCCCCGGTCTTGGCACCGCCGCCTTCGAGCAGCCGCACCCCGCCGTTCCTGACGTCAAAGGTGCCGAGGAAATCGCGGCCGCGCCCGACCGGCCAGGTCATGGGCGTGGTGTCGAGCGCCAGCGTCTTTTCGATCTCGTCCAGGAGCTCGAAGACGTCGCGGCTCTCGCGATCCATCTTGTTGATGAAGGTGATGATGGGAATGTCGCGGAGGCGGCAGACCTCGAACAGCTTTCGCGTCCGCGCCTCGATGCCTTTTGCCGCGTCGATCACCATCACCGCGGAGTCGACCGCGGTCAGCGTGCGGGAGGTGTCCTCGGAAAAGTCCTCGTGGCCCGGCGTGTCCAGGAGATTGAACACCAGCCCCTCGAACTCGAAGGTCATCACCGAGGTCACGACCGAGATGCCGCGCTCGCGCTCGATCTTCATCCAGTCCGAGCGGGTGTTGCGCCGTTCGCCCTTGGCCTTGACCTGCCCGGCAAGATTGATGGCCCCGCCGAACAGCAGCAGCTTTTCGGTCAGCGTGGTCTTGCCGGCGTCCGGGTGGGAGATGATGGCAAAAGTGCGCCGGCGCGCGACCTCCTCGGACAAAGGCGAGCGGGACGGCTGTTCGGTCGTGACGGCAAGATCGGACATGAGGGTTGAGCGTTTGGCAGGGAAAGCACGCCGGATCAAGCGATTCCGGGCCCTCTCCATATAGGCATCAGGCGACCCAATCCAACCTCGGCTGGACCATCATCTCGTCGCGCTTTAGCGGAAGACCTGCACCAGCCAATAGGTGAGCGCGGCGACGGTGGCGGCGGCCGGAATCGTGATCACCCAGGCGTAAACGATGCTGCTCGCCACGTTCCAGCGCACGGCGGAGGCGCGGCGTGCGGTCCCGACGCCGACGATCGCGCCGGTGATGGTGTGGGTCGTTGAGACGGGAACCCCGAGGAAGGTCGCCATGAACAGTGTCGCGGCCCCGCCGGTTTCGGCACAGAAACCCTGCATCGGCGTCAATTTCGTGATGCGCAGGCCCATGGTGCGAACGATCCGCCAGCCCCCCATCAAGGTCCCCAGCGCCATGGAGGCCTGGCAGGCCAGCACCACCCAGAACGGCACGGAGAACTCATTGCCCAGGTAGCCCTGCGAATAGAGCAGCACGGCGATGATGCCCATGGTCTTCTGCGCGTCATTGCCGCCGTGTCCGAGCGAATAGAGCGAGGCGGAGCCGAATTGCAGGATGCGGAAGGCGCGATCGACGGCAAAGGGCGTGGAGCGCACCGACGCCCAGGAGACGATCGCGACCAGCACCATGGCGAGAAAAAATCCAACCACCGGCGACAGCACGATCGCAACGATCGCCTTGGACAGGCCGCTCCAGACCGTGGCGGAAACTCCGGCCTTTGCCATTCCGCCGCCGACCAATCCGCCGATGAGGGCATGTGAGCTCGACGATGGGATGCCGAGCCCCCAGGTAATCAGGTTCCAGACGATGGCGCCGATCAGCGCCGCAAAGATCACCTGGGCATCGACCACTGAGGGCTCGATGATCCCGACGCCGATGGTATGGGCGACATTGAGTCCAAACACCAGGAAGGCGACGAAATTGAAGAACGCAGCCCAGAACACCGCGTAATGCGGGCGCAGCACGCGGGTGGAGACGATGGTGGCGATCGAATTGGCGGCGTCGTGCAGGCCGTTGAGGAAATCGAACAGCAGCGCGACCGCGATCAGGCCGATCAGGACGGGAAGACCCAGCGTGACGTTCACGACGGCGCCCAAAGGTAAGAGATCAGGCTCAATCGGTTGCCCCGGCGTTCACCTCTCCCCGTTGGGGAGAGGTGAAGAGAGTCCCCGTCTTGCGCCGATTCAAGCAAACCTCAGCTCTCCCTAGACCTGCTCGAGCACGATCGAATTGATCTCGTTCGCCACGTCGTCGAAGCGGTCGGCGACCTTCTCGAGATGGTCGTAGATTTCCGCCCCGACGATGAAATCCATGGTGTTGGCGTTGCGGTGCTTGAGGAAAAGCTCCTTGAGCCCGATGTCGTGGAGGTCGTCGACGCGCCCCTCGAGCTTGGTCAGTTCCTCCGTGATCGCGTTGAGCAGCGAGACGTTGGCGCCGATCGACTGCAGCAACGGCAGTGCGCGGCCGACCAGATGAGCGCATTCGACCAGAAGGGTGCCCATTTCGCGCATGGTCGGCTCGAACGTGCGAACCTCGAACAGCACGACGGCCTTCGCCGTCTGCTGCATCTGATCGATGGCATCGTCCATCGACGTGATCAGGCTTCTGATGTCGCCGCGGTCGAACGGGGTGATGAAAGTGCGTCGCACGGCGGTCAGCACCTCGCGGGTAATGCCGTCGGCCTCGCTTTCGTACTGGTTGACCTGCTGGCAGAAGGCGAACGTCTCCTCCCCGCCCCGCAACACCCCCTGCAGCGCCTGCGCGCCTTGCACGACCGTTGCGGCATGGCGCGCGAACAGCTCGAAAAACCGCTCTTCCCTGGGCAGAAAGGCGCGAAACCAGCGCATGATCGTGTCCAATTCCTTTGACGGCAGCCGGCCGAACAGGCTGAGCGCCCATCCGCCCCGTCACAAAACTGTCATAAACGGATTTGGATGCAAATGCCCACCTGCCCGGCGACAATCGGCCGGATCATCCACCGCTTTGTGAGGTGACGAGAAGCGGTGAAAAACCGGCCCCTTACAGCGACCGCTTCAAGTGGTATGCGATCTCGCCGATGACGCCGCGCCGGAACAACAGCACGCAGGCGACGAAAATCACGCCCTGAATGACCGTAACCCACTGGCCGAACCCGGCCAGATATTGCTGCATGGCGATGATGACGAAGGCCCCGACAACGGGACCGAAGATGGTGCCCAGCCCGCCGACCAGCGTCATCAGCACGATCTCACCCGACATGCTCCAGTGCACGTCGGTGAGCGAGGCATTCTGGGCCACGAACACCTTCAATGCGCCGGCAAAGCCCGCGAGCGTGCCCGACAGGATGAAGGCCAGGAATTTGTACTGATCCGTCTTGTAGCCGAGCGAAATCGCGCGCTGCTCGTTTTCCCGGATAGACTTCAGGACCTCGCCGAATGGAGAGTTGATGGTGCGGTAGATCAGGAGGAAAGCGGCGAGAAATCCCACGAGAATGACGTAATAAAGTGTCGTCGGTCGGGAGAGATCGAACAGGCCGAACAGATGTCCTTGCGGGATGCCCTGGATGCCGTCCTCACCATGGGTGAACGGCACCTGCAGGTAGATGAAATAGAGCAGTTGTGACAGCGCCAGCGTGATCATCGCGAAATAGATGCCCTGGCGCCGGATCGACACGTAGCCGGTCACAATGGAAAGCGCGAACGCCGATGCGGTGCCGACCACGATGCCGAGTTCGGGCGGCAGGTTCCAGACCTTCAGCGCATGAGCGCTGCAATAGCCTGCCGTCCCCAGGAACATCGCATGTCCGAAGGAGAGCAAGCCGCCATAGCCGATCAGGAGGTTGAAGGCGCAGGCCACCAGCGCAAAGCACAGCGCCTGCATCACGAAGAACGGATAGATGCCGGTGAACGGCACGATCGCGAGCAAGACGGCCATGATCCCGAACACGATCATCTCGTCGCGCATCGCGCGCGGCGTGATCGGCAAGGTGTCGTCGGTCAATGCTGTCATATCAGGCCGCCCGTCCCGTCAGTCCCGTCGGTTTCACCAGCAGCACCAGCACCATCAGCACGAACACCACGGTGTTGGAGGCCTCGGGATAAAAATATTTCGTCAGTCCCTCGATCACGCCGAGCGCGAACCCCGTGATGATCGATCCCATGATCGACCCCATGCCGCCGATCACCACCACCGCGAACACCACGATGATGAGGTCGGCGCCCATCAGCGGCCGGACCTGGTTGATCGGGGCCGACAGCACGCCGGCGAGCGCGGCAAGCCCGACGCCGAGCCCGTAAGTCAGCGTGATCATCCGCGGCACGTTGATGCCGAAGGCGCGAACCAGCGTCGGGTTTTCGGTGGCGGCGCGCAAGTAGGCGCCGAGCCGGGTGCGCTCGATGAGGTACCAGGTGGCGATGCAGACGATCAGCGAGAACACGACCACCCAGCCGCGATAGATGGGCAGGAACATGAAGCCGAGATTCATGCCGCCCCTCAACTGATCCGGAATGGAGTAAGGCAGGCCGGAGGAGCCGAAGTAGTTCTGGAATACGCCCTGGATGATCAGCGCAAGGCCAAAGGTGAGCAGCAGCCCGTAGAGGTGATCGAGCCCGGTCAGCCATTTCAGCATGGTCCGCTCCAGGATCATGCCGAAGATGCCAACCACGATCGGCGAGATGATCAGCGCCCACCAGTAATTGATGCCGAAGATGTTGAGCAGGAAATAGGCGCAGAACGCCCCCATCATGTAGAGTGCGCCGTGGGCGAAATTGATGATGTTGAGCATGCCGAAGATGACGGCAAGCCCGAGGCTGAGCAGCGCGTAGAACGAGCCGTTGATCAGTCCCACCAGAAGCTGTGCGTAGAGAGCCTGCATCGTCTTACTCTTTTTGCGCTGGTTTGCGCGCCTGTTCCTGACTTCTTCCCGGCCCGCCCTTAGACGCCGAGATAAGTATGGAGCTTTTCCATATTGGCTTGCAGTTCAGTATTGGCGAAACCATCGATGATCTTGCCGTGCTCGACGATGTAGTAGCGGTCGGCGACCGTCGAGGCGAAGCGGAAATTCTGCTCGACGAGGAGAATCGTGAATCCCTCTTTCTTCAGCCGCGCGATGGTGTGACCGATCTGCTGGATGATGACGGGGGCGAGGCCCTCGGTCGGCTCGTCCAGCATCAGAAAGCTCGCGCCGGTCCGCAGGATCCGGGCAATCTCCAGCTTCTGCTGCTCGCCGCCCGAAAGCTTGTTGCCCTGGCTCTTGAGCCGCTCCTTCAAATTCGGAAACAGGTCGAATATCTGGTCGAGCGAAAGCCCGCCTTGGCGCACCACCGGCGGCAGCAGCAGGTTTTCCCGCACGTCGAGGCTGGCGAAGATGCCGCGCTCCTCGGGGCAGAAAGCGATACCGAGCCGCGCGATCTTGTCGGAGGTGCTGCGGATGATTTCCTGGGCGTTGAAGCGGATCGAGCCGGTGCGCTTGCCGATGATG
>CAYVVB010000592.1:0-17580 GCA_964454955.1 uncultured Bradyrhizobium sp. | reverse complement strand
CGCACGGCCGTCATGAACTCCGACAGCTTGGAGGGCTGCATCGCCAGCGTCCGCTCCTCGCCCGAGCCCACCAGCGATTCCGCAAACGCCTGCTCCCACTTGGCCGACAGCGCGATCAGCGGCAGATAGCCTTGCGGCGCGGCGTTCTGCGCGCAGATCTGGCGCGCGAGCCGTGCCCGGACGTGCTCGACGATGGTCGAGGGATTGCGCGAGAAGGCCAGCGCGTCGGCAATGCCTTCGAGGATGGTGGAGAGGTCGCGGATCGAGATGCGTTCGGCGAGCAGCAGTTGCAGCACGCGCTGGATGCCGGAAATGGTGACCTGGCTCGGGACGATGTCCTTGATCAGTTCGCTCTGCTCCTTCGGCAGCTCCTTGAGCAGCTTCTGCACCTCGCCATAGGACAACAGATCCGACATGTTGCTCTTGAGCAGCTCGGTGAGATGGGTCGACAGCACGGTCGCGGCATCGACCACGGTGTAGCCCTTCAGCGCGGCCTCTTCCTTCAGGCTGGCATCGACCCAACTCGCCGGCAGGCCGAAGGTCGGCTCGCTGGTGTGGATGCCGGGCATCGAAACCTGGTTGCCGGCGGGGTCCATGACCATGAACTGGTTCGGCCAGATCTTGCCGGTGCCGGCGTCCACTTCCTTGATCTTGATGACGTACGTGTTGGCCTCGAGCTGCACGTTGTCGAGGATACGCACCGACGGCATCACAAAGCCCATCTCGATCGCGAGCGACCGGCGCAGCGCCTTGATCTGCTCGGTCAGGCGATCGGTGCCGTCGGGACCGTTGACGAGAGGAAGAAGCGCGTAACCCAGCTCGATCTTGAGATCATCGATCTTGAGCGCACTCGAGATCGGCTCTTCGGCAGCCGGAGTCCCGGACTTCGCGGCAATCCCTGCGGCCGCTTTCGCTTCCTCCGCCGCCTTGGCCTGCTTGTGCTTGTGCGCGGACCAGGCCATCGCGCCGGCGCCGCCGGACAGCGCGAGGAAGGGAATGGCGGGAATGCCCGGCAGCAGCGCCAGCACGAACATGACCGCGGACGCCATGCCGAGCGCCTGGGGGTAGCCGGAGAATTGCCGGATCAGCGCCTTGTCGGCGGCGCCCGAGATCCCCGCCTTGGAGACGAGCAGGCCGGCGGCGGTGGAGACGATCAGCGCCGGCACCTGCGTCACGAGGCCGTCGCCGACGGTCAGAAGGGTATAGGTCTGCGCGGCCTCGCCGAACGACAGGCCCTGCTGGGCGACGCCGATGATGATGCCGCCGATGATGTTGATGAAAACGACGAGGAGGCCGGCAACCGCATCGCCGCGCACGAATTTGGAGGCGCCGTCCATGGCGCCGAAGAAGCCGCTCTCATCCTCCAGCGTCTTGCGCCGGTCGCGCGCCACCTTCTCGTCGATGAGCCCCGCGGAAAGATCGGCGTCGATCGCCATCTGCTTGCCGGGCATGCCGTCGAGGTGGAAGCGCGCCGCGACCTCGGCGATGCGGCCCGAACCCTTGGTGATGACGACGAAATTCACCGTCACCAGGATCGCGAAAACGATAATTCCGATGACGAAATTGCCGCCCATTACGAAACTGCCGAACGCCTGGATGACGTGGCCGGCGGCGTCGGTGCCCTCATGTCCGTGGGCGAGGATCAGCCGCGTCGAGGCGAGGTTGAGCGAGAGCCGCAACATCGTCGAGATCAGCAGAATGGTCGGGAAGGAGGAAAACTCCAGCGGCGCCTGGATGAACAGGGAGGTCATCAGGATCAGGATCGAGAGCGTGATCGAGATCGCCAGGAACAGGTCGAGCAGGACCGAGGGCAGGGGCAGGATCAGCACCACCAGGATGACCAGGACCCCGAGCGCCAGCGCAATGTCGCCGCGCTTGATGATGCTGCCGATCTCGCTGAGTTTGGGAAATCCCCTGCCGGTGTCCGTGCCCTGGCCCGCCGTCACATCGACCATGGATGGTGCTCCCCCTCGCGAATGCCGTTCGCGCGCCCCAAGCGTATGCGCAGCGGCCGAAAGGCCGCCGTCTCGAAAGTGAGGCACAGCACTGGCAGTCACGGAGGGCTCCCCGTCTGACGCGGCCGACGACACTCGACTTCACCCGGCAAATTTTGCCCGGTGGATGGTTAGCAAACGGTTAACGGGGAGGGGCCCGCAGGGGCGTATTGCGAGGAAAGGCAAGGACATACAATTGCATGCCTAATATTGCGCCATGGTGCTTGACCGATCGGCTCCGGCCGGAGAGGTTGCCGGTGTGCACGCACCTAGCGACAGGAACCAGGAAACGCCCGTGTTCGCGCCCGACTCCCGTCAGGCGTGGCTGCGGCTTGCGCTCGTCCTCCTGATCGCTTCGATCGGCGCTGTCGGCATGTGGTCGGTCGTCGTGGTGCTGCCGCAGGTGCAGGTCGAATTCGGCGGGACCCGCGGGGCGGCGTCGCTGGCCTTCACCATGACCATGCTCGGCTTCGGCGTTGGCAGTGTCGTGACCGGCCGGATCAGTGACCAGTTCGGGATCGTGGTGGCGATGGCGATCACCATCGCCTTGCTGGGCGTCGGCTATCAGCTGGCGGGCCTTTCGGCCACGCTCTGGCAGTTCGTCGCGGCGCATTTGCTGATCGGGCTCGGCGCCTCGGCGACCTTCGCGCCCTTGATGGCGGAAGTGTCGCACTGGTTCGAGCGCTATCGCGGCCTTGCCGTGACCATCGTCGCGAGCGGCAATTATGTCGCGGGCACCGTGTGGCCGCCGCTGGTCAGTTGGGGCAGCCAGAGCGTGGGCTGGCGTTCCACCCACGTCGCGATCGGCCTGTTCTGTGCGGCGGCAATGGCGCTGCTGCTCCTGGTGCTGCGCGCCCAGATCGGACGCGCCGCCGTTCGCGACCACGCGAACGCGCCGCGCCCGCGCGTCGATCTCAACCTGTCGACCAATACGCTGACGGCTTTGCTGTCCGTCGCCAGCATCTCCTGCTGCGTGGCGATGGCGATGCCGCAGGTCCACATCGTCGCCTATTGCGGCGATCTCGGCTATGGCGTGGCGCGCGGCGCCGAGATGCTGTCGCTGATGATGGGGCTCGGCATCGTCAGCCGCATCGGTTCAGGGTTTCTGGCCGACCGGCTCGGCGGCATCCGCACGCTCATGATCGGATCGGTGGCGCAGGGCATCGCGTTGCTGTTCTATCTGTTCTTCGATGGCCTGACCTCGCTCTATCTCATCTCGGGCATGTTCGGCCTGTTCCAGGGCGGCATCGTGCCGAGCTATGCGATCATCGTGCGCGAGGCGATGCCGGCGCGCGAAGCCGCGACGCGCGTGGGCATCGTGATCTTCGCCTCTGTGGTCGGCATGTCTCTGGGCGGCTGGCTGTCCGGCGTGATTTTCGATGCGACGGGCTCCTATGCCGCGGCCTTTGCCAACGGCCTTGCCTGGAACGCGCTCAACGTCACGATCGTCGTGACGTTGCTCTTGCGCGCTCGCGGGCGGCTGGCGATGGCCTAGATCGGCCTATGCCGCGGCGACCTCGAGATCGCCGCGCGCCTAGGGTATTTCGCCGGTCACCACCGACACGCGCTCGCCCCAGCGCTCTTGCGGATAGTAATCCCAGATGGCGTGGTGCTGGCTTGCCCAATTGTCCCAGACCAGAAGCGAGTTGGGTTGCCAGTGAACGCGGGTCTGCAGCGCAAGCTGACCTTCGACGTGGCGGAAGAGAAGCTGAAGGATCGCGTCGCTCTCCTTGCGGGTGAGCTGCACGATATGCGTGGTGAAGGAGGCGTTCACATAGAGAAATTTTCGCCCCGTTCGCGGATGGGTGACGACCACCGGATGCTCGGACTGCGGATAGGTCTTGCCGGGATCGGGCTTTGCGCCATATCCGGCCGTCCAGGCGAATGAGCCATCGTGGATTGCCGTCAGTCCGTCGAGCAGGCGCTTGATCGGATCAGACAGGAATTCGTAAGCCAGATACATGTTGGCGAAGGCCGTGTCGCCGCCGAGCGGCGGCGTCCTGGTCACGCGCAACAGCGATACCGCGATCGGGCTGGGATCGCAGGAAACGTCGGGATGCCAGCCGTCGCCCGCGGTGAAGCGCGAACCGCTGTCGGTCTTCCAGGCCAGGAACTCCGGATCGAATGGTCCGTCATGGCGAAAGCGGGACGCCGCGAGCTCGTGGCGGTGCAGCGACTTTCCGAAGCGGCGGGCAAAGCGCTTGTGGTCCTCGCGGGAGAGATCCTGGTCGCGGAAGACGATTGCAAGATTCTCATCGAGTGCCCTGCGGATTTCGGCAAATTGCGCATCCGGCACGTCCTTCGACAGATCGACGCCGGAAATCTCCGCGCCGACAGTCGGGCTGAGCTGCCTGACCTCGATGGTGTGGAAGGGCTGCCGCCGTTCGGTGTTCCACGCCTCGATGACCTGCTTGTCGTTGAAATCCCGGTAGAAGCTCATTGCTATTCCTTTCGCAAGTTGACTGTCTCGATGTCGCAAGTTTCCGAATTGACGATTGACCAGGCGACAGGCGCGGCCGCCGAATGTGCTTTGTGGTGGTGTTCCGCATCGCACAGCGCTCGCGCGGCGCGTTCAGCCTCCCGCGCCGAACGGAAATGACGGCCCTCCAGACTGTCGAACGCGCGCTCGGAGGAAAAGAAGCTGAAGCCGTGCCCGTCGTTTGTGACGATGCCGGCGGTGCGCTCATAGACTTCGATGATGTAGGCTCTGGACATGCGTGCTCATTCGCCGGACTACCGGCGCTCCTGTCGACTGATGATGTTGGGCTGATGGCGGCGCGATCAGCGACAGGCTCCGGTCGCCGCGGAGAAGCAGCGCCGGGCCATGCACTTGCGCATATGACCGATCACTGACTTGTTCGCATGCATGCGGCGGACCTTTGGTAAGAGCGATTGACGCCGCTCAATATCCGACGCTCGCCCGATCCGGTCAATGAAATGGCCAACCAATTTTGCAGCGATCGCGCGCCTTTCCTTTCAGCGCGCGTCAGCGAAAGGGAAAGAACGATGCAGGCGTGCGCTTCTTGAGAGCGCGTCGCAGGAAACGCGCAGCGAAGGCTGCGCAAGCCGCAGCCTTGGCACGCCTCAGGCAAACGCCTTTTCAAGCGTATCGATGAGGACGCTGATCGATTTGTCGTGGCGGGTGATGGCGGGAACGGGACGCTCGATCTTCAGCAGTTGGTAGACGGCCGTCTGAGCTGCCCGCACCGAATATTCGACGGTGAACACAACATCATCCGGGATTTCGACGAACTGGCTGATAAAGGCGAGATTGGCCGAATTTTCGGGAACGGGAAGCGGCCGGTCGGATCTTCGCCGCGGCATGAACATGCTCGTGATGTAGGGCATCCGGCAGGGAATGCAGCTCGCGGTCTCGAACACGGTGGCGTCGAAATTGAGGTGACCGCAGAGTTCGTGCAGGATCTCGCTGCCGCCGCAGTCGGACATCGGCTTGCCGACGAAATCGCCGATACGGTCGGGGTGCAGCGCATACCCCCAGAACACCTGAAGGTCGTCCGGCTGGCCCGTGAAATGTGGCTGATGATAGAGCACGATCGACATCAGCCAACGCGAATCCTTGAAGGTGACAAGTCCGCCCGTTCCGGCCACATTGCCGGTGAAGGCTTCCATCTGGTTGAAGAATCGTGGATCGCGGCAGGTGACGGTGAAGGATTCCCAATAGGATTCCGGAATCGAATTGTTGAAGACGGCGGGATTGCCGAACTCGGGCCGGCCTGCCGCGATTTTCTCCCAGAGCGTCCAGCCCTGGCTGTCGGCCTTGGTCAGTCGCTTCGGCGGTTCGGTCATCGAGCCGAGACTCGACGCATCGGTCATCGAGCCGTTCTGAAAGAAAACCAGATCGCTGTCGTCGACTGCGACAGCGCTTGTCTGACCGTTGGCATCGAGCGCGAGTCGTCTGACCGACAGCTTGCCATTGAGCTCGGCAAATTCCATGTCCGTGACGCGGGTGTCGCGGACGAAGCGCACGTCGTGCTTTTCGAGCCATACCGTCAGCGGCCGGACGATCGCATCATATTGGTTGTAGATCGTGCGTTTGACGCCGGCCAACGTCTCGATCCGCGGAAACTCGTTCATGAAGCGGTGCAGATAGCGCTTGAGCTCGACGGCGCTGTGCCAGGGCTGAAAGGCGAATGTCGTTTGCCACATGTGCCAGAAGTTGGTCTCGAAAAACGGCGGCGACAGCCAGTCCGTAATGCGGCTGTTGCCCAAGCTCTCTTCCGAGGCTTCGGTCAATCGAAGGAGCTCCATGCGATCATGCATGGAAAAGCCCATCTTGGTGACGTCCACCTTGTGTCGATTGCCGTCGATGAGACGGGCGCGCGAGTTGGCTTTGTAATGAGTGTTGAACGCGACGGTTTCGCCGCGGACGGTTTGTCCGGGATTCTCCAGGGAGGGGATGCTCGACAGCAGATCCCATGTGCATTCATAGTGATCCGTCGTCAGCATGCGACCGCCACGCAGGGAATAAGAGCCGTCGGCAAGCCGCACGCCGTCGAGGCTGCCGCCGAGCAGCGGCAATTGCTCGTAAATGGTGATGTCGCTCCCCGCCAGACCCCCGTCACGGACAAGGAAAGCCGCGCCGGCCAGCGACCCGATTCCGCCGCCAATGAAATATGCTTTCATGAGGAGCCTCGTGCATTGAAGAACCGCAAGATTGCGCCGCGTTGCTGCGGGTAGTGCCGCTTCGATTTGCTCTCGCGCTTACTTTTTCCGAAGCCGGCGCCCTGCCAGTTGATCTGTCTCAACAAGGCGATCGCGTTTGCGATGACGTTGTCGTGAGCGCGTATATCGGGTCCGCGCTGCGCGACTAGCGCTGCTTCGCGCGCCTGACCGGTTTCTTGGCGTCGGTTCGCCGCGAGGGCGCTGACTTGCGCACTCCGTCGGGCCGCACGCGCAAGCCGTCGACGAATACGTCCATTAGCCGCAACACGGTGGACTGCCACCCGGGCTGATCGTGCAGGTAGCACATGCCGACGAGCGCGCGCAGCAGGTCCTCCGGACTGACGTCGGCGCGGATCTCGCGGGCGGCGACCGCGCGATCGAGGAGCGTGCCGACTGCCTTGGTCAGGCGCTCGAACGTATAGCTGTGCAGCTCGGGCGAGCCGTGCGCGGCGAGCGCAAGCGCGGCCGCCATGCCCTTCTTGGTCGCGACGAATTGGACATTGGAGGAGAGCCAGCGGCGTAGCGCATCGACCGGATTCGCCTCGTTCTTCAATTGCTCCGCGAGTTCGCCGAGCTGCTCCACTTCGCGCCGATACACCGCCTCATAGAGTGCTTCGCGGGTCGGGAAATGGCGATAGAGCGTCCCGATACCAACGCCGGCGCGTCTCGCAACGGCCTCCAGGCTTGCCTCGGCGCCGCCCGCGCTGAACACGGCTTTCGCAGCTTCCAGCACGCGCTCGCGGTTACGTACCGCGTCGGCACGGGGCTTTCGAAAGATCGCGGCGGACTGCTCTGTCATCTCAACTCTTCGTGTCCTCCCGCCCCCTTGTGAAGCGGAGGGTGCCTCCGTATATGCCTCGCCGCAAACAAGGCGGCAATCCCTGGCGGCCAGCACATCTGGCGTGCCGCGATCCCGCTCGACCATAGCACTGATCGGAGGCTTGCATGAACCACTCCATCAGCTTCACCGTGAACGGTATACGGCGCGATCTCGCGCTTTCGGACCCACGTGTGACGCTACTCGATCTCTTGCGTGAGCGGCTGGACCTGACAGGAACCAAGAAGGGATGCGATCGCGGCCAGTGCGGCGCCTGCACCGTTCTGGTCAACGGCCGGCGAGTCAACTCGTGCCTCGCGCTGGCGATCAGCCTTGACGGCGCGGACATCACGACGATCGAGGGCGTCGCGCGTGGCGAGGAACTGCATCCGGTACAGGCGGCCTTCATCGCACATGACGGCTTTCAATGCGGCTTCTGCACACCGGGGCAGATCATGAGCGCGCTCGGCCTGATCAACGAGGGCCAGGCAGGTGACGACCCCGAGCGTATCCGCGAAGGCATGAGCGGAAATCTCTGCCGCTGCGGTGCCTATGCGGGAATCACGGAAGCGGTGTTGGAGACGCAGAAGGATCTCGCCGCTAAGAAGGAAAGGCGCGTCGCATGAAAAGCTTCGACTATGTCAGGCCCGCGAGCGTCGAGGAGGCGATCACGGCAGCGAGTTTGCCCGGCGCTGCCTATCTGGCCGCCGGCACCAATCTGCTCGATCTCATGAAAGGCGGCGTGAACCGCCCGGATCGCCTCGTCGATGTGATGCATCTGCCTGGCCTCGACCGCGTCGAGCCGCTCGGCGACGGCGGCTTGCGCATTGGTGCGCTGGTGCGCAATGCCGATCTCGCGCATGACCCGGCGTTTGCGGGTACTTACCCGGCAGTCGCCGAAGCGCTGCTGTCGGGGGCGTCCGCGCAATTGCGCAATGCCGCCACCGTCGGCGGCAATCTCCTCCAGCGCACGCGCTGCGCCTATTTCTACGACACCGCCTCGGCCTGCAACCGGCGCGAGCCGGGTTCCGGATGCGACGCGCGGCACGGCGAAAATCGTCTGCATGCCGTGCTCGGCTGGAGCGAGGCCTGCATCGCCACCCACCCGTCCGACTTCTGCGTTCCTCTCGTCGCGCTCGATGCCACGGTCGAGATCGAAGGCAGGAGCGGCCGGCGCGAAATGAGGCTCGAAGATCTCCACCGCCTCCCGGAAGACACGCCGCAGCAGGAAACCGTGCTCGAACCGGGCGATCTCATCGTCGCGCTGAAGCTGCCGGCCGAGGCGCGCCGCTTTGGCGCGCATGCGCGCTACTTGAAGGTGCGCGAGCGGACCTCCTATGCCTTCGCGCTCGTCTCGGCTGCCGCCTGTCTGAAGATCACGCGCGGTCGCATCGAGGAGGCGCGGATCGCACTCGGGGGCGTCGCCGCAAAGCCCTGGCGTCCGCGCGAAGCCGAAAAGCTGCTGGCAGGCACCCGGCCTGACGAGGAGAACTTCCGGCGCGTCGCGGAGGCAGCGCTCGCCGGCGCGAAGCCATCCGGCGACAATGAATTCAAGATCGAACTCGCGCGGCGCATTGTCGCGCGTGCGCTTGCGCTTGCAGCCGACGGGACGCCCGAGCGCATTCCGGCACTGCCTGCTTCCCCCTTCTCGATACCAGCCCGGAGCGTTGCATGACGCCAGAGATCCGCCTCATCGAAGCGCCGGCCCATTTGCGGCACGGCTCGAATATCGGCCAACCCCTCAGCCGCCGCGACGGCATTCTCAAGGTCACTGGAAAGGCCCCGTTTGCGGCCGATCATCATCCGTCAGGCATGCTCTATGCCGTGATGGCGGTGAGCAGCATCGCGCGCGGCCGCGTGACCTCCCTGGACGTTGCCGCCGCCAAACGCCATCCGGGCGTGGTCGATGTCATGACGCCGACGCATAAGCCGCCTTTGGCCGAGGATCCCGACGCCAAGACCAATCCCTTCATGTTCCGGATGGACGCTCTGCAAAATGATGCCGTGCGCTACGCCAACCAGCCGATTGCGGTGGTGATTGCCGAGACGCTGGAAGCCGCGACAGAAGGCGCGGCGCTGCTCGCGCCGAAATACGAAGCGCTGCCGCCGCGCGTCGGCCTGGATGCCGACGAAAGCTTCGTGCCACCGGCAGTCGGCGTCGGCCAGCCGGCCATCGTCGAGCACGGCGACGTGGAGACAGGCCTTGCTGTTGCCGCCAGGGCGATCGACGCGACCTATGAGACGCCGGCGCAGTACCACAATCCGATGGAGCCGCATGCGATCGTCGTCGCCTGGGATGGCGACAGGCTCTCCATCGACACGCCGACCCAAGGCCTTGCCATGACGCAAATGCGCATCGCGGGCCTGTTCGGCCTCCCGCCCGAGAACATCCATATTCGCAGTCCTTTCCTCGGCGGCGGCTTTGGCTGCAAGGGCCTGCTCAACGGCCCGGTGGTGCTCGGCATCATGGCGGCGCGGCTGGTCGCCAGGCCCGTCAAGCTCGTGCTCCGGCGCGAACAGATGTATGGCCCCGTCGGCCACCGCGCTCCGACCCGGCAGCGGCTGCGCATCGGCACTGATGCAGCAGGCCGTTTGACGGCACTGGAGCATCACGCCAAGACGGTCTCGAGCACATTCGACGACTTCGTCGAACCGGCGGCGAATGCGTCACACACGCTCTATGCCAGCCCTGCGATCAGGACATCGCACGAGGTGGTCCGCGTCGACGCCGGCACGCCGCTGTTCATGCGGGCGCCCGGTGAGGCAACGGGATCGATTGCGCTGGAGAGCGCGATCGACGAAATGGCCTTCGCCGGCGGCATCGATCCGCTTCAATTCCGTATCAGCAATGATGCGGAGGTCGAGCCGATTACCGGCAGGCCGTTTTCCTCGAAGGCCCTGCGCGAATGTTATGCGCGCGGCGCCGGGCGCTTCGGCTGGTCGAAACGTCCGCTCAGCCCGCGGCAAATGCGCGATGACGCGGGCTTGCTGGTCGGCTGGGGCATGGGTACGGCGACCTTTCCGGCGCTGATGTTCCAGGGCAATGCCCGCGCGGTGGTGCGCGCGGATGGCACTGGCGTCATGGAAACGGGCGCCCACGATATGGGGCAGGGCGCGTGGACGGCGCTCGCGCAAATCGCGGCCGACGGACTCGGCCTTGATCTCGATCGGCTCGAGTTCAGGTCCGGCTCGTCGGACCTGCCGGATGCCGGAATTGCCGGCGGCTCGGCTCATACCGCAACCGCGGGCATCGCCATCCACAATGCCGGCGCGGCGGTGATCGCAAAGCTCGCCGAGCTTGCGATGCAGGACGAGCGCTCGTCGCTGTTCGGCGCTGGCAATGCGGGCGTGATTGCCCGCATCGGTCGCCTCCATCGTCGCGATGACGATACGCGTAGCGAGTCCTATGCCGATATTCTCGCGCGTGCCGGCCTCGGCGAGATCGAAGCGTCCGGCACTGCCGCCGCAAATCCCGCAGCACAGGTCGATTACGCGATGCACGCGCATGGAGCCGTTTTCGCCGAGGTCAAGGTCGATCCAGATTTGGGCCAGGTTCGCGTCACCCGCATGGTGGGCGCGTTTGCGGCGGGACGCATCATCAATCCCAAACTGGTGCGCAGCCAGCTTTTCGGAGGGATGATCTGGGGCATGTCCTTCGCGTTGCACGAAGAAGCGGTGGCCGACCGCCGCTCGGGACGGATCATGAATCCGAATCTCGCGGAGTACCACGTGCCTGTTAACGCCGACGTGCCCTCGCTGGATGTGCTGACCGTCGATGAGCACGACCCGCATGTGAATGCGCTCGGCATCAAGGGCGTTGGCGAGATCGGGATCACCGGCAGCGCCGGCGCGGTCGCCAATGCGGTCTGGCACGCAACGGGGGTCCGGGTGCGGCGCTTTCCGATCAGGATCAGTGATCTCGTGATAGCCCGCTGAGCGGGCGGGCCATTCACGTTAGAGCATGATCCGGAAAAGTGTGGAGCGGTTTCCGAAAAGATCATGCTCAAGCAATGAGCTAAAGCGCGATAGTGATTCAACCTGATGCCATCGCGCTTTAGCGAATCTCGGACTCGCTGACATCGATCTCAGGCGAGGGGCGGACCGGAAACAGCCGCGCGGTCGAGGAGATCGTGTAGCTGCGATTGCATTTCGGCTCGTCCGACGATTCGTCCCTGCCGTCGCGCTTCGCAGCGGCCGCGTCGTCGAGGCGGTTGACGATCAGGCTTGCGTGGTCGCGCTCAAGCGTGTCCGGGTTCTTGCGCTTCTCGTCGGACCTGAACTCGCCGTTCACGACGCGGCCGCTGATGGCGAATGTACAACCGCCCTTCCAGTCGCCCTGGAACCATTTCCCGCCCTGCGCCTTCAGGCTGCCGTCGTCGGCTTGCGTCACCTTCAATACCGCGGTGTAGCCGAGCCACAAGCCGACCAGGCCCCTGCGATGCTCGTCAAATCCTTCGAGCAACGCGATGCGCTCGCGCTGCAGGCTCGCGACCCTGTCACGCCCGTAGGTCGTGTCATGCATGTCCGAGCTCGTCTTGTTCCAGGCGGGATGCAGGAATTCCGGATATTGAAAGGCTTGCGTTCGCATCCAGTGGCGCTGGTCGTCGGTGAGCATACGCCTCGTTGCCGTGTCGAGCCTCGGCAGGAGGTCCTTCCAGGCGCGGTTCAGCCGTTGGTCGTTGTCGGCAAGCTCGGGGTCGGAGCAGATTTCCTCCTCGCTTGCGGTATTCGGCCTGGTGCAGTCGAAGGTTGGCGCAACGAAGGCGGCCTCGGCCGTGACCATAGGCGGACCATCGGCCTTTCCGCTTGCGAAATAGCTTCCCGTCACCTGCCAGATGTAGCCGCAATGGGGCCAGGCGTTTCTGTCCCAGTCGTTGCCGCTCAGCACGACGCGAAGCGTCTCGCCCTGGCGGCGGATCTTGATTCCCGGCGGCGGGACCGGCTTCGCGCCGGCGCCTTCAGATGCCGCGGCAGGCTCCTTCTCGGGAAGGATCGTCCCGCTCAGCCAGCCGCCGTCGGCAGGTCTCACGAGCGCCGCGGCCTGACACAGCCGCTGCTTCTCCGGACCGGAGCCATAAATGGCGCGCGTATCGATGGCAATGCGCAAGCCTCCGCCGTCGGAAGACGTTATAGTGATGCTGCCGAATACATTCTCCCACTTCCCTTCGAGGCCGGCCCGGCCGAAGCCATCAGCGATTCGCTTCAGCATGGCGGCACGCAGGCGCAGCAGGTCCGCAAAGCTCTCCTTGTCCCCGTCGCTTTCGGCGAGCTGCATGTTTTGGGCCGCCTCGATGATCATCTCGTTGAACCAGAACTGATCACGCTTCAAAGGCGGCTTGATGTTCGCGGGCGTATTGGCGAGCGCGGCGGCAAACGTCGTGTCGATTTGACTGATGAGCTGGTCGTAGCCCGCCTGCTTGCAAGAGTTCGTCTGGATGGGATCGTCGGAATTGTCGCCGCACAGCTTGATCGCCGTCGGCGCGCTGCTGAGAGCCGCGGTGAAATCGTCGACCGCACCGGCCGCGCTGGGCACGAGACACGTGGCGGCGAGCGCCAGTGCAGCAAGGTTGCGGAGGGCGAACATGGATGTCGGGCCTTTGGGACCGGGCGGGATGATGCTCTGGTCCTTGGTCGCCGATCTTGGTCGGCAGGTTCAGGCTGCCGGCAAGAATGCCGGCTTCTGCGGGATGCCGGCGCTATCCGGTGGTTTGTTGCGGCGATTGCGTCGCGATAGGATACACGGCATGTAGGCCTCCTGATGAACCTCAAGCAGCTTGAATATTTCGTGCAAGTGGCCGAGCTCGGCAGCTTCAGCAAGGCGGCAGTCGTGCTCGACGTGGCCCAGCCGGCGCTCAGCCGCCAGGTCCGTGCGCTTGAGGCGGAGCTCCGTCAGGAATTGTTTCTGCGCAACGGCCGCGGAGTTGCGCTGACCGACGCTGGCAAACGACTGTTCGACCATAGCGTGGCGGTGCTGCAGCTGGTGTCCCATGCGCGCGAGGATCTCGGGGCCAGCCGCGACGAGCCGGTCGGTCGCGTCAGCATCGGGCTGCCGCCGAGCATCGCCCGCCAACTCACACTGCAGTTGATCGAACGCTTCAAGAGGCAGCTTCCGGCTGCAAGGCTGGCCATCGTCGAGGGGCTGTCCAGCCACGTGGTCGAATGGGTGACCTCCGGCCGGGTCGACATCGGCCTGGTCCACAATCCCGAGGCCCAGGCGGGACTCGAGATCATTCCGCTGCTTGAGGAACCGCTTGGCCTCGTGAGCCATGCCCCCAGGCGCAAGCGCGGACCAAGCTCGCCGCTGCCGATGAAAGAGCTGTCGCGCTATCCGCTGATCGTTCCGGAACGGATACATGCCATGCGGCGCCTGCTCGAAACCCAGGCGGCGCTCGCCGGCGTCAAGCTCAACATAGCCTGGGAGGTATCGAGCGTCTCATCGATCATCGACCTGGTCTGCGCCGGTTACGGACATGCGGTGCTCACGCCGAACGGCGTCGCTGCGTCGGCCCGTTCCAGGGAGCTGATGATGCGCAAGCTCGTCGCCCCGACGCTGACCAGCGTGCTTTGCCTTGCCATGCCCGCGCACAAGCGACCGACACCGCTGACCCAGCACGCGATGCAGCTACTGACCGCGCTGATCCGCGACCTGCCTCGCTGATCTCATTCTGGCATGGCCTGCGCCAATCGGCCATGCTGAAATGGAATAGCTGTTATAGAGGACCGGGCGCTGGCGGGCGACCCGCCCACGCGACACAGTGGCTGCATCGCTCCTCCAGAAGCTGGCCATGTCCGATCGCGGCACATGCGCGCCGGCTCGCACTGTCGATGGGCGAGGGGGGCGGAACCCGCATCGGTCCGGCGATGCGCGGTTGCCGCAGCAAAAAGCAACAGCACAGGAAGTCCAGGGAAGCAGCAGATGCCCACAGCAAATCGCGTCGATGTCCGGACCTTTCTCGACGAGCATCCGTTTTCGGCTTTCCAGTGGATGGTGTTCGGCCTCTGCTTCGTCATCATATTGCTCGATGGCTTCGACACTGCGGCGATCGGCTTCGTCGCACCGTCGCTGCTCAAGGAATGGGGCGTCGAGAAGTCGGCGCTCGGGCCGGTGCTGAGCGCGGCCCTGTTCGGACTGGCGGCGGGCGCGCTGGCCACGGGGCCCTTGGCCGACCGCCTGGGGCGCAAGCTCGTGCTGGCCGCGTCGGTCCTGGTGTTCGGAATTGCCTGTCTCGGCTCGGCCCTTGCCGGCGACCTCGGCGAACTCACCTTGCTGCGCTTCTTGACCGGCGTCGGCCTCGGGGCGGCGATGCCGAACGCGGTCACGCTGATGAGTGAATATTGTCCGCAGCGTCTGCGCGCCACCATGACCAACATGATGTTCTGCGGATTCCCGCTCGGGGCGGCCTGCGGCGGCTTTCTCGCGGCCTGGATGATTCCGCAATGGGGTTGGCGCAGCGTGTTTGCGCTCGGCGGCCTCACGCCGCTGCTGCTGGCCGTGCTGTTATTGCTGCTCCTGCCGGAGTCGGTGCGCTACATGGTGGCGAAGGGCCACTCGGTCGAGCGCATCAGGAGCGTGTTGCGGCGCATCTCGGCGAACGCCGCCGCCGCAAGCGGCTTCGTCATGACCGAGCCAGGGCGGGTGGGGAGCGCGAAGAGCGGCATCGGTGTGGTGCTGTCGCCCGCCTTGCGGGTCGGATCGGCAATGCTTTGGCTCGCCTACTTCATGGGGCTCGTGATCTTCTACGCGCTGGTCAACTGGATGCCGATCCTGTTCAGGGATGCCGGGCTCGACCCGCAGAAGGCCACGCTGATCTCGGCGCTGTTCCCGCTCGGCGGTGTCGGCGCCATTCTGTTCGGCTGGCTGATGGATCGTTTCAACGCCAACCGGATCATCGCGGTCGGCTACGTGCTGACGGCGGCTTCGATCTTCGCCATCGGCCAGGTGGCCGGCAATGTCGGCGCGCTGGTCGTGGTCGTGTTCGTGGCGGGCGCGCTTATGAATACCGCTCAATCGTCGATGCCGGCGCTGGCGGCAGCCTTCTATCCGACGCAGGGCCGGGCCACCGGAATCGCATGGATGCTGGGCATCGGCCGTTTCGGCGGCATCGCCGGCTCGTTCCTGGTCGCCGAGCTCGCGGCGCGCCACCTCAGCTTCGGTGAGATCTTCGCGGTCGTCGCCATCCCGGGCGCGATCGCCGCGCTTGCACTTGTGATAAAGCAGGCGTCCCGTCCCGAAGATAAGGCGCCGAAGCTCCCCGAACCGGCTGCAGTTCCTGTCCATTAAGGATATGATGGCACTGCCAAGGATATGAATGCGGCTGCAGCAACAGTTGAAGGGTAAGCCACAGTGATCATCGACGTACACGGCCACTACACCACGGCTCCCAAGCCGCTCGAGGACTGGCGCAACCGGCAGATCGCCGGCATCAAGGATCCTGCGGTCAGGCCAAAACCGAGCGAGTTGAAGATCAGCGACGACGAGCTGCGCGAATCGATCCTCAACAATCAGCTCAGGCTGATGAGGGAGCGCGGCAGCGATCTCACGATCTTCAGCCCGCGTGCAAGCTTCATGGCTCATCACATCGGCGATTTCGAGGTTTCATCGACCTGGGCTGCGATCTGCAACGAGCTGTGCTGGCGGGTCAGCAAGCTGTTCCCCGATCATTTCATCGGCGCGGCGATGCTGCCGCAATCGCCTGGCGTCGACATCAAGACCTGCATTCCGGAACTCGAGAAATGCATCAAGGAGTACGGCTTCGTCGGCATCAATCTCAATCCCGATCCATCGGGCGGGCATTGGACCTCGCCGCCGCTTTCCGACCGCTACTGGTACCCGATTTATGAAAAGATGGTCGAGCATGGCATCCCCGCGATGATCCATGTTTCGACGAGCTGCAATCCCTGTTTCCATACGACCGGCGCGCACTATCTGAACGCGGATACCACCGCCTTCATGCAGTGCCTGACGTCCGACCTGTTCAAGGATTTCCCGACCCTGAAATTCCTCATTCCCCATGGCGGCGGCGCGGTGCCTTACCACTGGGGCCGCTTCCGGGGGCTGGCGCAGGAGATGAAGAAGCCGTTGTTGAAGGATCATCTCCTGAACAACATCTTCTTCGATACTTGCGTCTATCACCAGCCGGGCATCAACCTGCTCACCGGCGTGATACCCGTCGACAACATCCTGTTCGCAAGCGAGATGATCGGCGCGGTGCGCGGCATCGATCCGGAAACAGGCTTTTACTACGACGATACCAAGCGCTACATCGAAGGCGCGAAAACCCTCACTGCCGAGGACCGCTACAAGATCTATGAGGGCAACGCCCGTCGCGTATTCCCGCGCCTCGATGCGGCGCTCAAGGCAAAAGGAAAGTGATCATGAGCGCGCCGATGAATGACCTGGGTATCGTCAGACGCAAGATTACCAGGGCCGACAAGGCCGCGGTCGACAAGCTCTCGCGCTTTGGCGTCGCGACCATCCACGAGGCGATGGGCCGCGTCGGCCTGATGCAGCATTATATGCGGCCGATCTATGCGGGCGCGCATATGTGCGGCACCGCCATCACCGTGCTGCTGCAGCCCGGCGACAACTGGATGATGCATGTGGCGGCCGAGCAGGTGCAGGAAGGCGACGTCGTGGTCGCAGCCTGCACCGTCGAAAATACCGACGGCTTCTTCGGGGATCTGCTCGCCACCAGCTATCGGGCGCGCGGCGCGAAGGGTCTGGTGATCGACGGTGGCGTACGCGACGTGACCGATCTCACCGAAATGCAGTTCCCGGTGTTTTCGCGCGCGATCAGCGCCCGCGGCACCGTCAAGGCGACGCTCGGCTCGGTGAACATCCCCGTGGTCTGCGCCGGCGTCACAGTCAATCCGGGGGACGTCGTGGTCGCCGATATGGACGGGGTGGTCATCGTTCCCGCCCGGATCGCGCAGCAGGCGGCGGACGCGGCCGAAGCGCGCGAGGCCAATGAGGCGGACAAGCGCGCCAAGCTCGCGGGCGGCGAACTCGGCCTCGACATGTACAAGATGCGCGAGCCGCTGGCGAAAGCCGGCCTCAAATACATCGACTGATGCCAGGGTGTCTTC
>CAYVVB010000591.1:0-2397 GCA_964454955.1 uncultured Bradyrhizobium sp. | reverse complement strand
CCCTGACCCTCCCCCTTTCAGGGGAGGGAACACCACGTCAGGTGCGCAGTCCGCTCAGCGCGGCGCCAGCACCATGACCATCTGGCGGCCTTCGAAACGCGGTTCAGATTCGACCTTGGCCATCTGGCCGATGTCGCCCTTCACCCGATTGAGCAACTGGTAGCCCAGCTCCTGGTGCGCCATTTCGCGGCCGCGGAAGCGCAAGGTGATCTTGACCTTGTCGCCTTCCTCGAAGAAGCGCTTCATCGAACGCATCTTCACGTCGTAATCGTGGTCGTCGATCATCGGCCGGAGCTTGATCTCCTTGATCTCGACGACGTGCTGCTTTTTGCGGGCTTCGGCCGCCTTTTTCTGCGCCTGGTACTTGTATTTGCCGTAGTCCAGGAGCTTGGCGACGGGCGGAGCGGAATTCGGGGCGATCTCGACCAGATCGAGCCCCGCGGCCTGCGCCATTTCGAGCGCAGTCTGGATTGGTGTCGGGCCGTGATTGTGCCCGGTGGCATCGATCAGCTGAACCTCGCGGACGCGGATCTCCTCGTTGATGCGCGGGCCGTCCTTTTGAACGGGCTGCGCGGCTTTCATCGGACGACGAATGGCTGCTGACTCCTCTGCTGTTGCGCCAAAAACCGGGGCACCTCATCGAGGCCCCGGGACACAAGAGATTGGTAGAAACCGCGAATAAGTCAACGCGGTTCCTGGCGATAAAGCCGCAAAAACGGCAGCTTATCGATCAAATTGTAAGACTCGTGCGGCTTTCATGCCGCAGCCTTGGCGTCCGCAGTCATCGGCCGCCCGGTCGCCTCCCCGTAGAGGCGCAGCGTCTGTTCCGTGACGACGTCCGCGTTGAAATGCCCCAGGACCCAGTCGCGGCCGCGCGCGCCCATGGCCGCCCGCATCGGCCCGGGAATCGCGAAAAGCCGCAACAAAGTGGCCGCAAGGCGGCCCTCGTCGCCGGCCGGGAAACGCAATCCCGCGACGCGGCTCTCCGGCACCGCCGGGGTGGTCAGCACCACATCGCTGCCGGCGGCGAGGTCGGAGACGATCACCGGCCGGCCCATGGCCTGCGCCTCGAGGATCGCCCGCTGCACGCCTTCCGGCTGGGTCGCCGCCGAGACCACGACCGAGGCGGCGGCATAGGCCGCCGGCATGTCGTGCACCGGCGCCGCCATGCGGATCACGTCCATCGTGCCGGTCGCCAGCACCAGGTCCCACAGTTCGCCGGTGTAGTGCGTGCGGCCGCGATCCTCGCCGACGAAGACGCAGAGGAAATCCTTGAGCCCCATCTTCTTGAGCCGCTGCACCGCCTTCACCACCACATGGTGGCCCTTGCGGCGCAGGATGCGACCGGTGACGAGGATAACCTTGGTGTCGCGCGAGACGCCCCAGGCGCGCCGCATCGCCTCCACCCGCTCGTGCGACACCCGCGCGGGATCGAAGCGCTCGATATCGATGCTGCACGGAACCACCGCGATCTTGTCCCAGGGCGTGCCGTAACGATCGTTGATAAGCTGCGCGATCTGCTCGCTGGACGCGAGCACGCGATCGCCGCGTGCCATCACGCCGTTATAGAGATGCTTGAAGATGTTCTGCTCGCGGAAGCCTTTGAACCAACTCGTCAGCAGCGGAATGCGGCGCAGGCGCGCGGCGATGCAGGCGCTCCAGGCAGCGGAGCGGCCGAAGACATGGATGGCCTGGCAGCGCTCGTCGCGCGCGAGCCGCGTCAGCGCGAAGGCGTTGCGCAGCATCAGCACGGGGTTGTTGCTGGCAACGTCGAGCGGCACGAAACGGGCGCCCGCCGCGGTGACGTCGGCGACCAGACGGCCCGCCTGCGACACCACGATGACGCGATAGCCGGCCGCGCCCAGAACGCGCGTCAATTCCACCGCGCCGGCATCGGAGGCGCCGCCATCGAGCGTCGGCGTGACGATGAGGATGCTGAAGGCGTCGTTGGCCGCGCCGGCGCGCGGATCGTCGCGCAAGAAACGCTCCGCCACGCTTGATGTCTCGGATACCGGCAGGCTCGACATGCAGCTCAGCGACCTTAGAACACGGGCCTCGGTTGATGCACCGTGACCGAACGAATTGGCGAAAGTTCGACGGAACTTGAATTCACGGAGGCTCGCGCCGACGGCTTCGGTAGCGAACCTTGTTCTGCGAAATGGCAGTTTAGGCGCATCAGGTGTCGCGGGCCAGAAGCGACGTATAGACCCCGCGAATGGCTTCGGCAACGCTCGAGGGGGAAAACACGAATTCGGCGAACTGACGGGCGCGGGCGCCAAGCGCCTCGTAGGCCGTGGTGTTGAGGGCGAGCGCGGTGCGCACGGCGTTGGCGAGTTCGCCCACATTGCCGGGCCGCACCACCCAGCCGGTTCGTAGATCCTCGCGCATGCGCGGCGG
>CAYVVB010000590.1:0-2402 GCA_964454955.1 uncultured Bradyrhizobium sp. | reverse complement strand
TCGGGGGCGGGCACAGATCAGGAATGCACCCACCGGGGGGGCGGGCGACTTTGGCGTGCTTGTATGGTAGAGAAAAATGAGGCATGGTGGGTTAGGACAGCATCACTGTCTCAAATTTCGTTGCGGAACCGGCATAGGTATTGCAACGAAAATTCGGCGCCCAAGCGCCGGCTAAGGTACCCAGGCAAAGCCGTTCTCCAGGGACGTTGAACGCTGAGCCTGAATTCTGAACATGCGGCTCGCCTCGGACGAGCGGTGGCCTTTTTGAGGTGCCGCGGGACGCCGAAGGTGCGCCGAAGGCAGCGGTGAAATCCCCGATCGGGAGAGTGACATGAGCGGGTTCGAAATCGAGCGCAACATTATCGCGGCAGAAACGCTGTCGGCGCGCACCGATTCGAAACCGGCCGACACTGCGCGCGAGCTACATGCGCCTGAATTGCATACGCCTGAATTGCATACTTGGCGTCCGGCCGCCGAGGGCCTGTACGATCCGTCGCTGGAAAAGGATTCCTGCGGCGTCGGCTTCATCGCCAACATCAAGGGCAAGAAGTCGCATCAGATCGTCGCCGATGCGCTCTCCATCCTCTGCAATCTAGAGCATCGTGGCGCTGTGGGCGCCGACCCGCGCTTCGGCGACGGCGCCGGCATCCTGGTGCAGATTCCGCACGCCTTCTTCAAGCGCAAGGCCGCCGAGATCGGCTTCAAGCTTCCCGAGCCCGGCGAATACGCCATCGGTGCGCTGTTCATGCCAAAGGACAATGCGTGGCGGAAGGTGATCCAGAGCATCATCGCCGACCAGATCAAGGCCGAGGGCATGATGCTGCTCGGCTGGCGCGACGTGCCCAGTGACAATTCCTCGCTCGGTGTCACCGTGAAGCCGACCGAGCCCTATCACATGCAGGTTTTCATCGGCCGCAATGGTGCCGCGAAGACCGACGAGGAGTTCGAGCGCAAGCTCTACATCCTGCGCAAGTCGATCTCGCAGGCGATCTACCAGCGCCGCGACCGCGGCATGGCCGGCTATTATCCGTGCTCGTTCTCGTGCCGGACCGTGATCTACAAGGGCATGTTCCTCGCCGACCAGCTCGGCAAGTACTACGCCGATCTGCACGAACCGGATTTCGAGAGCGCGCTGGCGCTGGTGCATCAGCGCTTTTCCACCAATACGTTCCCGACGTGGTCGCTGGCGCATCCCTACCGGATGATCGCCCATAACGGCGAGATCAACACGCTGCGCGGCAACGTCAACTGGATGGCGGCGCGGCAGGCCTCCGTGAGCTCCGAGCTCTACGGCAAGGACATCAGCCGGCTCTGGCCGATCTCCTATGAGGGCCAGTCCGATACCGCCTGCTTCGACAACGCGCTCGAATTCCTGGTGCAGGGCGGCTACTCGCTGCCGCACGCGATGATGATGATGATTCCGGAGGCCTGGGCCGGCAATCCGTTGATGGGTCGGGAGCGCCGCGCCTTCTATGAATATCATGCCGCGCTGATGGAGCCGTGGGACGGCCCCGCCGCGATCGCCTTCACCGACGGCCGCCAGATCGGCGCGACGCTCGACCGCAACGGTTTGCGGCCGGCGCGCTATCTCGTCACCAGGGACGACCGCATCGTCATGGCGTCGGAAATGGGCGTGTTGAAGATTCCGGAGGAGCAGATCGTCACCAAGTGGCGGCTGCAGCCCGGCAAGATGCTGCTGGTCGACCTCGAACAGGGCCGGCTCATCCCCGACGACGAGATCAAGGCCTCGCTCGCCAGGAGCCATCCCTATCAGGAGTGGCTCGACCGCACCCAGATCGTGCTCGAGGAACTGCCGGATGCGCCGACCAAGGGCGCGCGCTCCAACCTGTCGCTGCTCGACCGGCAGCAGGCGTTCGGCTACTCCCAGGAGGACATCAATCTCCTGATGACGCCGATGGCCTCCACCGGCGAAGAGGCGATCGGCTCAATGGGCAACGACACGCCGGTCTCGGCGCTGTCGGACCGGTCGAAGCAGCTCTTCACCTATTTCAAGCAGAACTTCGCGCAGGTGACCAACCCGCCGATCGACCCGATCCGCGAGGAGCTGGTCATGAGCCTCGTCTCGATCATCGGGCCGCGGCCGAACCTGTTCGACCTGCAGGGGCTCGCTTCGACCAAGCGGCTCGAGGTGCGCCAGCCGATCCTGACCGACGCGGACCTGGAGAAGATCCGCTCGATCACCGACATCGCCGACACGCATTTCAAATCGCGCACGATCGACACCACGTTCCACGCAGGGCTCGGCGCCTCCGGCATGGAGCAGGTGCTCGACGAGCTCTGCGCCCGCGCCGAAGCCGCGGTGCGCGAAGGCGTCAACATCATCATTCTCTCCGACCGCATGGTCGGCACCGACCGCATCCCGATCCCGGCGCTGCTCGCCT
>CAYVVB010000589.1:0-1735 GCA_964454955.1 uncultured Bradyrhizobium sp. | reverse complement strand
CGCCCTCGCCGTCCACGCCGCGAATGTGCCTGAGCTCCGCCCTGTTCACGAGGGGGTGCTCTTCCGGCAAATTGCGGTAGAAAGCGTACCACCAGATCGACCAGACCAGACCGGCCGCGCCGCAGATATAGAAGGCCGATCGCCACCCCAAATTGGTCATGATCAGGACGACGAGCGGAGGCGCAATAGCTGCCCCCAGACGGCTGGCGCTATGCGTCAGTCCCTGGACCAAACCACGCTCCTCGCGCGGATACCAAAGCTGCATCGAGCGCGTGGCCCCCGGAAAGGCGCCGGCCTCTCCAATTCCGAACAAGAACCGCACCGCGATGAACGAAACCGCGCCGGTTGCCGCTGCGGTGGCTGCCGTCATCGCGGACCAGTACGCAACGATGGCCGCCAGCACCGGCCGCGCGCCAAAGCGATCGTTGAGCCAACCGCCGGGCACCTGGAACAGGGCATAGGCCCATACAAAGGCGCTGAAGATCACCCCCATGGTGATCTTGTCAAAGCCGAACTCCTTGCTGATGACCGGGGCAGCCGTCGAGATATTGACCCGATCCAGATAGGTGATGAGGTACATCAGGCAAATCAAACCGAGAATGTACCATCGTCCGATGCTGCGGCCCGATTGTTGACCTTCCATCTCAACCCTCCCTGTATGCTTCTTTTGACAGTCAGGCAGCGACGCACAGCATCGCCAAGACGATATGCATAGCCCTCGATCGATGCTTTGCATCGCCGGGGCAATCCGGCCTTCTCGCCGGGATAGGTGGAGCTAGCTGCCGACGACCTTGAGATGCGCCGCAGCGTTGCCCTGTGGGCGCTGCTCCAGAAGCTGCATTGCAGCGTCGACGCCGCCTGCACGATGCGGGATGCCCGCGATCGCCAGTCCCATCTCCACGCCCGTCAGCGCGGCAAGCAAGGTGAGGTCGTTGCATTCGCCGAGGTGGCCGATGCGGAACACCTTGCCGGCGACCTTCGACAGCCCGCTGCCAAGCGACATGTTGAAATTGTCGAGCACGACTTTTCGGAATTCGTCGGCGTCATAACCCGGCGGCATCAGCACGGCGGTGAGCACCGGCGAGAAGTCCTTCGGCTCCTGGCAGAGCACTTCCAGTCCCCAATGGTTGACCGCGGCGCGGGTCGCCGCAGCGAGCCGCTGATGGCGGGCAAAGACCTTGTCCAGCCCTTCTTCATGCAACATCGCAATCGCTTCGCGCAGGCCGTAAAGCAGGTTGGTCGCCGGCGTGTAGGGAAAGAAGCCCTTCGCATTCGGCTTCAGCATCTCCTCCCAATCCCAGTAAGAGCGCGGCATTTTGTTGGTTTTCGCGACGGCGCGGGCCTTTTCCGAAATCGCGTTGAAGCCGAGCCCCGGCGGCAGCATGAATCCCTTTTGCGAGCAGCTGACGCTGACGTCGACCGTCCATTCCTCGTGCCGGTAGTCGACCGAGCCGAGCGAGGAGATGGTGTCGACCATCAGCAGCGCAGGATGGCCGACGCGGTCGAGGCTTGCGCGGATCTCGCCGATCCGGCTGGTTGCACCGGTCGAGGTCTCATTGTGCACGACCATGACGGCCTTGATTGACTGCGATTGGCCTTGCGACATATCTTCGGCAAGCCTGGCCTCGATGGCGGCCGGATCGGCGCCGCGGCGCCAGTCGCCGGGAATGAAATCGACCTCGATGCCCCAGCGCTTCGCCATATTGTGCCAGAGCGTGGCGAAGTGGCCGGTCTC
>CAYVVB010000588.1:0-4785 GCA_964454955.1 uncultured Bradyrhizobium sp. | reverse complement strand
CAGCGTCCGCGGTCCCGATTGCACCGGCAGCACATTGGCGCCGAGCATTTACATGCGGATCACGGTAGGTTGCTGCCGCGCGACGTCGACCGCGCCCATGTAGACCACGCATTCAAGCCCGAAGCGCGCGCACAAGGTGGCGGTCGCAACGCCATGCTGGCCGGCACCGGTTTCGGCGATGATGCGCTTCTTGCCCATGCGACGCGCCAGCATGATCTGGCCGAGCACATTGTTGACCTTGTGCGAGCCGGTGTGATTGAGCTCCTCGCGCTTCAGGTAGATCTTGGCGCCGCCGAGATGCTCGGTCAGACGTTCGGCGAAATAGAGCGGCGAGGGCCGGCCGACATAGTCGCGCAAGTAGCCCTTCATCTCCGCCTGGAAGGCCGGATCGGCCTTGGCCTCTGCATAGGCCTTCTCCAGGTCGAGGATCAGCGGCATCAAGGTTTCCGCGACGAAGCGGCCACCGAAAATGCCGAAATGGCCGCGCTCGTCGGGACCGCTGCGGTAGGAATTCGGCTTGGCGTTTGGCTTGGCGGGTGTCATCGGGTGGCCGGCTCTTGCGATGCGCGCGCAGCGCGGATGAAACGATCGATCATTCCGGGATCCTTCACGCCGGGCGCACGCTCGACGCCGGAGGAAACATCCACGCCGCCGGCCCGCGTCACGCGAACGGCGTCCGCGACATTGTCCGCACTGAGCCCGCCTGAAACCATGAACGGCAGCGCGATGTCCAGGCCTGCCAGCACATGCCAGTCGAACGGCGCGCCAAGTCCGCCGGGTCGCGTGGCGTCCTTGGGCGGGCGGGCATCGAACAGGATGCGGTCGCAAACGGCGGCGTAGTCGAACAACGCGGCAAGGTCGGCCGCGGTTTCGATCGCGACCGCCTTCATCACCTCGAGCGCATACCTCTGCCTGATCTCGGCGACCCGTGCGGGGCTCTCGCCGCCGTGAAGCTGCAGGATATCCGGCCGCAGCACGGTCACGACATCGGAAAGGGTGGCGTCGTCGGCATTCACCATCAACGCAACCTTCTTTGCGCGACCGCGCACCGCATCGCCGAGTTCGCGCGCGGCGTCGAGCGAAAGGTGCCGCGGCGAGGGCGGAAAGAACACGAACCCCACCATGTCCGCGCCCGCGCCGAGCGCGGCGTCGAGCGTCTCGCGCGTGGACAGGCCGCAGATTTTGACCAGCAGGGACATGAGTTTCGTGAGCAACAGCAACCAGGGATTCCGATGGGGCGCCTTCTACAACGTCGCGCCCTGCTTGTCTCGCCCGGAAGCCCCGTAAGAACCGCCTTGCGAGAGGACGGGAAGCCTCAAGGCTTCGCCGCGTTTGGCGGCGCGGAGGTCCGCGAGTTCGGCCCTCGTGGCGCGCACGTCAGCCTCGAGCCGATGCACCGCCCGACGCCAACGGCGCTGCCCAAACCAGGTCGCGCAGCCGCCCGCAATCACGCCTGCGATCGCAACCACGATCATCAGGGCGAACAGCGGCATTGAGACGGCAAGCGAAGGATCGGCGGAATTGAACGGATCAAACGAGACCGTGACGAAATGCCGGTTCGCCACCGCGAATGCGATCAGGATCAGGCCCAGCGGAATGAAGATCACGTAGGAGATGAATTTTCGCATGAGACGCGCTCGCGTTGATCGCCATCGGCCGCCACGTCGTGCGCGAAGGCTGATCCAGACTTAGGAAGCCGCCCCTCGAATTTCAGCTGCCGCTTTCGGGATTTTCGCGGTTCAGCCGTTCACGCATTTCCTTGCCGGTCTTGAAGAACGGCACGTTCTTCTGATCCACCGGCACATGCGCTCCCGTGCGCGGATTACGCCCGGCGCGCGCCGGGCGATGCTTGACCGAGAACGCACCGAAACCGCGCAACTCGACCCGATCGCCGCGCGCCAGCGCCGCAACGATCTCATCAAGAATGGCGTTCACGATGTTCTCGACATCCCGCTGGTACAGATGCGGGTTGTGCTCGGCGATGCGCTGAACGAGTTCGGACTTGATCATCGAAGGGCGGGCCCGGGAACGTGGGCTCTCATTTCCGTGAAAATACCTTGAACTGTCAAGACGCTAAATCCGGTTTGCGCAGCGCGAAAAGGCGTGACAAACGCTCCAATTCGGGTTTGTCGCAATACACGCGCGGCGGGAAGAAGGGGCATAATCGGAATTTACAGCCTTCAATTGCCGCCGGCAGGCTGCCACAGCGCCAGCATCCCGTCCAGGCTGAGGCGGTCGACCGCCTGCGGCATTCCGGCCCGTTCGACCTGGCGCGCGATGCTGCTGAAGCCGAGCGTATCCAGCGCGACAGAGGCCGCCGTGCGCAGGAAAGTCAGGTCGCCAAAGCGCGGGCTGAGACTGTAGTCGCGAACCGGCAGATCCTTCTTGACGCTCTTCTGCTCGACCAGCCAGGCGATCGCGGTCTTCTCGTCACCGAGCTGATCGATCAGTTTCAGATCGACAGCCTGGCGGCCGGTGAACACCCGCCCATCCGAGACTTTCTCGAGCAGGTCATCGTCCATGCCGCGGCGCTGCTTCACCAGCCCGCGAAACCACGCATAGGAATCCTTCACCAGCGAATCCAGCGCCGCGCGCGCCTCGGGGCTTGTCGGCTCGAAGCCATTGGGCGCAGCCTTCAGCGGCGATGACTTCACTTCCTCGACCTTCACCCCGATGGTTTTCAGGAGCTCGGCAAAATTCGGAAATTGGAACAATACGCCGATCGAGCCGACCAGCGAGCTTTGCGCCGCGACGATATGGTCAGCCGCGATCGCCGTGATGTAGCCGCCGGAGGCCGCCAACCCGTCCACAACCACGACCATGGGCTTCTTCGCCTTGAGCCGCATCAGCGAATCGTAGAGCTGTTCGGAACCCGCGGTCGTGCCACCCGGGGAATTGATGTGCACGACGACTGCGGCGGCGCTCGAGTTCTCCAGCCGCTCCAGCGCCTCGACGCGCTGCTGGTCGGTGCGGATCAAGCCATCGATGTTGACGCGGGCAATGGAACCGGCGGTCGTGAACGCGCTGCGTCCGCGCGGCGACACCACGGCGCTGACGGCAGCAATCGCGGCGATCGCAACGACTGCCGCCAACACGCGCCAGAAGGTCAGCTTGCGGCGCATCCTGCGCCGATCGACGATCACATCCGAATCCAGCGACATCGAAATGCTCCTGAAGTAAGTTCACGCGCGTTTGCCATTGGCAGCGTCAACGCCGCGTTAGCTAGATACATCAATTGCGGCGCAATATGAAGAAAACGTGGCTCCGTCGTCCCTGCGAACGCAGGGACCCACACCGCGCAATCTGTTTTTGGGCCCGGATAGCCGACGACCTTCGCGACAAACTGCGCCCTGCATGGATTCCTGCGTTCGCAGGGACGACAGGGACCTGCAACCAACAAAAAAGCCCCGGCGGAACGCCGGGGCTTTTGTCGTGAAAACGAAAGCGTCCGCTTTACTTGTCCTTGTCGCGATTCTTCAACGCGGTGCCCAGGATGTCGCCCAGCGTCGCGCCCGAATCGGAGGAGCCGTATTGGGCGATGGCCTCCTTCTCTTCGGCGACTTCCAGCGCCTTGATCGAGACCTGCACCTTGCGGGCCTTCTTGTCGAACTGGATCACCCGCGCGTCGACCTTCTCGCCGACGGCGAAGCGATCAGCGCGCTGGTCGTTGCGGTCGCGCGCCAGTTCCGAGCGCTTGATGAAGGTGGTGAAATCGGTACCGACGATCTTCACCTCGATGCCGCTTTCCTTCACCTCGAGCACTTCGCAGGTCACCACGGCGCCCTTCTTGACGTCGCCCGGCTCGGCGAACGGGTCGCCTTCAAGCTGCTTGATGCCGAGCGAGATGCGCTCCTTCTCGACATCCACGTCAAGCACCACGGCCTTCACATGGTCGCCCTTCTTGAAGTTGTCGATCACCTGCTCGCCCGGAAGCTTCCAGTCGAGATCGGACAGATGCACCATGCCGTCGACGTCGCCCTCGAGCCCGAGGAACAGGCCGAACTCGGTCTTGTTCTTGACCTCGCCCTCGACCACCGATCCCACCGGGTGCTTCTCGACGAAAACCTCCCAGGGATTGCGCATGGTCTGCTTGAGGCCGAGCGAAATGCGCCGCTTGACCGAATCGACCTCCAGCACCTGCACTTCGACTTCCTGCGACGTCGAAACGATCTTGCCGGGGTGCATGTTCTTCTTGGTCCACGACATCTCCGAGACGTGGATCAGGCCCTCGATGCCCGGCTCCAGCTCCACGAAGGCGCCGTAGTCGGTGATGTTGGTGACGCGGCCATGGAGGCGCGCCCCAATCGGATATTTCGCCTCGATGCCCTGCCACGGATCGTCCAGCAACTGCTTGATGCCGAGCGAAATGCGGTGGGTCTCGTGGTTGATCTTGATGATCTTGACCTTCACCGTCTGGCCGATGGACAGCACCTCGGTCGGATGATTGACCCGGCGCCAGGCGATATCGGTCACGTGCAACAGGCCGTCGATGCCGCCGAGGTCGACGATCGCACCGTAATCGGTGATGTTCTTGACCACGCCGTCGATGACCTGACCCTCTTCGAGATTCTGCACCAGCTCCTGGCGCTGCTCGGCGCGGGTCTCTTCCAGCACGGTGCGGCGGGAGACGACGATGTTGCCGCGGCGACGGTCCATCTTGAGGATCTGGAACGGCTGCGAGTTGTTCATCAGGGGCGCAACGTCGCGGATCGGACGGATATCGACCTGCGAGCGCGGCAGGAAGGCCACGGCGCCGTCGAGATCGACGGTGAAGCCGCCCTTGAC
>CAYVVB010000587.1:0-5396 GCA_964454955.1 uncultured Bradyrhizobium sp. | reverse complement strand
CACTCCGGCCTTCCCTGCGCAGTGGTTTACGGCTTACTTCGTACTCTCCCCGGTGAACCGGCGTTTGTCACCGTCATAGGCGCGATGCGAAGCATCGTCGCCTACTTGGCGCTTGCATGGGCGCGCCAGGACCACACGACTTCGCCGTCCGCGATTGTGCCGCTCGTCAGTCAGCCTCATCACGTCCACCGCCACCTGCCCCGCGTGTCGTGACGATCGCGATACGCCCCTCGTGCCGGGACAGGATGCGCGGGACGATGCTGCTGATTTGCCCGACGGCGCAAGGCGTCGGGATGCGGCACTTTAACGCGACGGGCGAATCAGTTTGCGACAATCGATCTCGTCGATGCACGCAGCCTCGCAACAGGCGAACGTCGTATCCGAAACATCAACCCTTATGCGAAGCTTCACAGAACGGAGCGTTGTAGCGTCGATCTCGTCCAGGTATTGGGACGAGACGCCTTCAATCTCGAGCGCATCCTCGAAATCGAGCCGAGATTCCTCAACGAAGATGGGCACGAACACGACAACGCGATCGACAGCCTGTCCCTGGTCGCCGACCGGCCGATGAAGCCCAATAGGTTCGTGTCCTGGATTCAGGACGTCACCCAGCGCTACGGGGCGGACATTGTGCGCATGAAGGGCATCGCATCGATCGAGGATGAGGATCGGCAGTTTGTCGTTCAGAGCGTCCACATGCTCATTGAAGGCGGAAGTCAGCGCCCCTGGAAGGAGCAGGAACGGCGTCAGACACGCCTTGTTTTCATCGGGCGTGATCTGCCAAAGGACGTATTGAGGCAAGGCTTCGAAGCGTGCTGCGCCTAGACCGGTCGCGAACCGGTGCCCCACTTCGCTCGAAAACCCTCCAAAGAGAATGCCAATGGGTGAGATCGTAGGATTTGTTTCGAAATCCGAGCTCGAGCGGGCTCGCCTGATTCGCGAAGCCCGCGCGATCTACGAGAGCATCTTTCCCTCGACCGACGCGCTCGGCGAGCGGCACGATGACCCGACCAGCAAGTGTGACGCAACCGGGCTGGAAGCGCCTGTTCACCCGAAAGGAAGCGTCCGGATCACCGGGCGCTCATAGCCCCTCGATCGCCATATTTTCCGCGTCCACTGCAGGTGATCACTGATGCAAAGCGGCCATTGCGTGCGCTCGACTGATGGCAGTAGTTTCGAGGCATCTGACGTCGGAAGGGGGACGGCTCCTTGGCAGGGGCGAAAGTGATGTCGGCACGGGCCTTCGCCCGGCAATGTGGAGCCTACCTCGCGCTGGCGGCACTGATGCTGCAGCTCGCGCTGTCGTTTGCACATGTCCACAAGCATGATCTCGCCCTTTCAGGGTTCGATCGCTCCGATGTCGTGAGCGTCAAGCGCGCCCGATCGACACAGCAGGACGCACAGCAGCTACCGTCGCGGCTGGCCGATGACGATGACCACTGCCCGATCTGCTTCTCGGGCTTCCTGCTGTCGAACTCCTGGCTGCCGGATGTGCAGGCAAATCCGTTTTCGCAGCAATTTGCCGAGATTGATCGTGCGTTCAATCCGGTTTCCGATCCGGTATTTCAGCCGCGTCGCGCGGCATTCCTGTCTCGCGCGCCCCCGGTCGCCTGACGCCTTGCTGCGGCGGCCGTGCCTCCTACAGGACATGTCCCGCATGGCGCGACACAAGGCGCATGCGTCATCTGGTGCGCTATCGCGCTCGATGCGCATTTGAGACCACCGTCCCCGCTTCTCATGGGGGCCCTCATTCCTCGATTCGGCAGATAGACCATGATCAAACGCACGTGCTGCTCCGGCGCGATCCTCGTCTTGTTGTTGTCCGTCAACTGCGCGGAGGCGCATCCCCACGTCTGGGTCACCTTCCATAGCGAAGTGCTTTATGCGGCGGATGGCGCCATGACGGGCATTCGCCACGACTGGACCTTCGACGACATGTTTTCGGCCTATGCGCTTCAGGGCATCCCGCACGCCAGGAAAGGCCAATACACGCGGCAGGAGCTGGCGTCGCTTGCGCAAACCAACGTCGATTCCCTGAAGGAGTATGCTTACTTCACCTATGCGCGCGCCGACGGCAAGAAGCTGAAGTTTGGCGACCCGGTCGACTACTGGCTTGAATACAAAAACGCCGCTCTCACCCTGCATTTCACCTTGCCCTTGAAAGCGGCCGCTTCCGCCAAGGCCATGCAGATCGAAATCTACGATCCCTCGATCTTCGTGGATTTCGAATTCGCCAGGGACAAGCCGGTCTCCTTGAGCGGCGCGCCGCAATGCCTCGTGAGCTACGATCTGCCGCATCAGCCGACGCCCGCCGAGCAGGCGCGGCTCAGCCAGCTCGACAGCGTGCCGCTCGATCCCTCCAGCGCCTATGGAGAAATCTTCGCCAACAAGATCCAGGTGAGGTGCCCATGACCAGATCGCGTGGTGTCGCCCTGACCGCGCTGGCGGCGATCCTCATTGCCTGCGCCACCGGTGTTGCGTCGGCGTGGAGCGCGCCGTTCGGTGCGCCGCATGCTGCCACTGCCACGTCCGCATCCAGCCTGACGGGTTGGATTTTTGCCGAGCAGGCTGCCTTCTACCGCTCGCTGTCGGGCTTCATCCGGGCGAGCAAGGAGGATGGCGCCGCGATGTGGGAACTGTTCGGCATCTCCTTTGTCTATGGCGTCTTCCATGCCGTCGGCCCAGGGCATGGCAAGGCCGTGATCTCGTCCTACGTTGTCGCCAACGAGGAAACCTGGCGCCGCGGCGTGGTCTTGTCATTTGTGTCCGCGGGCATTCAGTCGATTGTTGCCATTGTCGTGGTGGCCATCGCCGCGGTTCTGCTCGGCGCGACCGCCAAGGCGATCGGGCTGACCGTCCATCTGGTCGAGATCACAAGCTATGGTCTCGTCATCCTCATCGGCCTGCGGCTTCTCTACGTCAAAGGCCGCCGCTTCCTGATCGCCTTGCAGGAACTGGCCTTCCGCCAAGCGCCCGATCTCGTTTTCGCTGCGGCCCCAGCAGCCAAAAGCTCAAACGCCGCAACCCTCCGATTCTCCGAACCGCGGCCTGGCACAATCGCCATGCGCGGCGGGCAATGTCAGGTCGACGGATGCACTGCGCACGCGCACGGCTTCCGTTGCCATGACGATCATGACCACCATGAATCGGCCTGGGGCCATGCCCATGGACCCGAGCCGGCCATGCTGGCCGGCGCTGGCGGCTGGCGGCGGGGCCTCGCCGCGGTGATCGCGGTAGGTTTAAGACCATGCTCCGGTGCAATCATCGTGCTGATCTTTGCGCTGGCGCAGGACCTGTTCTGGACCGGCGTCGGCGCAACGCTGATCATGGGATTGGGCACCGCTGCGACCGTCGCGGCAATCGCCACTGTCGCAGTCAGCGCGCGCGATGTCGCAGGTCGCCTCGCCAAGACGCGAGCAGGACCCGGCATGCTTGCGATGCGCGCGATCGAGGTCGGCGCTGCGGCGCTCATCGTTGCGTTCGGCATCCTGCTCCTCGCAGGTTACATGGCCAGCGAGCAACTCTGGATGTTCACCGGGTAGGTTCGAGCAAGCACGAAGAACGTGCATCTCTGACACGTGCTCGTCGACAATTCGATATGTGGCTTCAAATCATGGTCGGCGAAAACGCCTGTCGGGCAAATCAACCGGCAGTGAAGCGCCGCGAGCCTGCTGCTTCCCAAAAAATTGCGGCCTCCGAAGTCGAACTCGAAGGCCGCAGCATTAGAATCTGATCTCAATTCCGGCCTGTCACTGCGCGGCGGGTTCTCGCCTGGCATGATGCGCGGTCCGCGCGTGCGGTTGCTTTGCCAGCGCTTCGCTAGGATTGCTGGATGAGGGAGCGCGCCCGCACATGCCACCGATGCCGGCGGATGCGGCCCTGCACTGCTCCAGGCTCGTATAGCCGCAGCCATGAGCTGCTTGAGGGCCAGAAAGGCAATATTCGTCCGCGTATGCGGCGGGCGCTGTCGTCATCAAGAACGCAAGCGCGGACAGCGTCGCAGCCGAAGCTGCGAACGTCTTCGAAGTCGATGTCATCTTTTCTTCTTTCTATTCTGCAGGCGCGATCATCGCACCGAGGCTTACGGTCGCGCATGTAAGCGGCAAGCCATCTCCGACAACGGCCCGGTTCGCATCGCTGCAATGTCTCGAGTGTGCGCAGTGCAGTCATGCGCGTTGGGACGAGACTTATAGTTCGCCTCGCGCATGTGTTGCGACGATGGGTATGAAGAAGAATGTGGGCCGCAATAGCGAAGCCTATTGCGGCGGCGGTGCAATGACCGATGACGCTGTCGTTGATCCGCCGTGCGAAGTTCTAACTCAACTCGCCCGCGTGCACCCACCAGGTGGGCCGCTCTGCGGAAATCTTCTTCGCTGCGGCTTGCGCATCGCCGGCGGCTGCAAAAAGCGCAAAGCAGGTCGCGCCTGATCCGCTCATCCGCGCCAGCCTTGCACCTTTGGACTCGCCGAGCGCGGTCAGGACGTCCCCGATGACGGGTTCAATGCGCCGCGCCGGCGCCTCGAGGTCGTTGCCGACGGCCGACAGCGCCGCGATCCAGTCGGCGATGGATGCGCCGTCGCGGGGCCAGGCTCGCGACTTGATCACGTCGGCGACACCGACCAGGAGTTCGCCATTGCGCAGGCCGAGCGCGGCGAACACGTCCTTGGTCGCAACCGGCACGCCGGGATTGACCAGCACGCAAGGCAGCTTCGGCAGATTGAGCGGCAGCAGCCCCTCGCCGACGCCGGTCATGTCACAGGCACGCGAAGCAAGACAGACCGGCACATCGGCGCCGGTCTTGAGCGCGACGTCGGCAAGACGGTCATCGTCAGGCGCAAGGCCGTTCAGCCGGGCCAGCAGCCGCAGCGCTGCGGCCGCATCCGCCGAGCCGCCGCCAATGCCGGCCGCGACCGGCAACACCTTTTCAAGAGCAAAGGCGCCGAGCTTCAGGCCCTCGACGCATGCGGCCAGCAGCGTTGCCGCCTTCAGCACCAGATTGTCGGCGACCTCGCCGCAGGCCTTTGCCATCGGACCCGTGGTTTGCAGGGACAGTTCGGGACCCGGCGTCAAGGTCAGGCGATCGGCGCAGTCGGCGAACGCCACTACGCTTTCCAGATCGTGGTAGCCGTCGACGCGGCGCCCCACGACGCGGAGCGTCAGATTGACCTTGGCCCGGCCGTGGTCGACCAGCGGCCGCGGGGGTGATTGCACATTGGCTTCATTCTTTGCCGCGCCTGTCATCAGGGAAGTCTAATCCAAAATCTGAAATGCTTCCTTCTCCCCTTGTGGGAGAAGGTGGCGCGGACAAAGTCCGCGACGGATGAGGGGTCTCTATCCGCGAGCACAAAATGACGCAAGATGAGAGATGTTCACCAGAGGAGGCAGCCCCCACACCC
>CAYVVB010000586.1:0-3595 GCA_964454955.1 uncultured Bradyrhizobium sp. | reverse complement strand
GCGCAGCCGCGAGGTGTTCTCCAGCTGCCCCGTGGCGCGCTGGAAGCGCAGGTTGAAGCGCTCCTTCTTCAGATTGAGGACCGCATCCTCCATCTGATCGGGGCTCATCGCGCGGATGTCGGAAACTTTCATCTGGGCCATTGAGCATTACTCCGCAATGCGCTCGACGAAGCGAGTCTTGATCGGCAGCTTGGCGGCTGCGAGCCCCAAGGCCTCGCGTGCTGTCTGGTTGTTCACGCCGTCGATTTCGAACAGCACGCGGCCAGGCTTGACCCGCACCACCCACAATTCGGGCGAACCCTTGCCGGAGCCCATGCGAACTTCGGCCGGCTTCTTCGACACGGGCACGTCCGGGAAGACGCGGATCCAGACGCGGCCGGCGCGCTTCATGTGACGGGTCAGCGCGCGGCGGGCGGCCTCGATCTGACGCGCGGTGACGCGCTCAGGCTCCAGCGCCTTCAGCCCGAACTGGCCGAACGACAACGTCGCGCCCGAAGACGCAACGCCGTGAATGCGGCCCTTATGCGCCTTCCGGAACTTCGTTTTCTTTGGTTGCATCATGGCTTCAAGCCCTCAAATTCCTGGATTCGCCTCAAGCGGCGTCGCGGCGCGGCCGAGTGCCCTCGCCCTCTGCCATCCGCTTGTCCTGCGCCATCGGATCGTGCTCGAGGATTTCACCCTTGAAGATCCAGACCTTGACACCGCAGGTGCCGAACGTCGTGAATGCGGTGGCGACGCCGTAGTCGATGTCGGCGCGCAGCGTGTGCAACGGCACCCGCCCCTCGCGATACCACTCCATGCGCGCGATTTCCGCGCCGCCCAGGCGACCCGAGCAGTTGATGCGGATGCCCTCGGCGCCGAGACGCATCGCCGACTGCACGGCGCGCTTCATGGCGCGGCGGAATGCCACGCGGCGCTCGAGCTGCTGGGCGATCGACTCGGCGACCAGGGTCGCGTCGAGCTCGGGCTTGCGGATTTCGACGATGTTGATGACGACGTCCGACGAGGTGATGTCGGCCACCTTCTTGCGCAGCTTGTCGATGTCGGCGCCCTTCTTGCCGATCACCACGCCCGGACGTGCCGAATGGATGGTGACGCGGCACTTCTTGTGCGGACGCTCGATGACGATGCGCGCCACGGCGGCCTGCTTCAAGTCCTTGTGCAGGATCTCGCGGATCTTGACGTCCTCGTGCAACAGCTTGCCGTACTCGGCTTTCCCGGCGAACCAGCGCGAATCCCAGGTCCGGTTGATGCCGAGACGCAGCCCGATCGGATTGATCTTCTGACCCATCTTGTTCTCCCGCGCTCCTTAAGCGCTCGCCTCGACCTGACGAACGACGATCGTCAGCTGCGAAAACGGTTTGAAAACCCGGCCCGAGCGGCCGCGGCCGCGAGGGGCAAAACGCTTCATCACGATGCCGTTGCCGACGAAGGCCTCGGACACCACGAGGTCGTCGACATCGAGATCGTGGTTGTTCTCGGCGTTGGCGATCGCCGACTCCAGGCACTTCTTCACGTCGACTGCGATCCGCTTGCGCGAGAACTGCAGGTCGGCGAGTGCTGCCGAAGCCTTGCGGCCGCGGATCATCTGCGCGACCAGATTGAGCTTCTGCGGGCTCACCCGCAGCATTCGGGCGACCGCCTTGGCCTCATTGTCCGCGAGGCTACGTTCGCGCTTTGGTTTGCTCATCGCTTAATCCTCAAGCCTGCTTCTCAAGCCTTCTTGGCTTTCTTGTCGCCCGAATGGCCGTGGAAGGTCCGGGTCGGCGAGAACTCGCCGAACTTGTGCCCGACCATTTCCTCGTTGACCGAGACCGGCACGTGCTTCTGGCCGTTGTAGACGCCGAACACGAGGCCGACGAACTGCGGCAGGATGGTCGAGCGGCGGCTCCAGATCTTGATCACATCGTGACGGCCGGAGGCGCGCGCCGCATCTGCCTTCTTGAGCAGCGACGCCTCGACGAACGGGCCTTTCCAGACTGAACGAACCATGTCCGGCGTTCCTTACTTCTTCCGCTTGTGGCGGCTTAGGAGAATGAATTTGTCGGTCGACTTGTTGGAGCGGGTCTTCTTGCCCTTGGTGGGCTTACCCCATGGGGTCACCGGATGACGGCCGCCCGAGGTGCGGCCTTCGCCGCCGCCGTGCGGGTGATCGATCGGGTTCATGGCGACACCGCGGTTATGCGGCCGCCGGCCGAGCCAGCGCTTGCGCCCCGCCTTGCCGATCGAGATGTTCATGTGATCGGGGTTCGACACCGCGCCGATGGTGCCGCGGCAGCGGCCGTGCACGAGGCGCTGCTCGCCCGAGTTGAGGCGCAGAATGACGTAATCCTGGTCGCGGCCGACGAGCTGGGCGTAGGTGCCGGCGGAACGCGCGAGCTGGCCGCCCTTGCCGATCTTGGTCTCGATATTGTGCACGATGGTGCCGACCGGCATGTTGCCGAGCGGCATGACGTTGCCCGGCTTCACGTCGACATAGTTGCCGGCGATGATGGTGTCGCCCACGGCAAGGCGCTGCGGCGCGAGGATGTAGGCCAGCTCGCCGTCCTTGTACTTGATCAGCGCGATGAAGCCCGTGCGGTTCGGATCGTATTCCAGCCGCTCGACCGTTGCAGGAACGTCCACCTTCGAGCGCTTGAAGTCGACCACCCGGTAGGCCTGCTTGTGGCCACCGCCGCGGAAACGCACGGTGATGCGCCCGGTATTGTTGCGCCCGCCGCTCGCCAGCTTGCCCTCGGTCAAGGTCTTGACCGGCTTGCCCTTATAGAGCGCCGAACGGTCGACCATGATCAGCTGGCGCTGACCCGGCGTCGTGGGATTGAATTTCTTGAGTGCCATGGCCCTATCGCCTCAGAGTCCGGTGGTCACGTCGATGCGGTGGCCCTCTTCGAGGGTCACGATCGCGCGCTTGGTGTCCGACTGCGAACCGTAGGTACCGCGGAACACCTTGTTCTTGCCCTTGCGCACCAGCGTGTTCACGCTCTTGACCTTGACGTCGAACAGCTTCTCGATCGCCTCTTTGATCTGCGGCTTGGTCGCCTTAGCGGCAACCTTGAACAGAACCTTGTTGTGCTCCGAGGCCATCGTGGCCTTTTCGGTCACCACGGGAGCGACGATGATGTCGTAATGGCGCGGCTCGATGTTCTTCATTTGAAGCGCGCCTCCAGCGCATCGATCGCCGCCTTGGTCAGCACCAGCTTCTGGCGGCGCAGAATGTCGTAGACGTTGATGCCCTGGATCGGCAGCACGTCCATATTCGGGATGTTGCGGGCAGCAACGGCGAAGCCGTTGTTCAGCTCGGCACCGTCGATAATCAGCGCGTTGGTCAGGCCGAGCCCCGAGAAGTGCCCGATCAGCGCCTTGGTCTTGGCGGCTTCGAGCCTGGCTTCCTGCAGCACGACGAGATCGCCGTCCTTGGCCTTGGCCGAGAGCGCATGCTTGAGCGCGAGCGCGCGAACCTTCTTCGGCAGATCGGTGGCGTGCGAACGCACCACCGGACCGAAGGCACGGCCGCCGCCGCGGTACTGCGGCTCGCGCGCCGAGCCGTGTCGGGCACCGCCGGTGCCCTTCTTCTTTTACATCTTCTTGCCGGTGG
>CAYVVB010000585.1:0-7434 GCA_964454955.1 uncultured Bradyrhizobium sp. | reverse complement strand
GATGACGAGTTGCTTCGCCGATCTCGCCCGCGCGACTCAAGGTTCCTGCCGCTGGAACAGCTCGCTAGGACGGGCACCAAGGCAGCGGCAAGAGCGGCATGTAATAGCGGTTCCACTCGCAGACCGGTTGCGGGCCGCTGCGCTTGAGCGCGTATTTCAGAGGCTCGGATTGTCCGACCGCAATGTGCAGGCCCAACAGCGCGATCCCGATTCCGTAGGTCCATTTGTGAAAGCGCAGGTCGCGCAGGCGGTCGAGCAGCACGGCACCGGCAAGAATGATCAGCGGATCGGTGAAAATGAAATATTCCGCCTTGAGGCCGCGCCGCACGCCGAGCGTATCGATCGCGATGGCGGCGAGCATCAGGAGCAGCGACTGCAGCGCGGCCCGTCGTTCGCCACGCCTGAACGCATAGATAATGCCGGGGATAATCAGCCAGGTCAGGAAGACGGTCGGACGCGGCGAGGAGTGGAGCACGAAGGTGTAGCGCGCCAGCACCGATCCGAGGCCATCGAGCAGCAAGAGTACGACTGCCGCAAGGCTCGACCCATTGGCGGCGTTTGCCGTGTTGGGATCGGCAAAGGTCAGCATCTTCTCCAGCGGATTGGCGAGGGCGATTACGTTGGCCGTGTTGTAGTCGAGATCGAGCAGGAGCAGCGCCAGCGCTGCGCCCGCGACCACCGCGAGGACCGAAGCGAGCGTCTCGGCGGCGCTGACCCGCCACAGCGCGGCGTAAACGATCATGCAGATGCCGACCAGCGCGACGAGCGCCGTTTGATAAATGCCAAAGCGTCCGAGAAGCAGCGGGTGGAATTGCGCGGCTTTCAGCAGACCGCGGTCGAATCCCGCTGTCAGCAGCGGCCATGCCGCCAAGGCGGACAGAGCCGCGATTGCGGCGGCGATCGCGACCGCGAGCCAGCTCCATCGGGTGTTTTGCCAGAAGGGGGGACTCGCACTTCTTGCGCTTCCAAACGGCAGGATCACGAACGGCAGCAGGCCGATCAGAAGGATCGTCTGCACCTTGTTCTCAAGGCCCAGCACGCACAGCGCCGCAGCCAGCGACATGCCGAGCGGCCGCCAGCTATTCGCGCGGCGGCCGATTGCCATCAGGATCATCAGCGCGAAAATCACAGGGCAGGCCGCGACGAGCTCGCTGCGCAGAATCCGCGAATGCACGGCAATGCCCCCGGACAAGCCGAAAGCCAACACTGCCAGCAGGGCGACGCGCCAGTCGCGGACGATGAAGCGGATGAGCGCGGCGAAAATCAGGACGCAGGAGGTCGCAATCAGGAAGGCAAGGACGCGCCCGGCGCGAACCGCCTGCGTCATTGCAGCGTCGAAGGCTGCCGCGTCGGCGGGCTTGGGGATCGCCGGCAGGGTGTAGGCATCGAGCAGCCTCAGGCCGTGCAGCAGGCGGAACCACGATTTGACCGTCAGGATTGTCAGATAGGCGGTGTGATCGAAGAAGTGCTGCGGCTTGCCGTCATTCATGACAAGCGCGTTGTAGATCACCATGAAGTCCATGTCGGCGTTGCGCCAGTAGACCAGCGCATAGCCGAGCAGGAGGAACGATGCGGCAAGGCCTGCGACGATCGCAGCCAGGCCCTTGCTCCAGCCGAGGCGCGTCAGGCGGTCGAAAGCATCATCCGACACGGCTGATCGTGGCGCGGCAGTTGGGGCGGGCGTCGAAAGGTCGGTCATGAGGGCACGGGTTGTAGCCGACCTGCTCCGGCAAGGCGACTAGCGCAATGATACGATGAAATCCGTGCCTTCCCCGGTTTCGCCCTGATTGATGCCTTGATCGGAGACGATGATGGAACTGCCGGTGGTCAGCGCCTCCGTGATCCGCGCCATCACGTCATTGGGAATGGTGATCCGATCCAGCGCCTCGGCCGGACTGTCGGCGACCGGCACCGGCTTGGCCTCGATGTGCGCGGCATGCGCGCCCTTCCGGCGCACAGGCGCGTCCTCGCGCGCCTGGCTGCGCAGTGAGACCGGCAGCGACACAACCGTCCAGCGCAGGATGTTCGGGTCGTTCTTGTCGACCAGGGCGGTGAAGACATGCGTGCCCAGCGGCCGGTCGCTCGGCGTGACGGTGACCGGGGAGTCGAAGAGCGGCGCGAAATTCTGCCGCACATAGACCTTGGAGTCCTTGCGGCTCACGAACACCGAGATCTGGCCGGTTCGCTTCGCAGCCTCCGCCTTTGCCGCCGCAGCCTTCGCGGCATCGGGCGGGCGGGTCTCGTCTTTGTTGGCATCGGCGGTCGACTTGGCGTTCTCGCCTGGCGCGGCCGTGATCGGCTTTCCCGGATCGATCTCGGCTTCGACCTTCACGATTTCCGGCGCCTTGCTTTCGGTCGGCATCCCGGGATTTGAGCCCTTATCGTCCGGCTTGGGCGCGGCGTCGACCGTCTCCAGCGTTATGGTTTCGGATTTCGCTGCGCGCTCGGCGCCTGCCTGGTCGGCCGCGACACCGTCCTTCGGTGCCGACGGCGCATCCGACATGGTGACCGGACCCTCGCTCGCGCGCGCGGGGCCGCTGGCGTCGGCGGTGAGAGTCTTGTCGCTGGCCTGGCCGACGCTCGGGCGCAGATCGAGCTTTGCCTCGCTGCTCTGGGGCTGGCCGGTGGGCGCGCCCTTGTCCGCCTTCGCTGCAGGCGCTTTGCTCCCGGCGTCTGCTGCGTCCGGCGGTTGCGGCTGCGTCTTCACGGTCGGGAGCAGGGGATGTGAGAAGCTTTCAGGCGCGATCTCGCCGGGCGTGACCAGCACGCGCGCGCCCAGACGCGTCCAGTTCCACATCTTGATCGCAAACGCATTGGGCATGCGAATGCAGCCATGCGAGGCCGGATAGCCGGGCAGCACGCCGGCATGCATCGCAACGCCGGACCAGGTGATGCGCTGCATGTAGGGCATCGGCGCGCCGCTATAGATATTGGAGTGATGCCATTTGTGCTTCTGGATCACGCTGAACACGCCCATCGGCGTCGGGTGACCGCGCATCCCGGTGGAAACCGGAGCCTGCGCGAAGAAGCCGTTGGCGTCGTAGATCTTGACCTGCTGCCTGTTGATGGAGATTGCGATGGTGAGCGGCGCTTGTGGTTTGGCCGAGGTATCCTTCTCGGGTGGTGTGTCCTTCTTCGCGGCCGGATGGCGCCCGTGGGGCCGGCGCGGCTGGATAGCGGGTTCTGACCGGTAGGACTGGTAGAGGCTCGGTTCGGAATCCTGCCAGTAATAGAAGGTGGCGTCTGCGCGCGAGACAGTGCCGAGGCTGCCGGCCGCGGCCAGCGCCACAGCCGGCCAAAAGCTCTGGCTTGCCGTTCGGGCGATCAGTCTTCGACGAAAAGTCACGCGCAATGTCCCCAAATTCCGATCGCCGCGTCCCGTTGTTGCAGACGCAAAACGCGCTCACCAGCACAGTGGTTCGAATCTTTGCGAATTCCGCGCGGAGCGTAGCAAAAAAGCCTCACATTCCGCTAATTGACGGACGCCTGCGGGTTTTCCCCCACAGAGGTTGCGCGTCTAGATGGCGAAAGCGCGGCCGTTGCCACGTTTGTGATATCTGGGTGAGTCAAAATTGCGCTCAGATGTAGAGAGCAGTCCCGCCACCAAATCCATGATTTAGTGCCGTTTTTCGATTTCGCCGGCACCTCGGAGACCTTGATGACATCCAAAGCCGTAAGCCCGTCTGATACGAACTTGAAGTGTGACACAAACTTGAAAAATCTCGTCCTGTCGCTGCTGGTTGTGCTGACGTTTTCGTATTCCGCTGCATCCGCGGCCGAAGAGCCCGACCTGATTTTCCGCCGCTCCACCGTGTTCAAGCTGATGAGCCCGAATGACAAGCTCGCCACCTATGGCATCGACGATCCGGAAGTCGATGGTGTTGCCTGTCACTTCACGGTGCCGGAGAGGGGCGGCTTCAAAGGCTGGCTCGGGCTTGCCGAGCAGGTCTCGGACATTTCGTTGGCATGCCGCCAGATCGGTCCAATTCGCTTCAAGCGCAAGCTCGAGCAGGCCGAGGACATGTTTCGCCAGCGCCGTTCGATGTTCTTCAAGAGGATGCAGATCGTGCGCGGCTGCGACGCCAAGCGCAACGTGCTGGTCTACATGGTCTATTCGGACAAGCTGATCGAAGGCTCGCCGAAGAACTCGACCTCGACCGTCCCGATCATGCCCTGGGGCACGGCCGATACCGACGTGCAGAAATGCGGCGACTTCATTCAGTGACGCGCCGCATCACTTCTTCTTCGGAAGGCGCGGGATACATTTGCGCGCGGGTACGACGCCCGTCGACGTCATCTTCGCGCCTGAGACTTCCTTGACCTGGCCGGCCGGGCAGGTTCCGTCATCGACCAGGACACGCTGGCCGAGCCGCAAGCCGACAATGTCCTGCTCGCGACCGACATATTGCGCGTGTGCGGGCCATGCTGACGCGCCCAGCGCAAGGGCCAACACGATGGCATGGCGGAAACTCGCAGGTAAAGGCATCATCCTCGATTGCAGCCGCATATCTCGTTTGCGCCGCCGACTGTAGGGGGACGCTTGCGATTCTGGAAGACAGCCGGAATGCTGCGCCGGCGCCAGAAACAGGGATGCAGATGAACAGCGATACCACGCAGAGAATTCTCGACGCCGTCGATGCCGCTTTCGACGCGCAGCTCGCCACCACGCGCGATTTCGTCGCAATTCCCTCGACCCGCGGCGCGGAGGGTCCATGCCAGGACATGATCGGCGATCTGTTGCGGGCGCGCGGCTATGAGGTTGACGACTGGCACATCAATCTTGACGAGCTCAAGGAGCTGCGCGGCTACGGGCCGATCGAGCACGATTTTTCCAGGGCTCGAACCGTCGTCGGCACCTATCAGCCTTCGACATCAGCCGGAAAATCGCTGATCCTGCAGGGCCATTGCGATGTGGTGCCCGCGGGTCCGTTGGACATGTGGGAGACGCCGCCATTCGCTCCCGTCATCAAGGACGGCAGGATGTACGGGCGCGGCGCCTGTGACATGAAGTCGGGCACCATCGGCGCGCTCTACGCACTCGATGCGATCAAGGCCGCCGGCTTCAAGCCGACCGCGCGCATTCATTTTCAGTCCGTGATCGAAGAGGAGAGCACGGGCGTGGGAGCGCTCTCGACCCTGCAGCGCGGTTATCGGGCGGATGCCTGTCTCATCCCGGAGCCGACCGGCGGCAAGATGGTCCGCTCGCAGGTGGGGGTGATCTGGTTTCGCCTGAAGGTGCGCGGCCATCCGGTCCACGTATTCGAGGCTGGCGCGGGTGCCAATGCCATTACTGCCGCCTATCACCTGATCGGAGCCTTGCAGAAGCTGGAGACCGAATGGAACGAGCGCGCCAAGAGTGATCGTCATTTCAAGGGGCTCACCCATCCGATCAATTTCAATCCCGGCATCATCAAGGGCGGCGACTGGGCGTCCAGCGTGCCGGCCTGGTGCGACGTCGATTGCCGCATCGCCATCCTGCCGGGCTGGTCGGTTGCGGAGGCGCAGGCCGAGATCCGCGCCTGCGTTGCCGGTGCGGCGCGCGATCACCGCTTCCTCTCCAACAATCCGCCCGAGGTGGAGTGGTCGGGCTTTCTGTCGGAGGGCTATGAGCTGAAGGACTCCGCGCAAGCCGAGGCTGCGTTCGGCAAGGCCTACACCGCGGTCTATGGCGGGAAGGTGCAGGACCTCGTCTTCACCGCGCTCACCGATACGCGCTTCTACGGATTGAACTACAACATTCCGAGCCTGTGCTTCGGCGCCAGCGGCGCGGCGATGCACGGCTTCAACGAATATGTCGATCTGGAATCGCTGCGCAAGGCGACGAAGGCGATGGCGTTGTTCATCGCGGAATGGTGCGGATTGGAGAAGGCGTAAGCTCCACACACCGGCGGCGCGGCCGCGGCATCCCTGCGGCCATGACCTCGGACGTCATTGCCTCGCTTACCCGCTCCGTCCATGCTGTTGCGCAATGGCACCACAGCCGACCGGGAGGACGCATGACGCCGCTGGAAAAAATCAATTCGCTGAAGATGCCCTTTGCGGAACTGAAGGGCGTGACTTTCACCGAGGCGAGCCAGGACAGGGTGGTTGCGCGCATGCCGGTGCGGGCGGACCTCTGCACCCTCGGCCATATTCTTCATGGCGGCGCCGTCATGGCGCTGGCCGACTCGGTCGGCGCAGCGGCGACCGTTATCAATCTGCCCGAGGACGCCAAGGGCACTACGACCATCGAGAGCAAGACCAATTTCATCGGCCCCGCCAGGGAAGGGACGACCGTAATCGCCACCGCCACCCCGGTGCATCGCGGCCGCCGCACTCAGGTCTGGCAGACGCGGCTCGAGACGGAGGAGGGGAAGTTGGTCGCCATCGTCACCCAGACGCAGATGGTGCTCGTGTGACTGTGGGCATTGCCATTTATTAACCATTCACCGGCGTTCTTGGCCAAAAACGGCCTTGAATTTCATGGTGCAATGCACAATATTCGGCGCGCTAGGGAATCAACGCCTCCCCGAGGGCCATGGAAGGGGAGCCTGAAGTGACACACGAAGACACCTACCGCCCGCGGCCGGGATTCGGCTATGTGCGGACTCTGAGCCAGCAGGAAGAATTGCCGCTATTGCGCGATCACTTGCTGAGACTCGATGCCGAAAGCCGGCACGACCGCTTCAACGGATTTTTGGACGACGGCTTTATCGAGCGCTACGCCGAAAAATGCGCCGGCGATGGCACCATCATCGTCGCCTACATGGAGAGCGGCATCGTGCGTGGCGCCGCCGAGCTTCATCCTCCGGAGCAGTCGGACGACGGCTTGCCTGAGGTCGCCTTCAGCGTGGAGCGCTGCGTGCGCAGGCAGGGGGTCGGCAGCATCCTGTTCAAGCGGCTGATCTCGGAAGCGAGATGGAAGGGTTACCGTCGCTTGCGCATTACCACCGGCGCGCAGAATCACGCGATGCGGGCGCTCGCCGCCAAATTTGGCGCGCGCCTGGTTTTCGCGCGCGGGGAATCCACGGGGACCCTCGATGTTCCGCCGCAGCCACAGGCCGAGCTTGCCAAAATGGCAATCGACACGCCGCTGGTCGCTGCGCGCGCGATGATGCATTTCAACCAGGCGTGCTGGAAGTTCTTTTCCAGGATGTACGGCTCGGGACGCGCGGCTTAGCGGCTCTGCGCGCCTTCACCGACCTCATTAATTCCGGGTCTCGTGCTTCGGATCCATTCCGGAATGACGGTGCTGGGTTGGATGCTCGCGCATTGCGCCGGAATGACGGAGCGGCAAAGCAAAAGCGCGATGGGTTTCGGCCATCGCGCTTTTTGCGTATTCCGGCAAGTTGGCTGGGCAGGGCGGAGCTTGGCTCAAGTTCCGGTGCGCTTGTCGGTGGCGAACCGCCTGACCACACGCCGCTCGACCACCACCGAGCGCTGCGCGCCTTGCTC
>CAYVVB010000584.1:0-4313 GCA_964454955.1 uncultured Bradyrhizobium sp. | reverse complement strand
GATGCTTCGCATCGCGCTTATGACGGTGACAAACGCTGGTTCACCGGGAAGAGCGCGAAGTAAGCCGTAAACCACTGCGCAGGGAAGGCCGGTTGTTACCGCCTGTACCTGTGGTCAACGCGCACTCGCGCAATCATTTTTGCGCGGGGGCCCCGGGTGCAGCGGCCACCCGGTCTTCCCTGCGCCCTCTGTTCTTGAGGAGGGTGAGGACGGATGCACAACTCGGGCGAAACATGCCGCGGGAATGCCGAGTCATGGATACGTGGCAATGACGAAGTTTCTGCCTCGCGGAGAGCGGCGACTAGAACCGCGTGACGATCTCCGAAAGAGCCGGGCGCGGGCGGTCTTCGTTGGGCTTGCTCGCCTTGCCGATGTGGATGAAGCCTACGACCTTCTCATCCGGCTTCAGGCCAAGCCCGTCGAGCACGTCGCGGTCGAACGAGAACCAGCCGGTCAGCCAGCAGGCGCCATAGCCGAGCGCGGTGGCTGCGGTCACGATGTTCATGGCGCTGGCGGCCGCCGAGAGCTCCTGCTCGAAGGGCGGCACCTTGGGATGCGGCTTTGTGAAGCTGACCACGGCGATCACAAGCGGCGCATCGGTCAGGCGATGCTTCTCGATCTCGATGTCAGCCGCGCTGGCCCGAGGGTTCTTGCTGGCGAACACTTTCGCAATGACGTCGCCGGCGCGCTGCCGCGCGTCGCCCTCGAAGACAATAAAGCGCCAGGGCGTGAGCTTGCCATGATCGGGCACGCGCGCACCGATGGTGAGGATGGTCTCCAGTTCGGCAGGCGAGGGGGCGGGACCGGTCATCTCGCGCGGCTTGACCGAGCGGCGGGATTTCAGAAGTTCAATGGCGTCGGGCACGATGTTTCTTTCGTTCAAAGTCATGGTGGTCAAACAGATAAGCGCGCGCTTCCGCGAGCGGAAGCGCATTTTAGATCGATTATGATCGCCTCATTCCGCTGCCGCGCTCAACCTCGCTCGCCGCACATCCGGGGGGACCGCTTCCTCGACCAGGGCCGCGATCGCGTCGTCGGTCGGCATCACCTTCTGTCCGTCGCTCCCGAGACGGCGGATCGAGATGGAATGCGTCTCCGCCTCCTTCTTGCCGACCACCAGAAGTGCCGGGATCTTGGCCAGCGAATGCTCGCGGACCTTGTAGTTGATCTTCTCGTTGCGCAGATCGATCTCGACGCGCAGGCCGGCGCGCCGCGCGGCTTCGACCACACGTTTGGCGTAGTCGTCGGCCTCCGAAGTGATCGTGGTGACGACGGCCTGCACCGGCGCGAGCCAGAGCGGGAAGTTGCCGGCGTAGTGCTCGATCAGGATGCCGATGAAGCGCTCCATCGAGCCGCAGATCGCACGATGCACCATGACCGGCGCCTTCTTGGAGCCGTCCTGGTCGATGTAGAACGCGCCGAAGCGTTCCGGCAGGTTGAAGTCGACCTGCGTGGTGCCGCACTGCCAGTCGCGGCCGATGGCGTCGCGCAGCACATATTCGAACTTCGGCCCGTAAAAGGCGCCTTCGCCCGGATTGATCTCGGTCTTGATGTTGTTGCGCTGGGCCGCAATTTCCGACAGCACGGTCGCCATCACGCGCTCAGCGTGATCCCACATCGCATCCGTGCCGACCCGCTTCTCCGGCCGGGTCGACAGCTTCACCGTGAGTTCGCCTTCGAAGCCGAAATCGGCATAGGTGGAGAGGATCAGATCGTTGATCTTCAGGCACTCGTCCGCGAGCTGGTCCTCGGTGCAGAAGATATGCGCATCGTCCTGGGTGAAGCCGCGCACGCGCATCAAGCCGTGCATGGCGCCGGACGGCTCGTAGCGGTGCACGACGCCGAATTCGGCCAGACGCAGAGGCAGGTCGCGGTAGCTCTTCAAGCCGTGCTTGAAGATCTGGACGTGGCCGGGACAATTCATCGGCTTGAGCGCGAACCAGCGCTTGTCCTCGGCCTCGTCTCCAGCCGATTGCGCTGCGAACATGTTCTCTCGGTACCAGTCCCAGTGACCGGAGGTCTCCCACAGCGACTTGTCCAGAATCTGCGGGGCGTTGACCTCGTTGTAGTCGCCGGAGAGGCGGCGCCGCATATAGGCGATCAGCTGCTGGAAGATGGTCCAGCCCTTGGGGTGCCAAAACACCACGCCGGGGCCTTCCTCCTGGAAATGGAAGAGGTCGAGCTCGCGCCCGAGGCGGCGATGATCGCGTTTCTCCGCCTCCTCGATCTGCTTCAGGTAGGCGTCGAGCTCGTCCTGCCTCGCGAAGGCGGTGCCATAGATGCGCGTCAGCATCGGATTATTGGAATCGCCGCGCCAATAGGCGCCCGCGACCTTCATCAGCTTGAACGCGTTGCCGATCTTGCCAGTCGAGGTCATATGCGGACCGCGGCAGAGGTCGAACCAGTCGCCCTGGAAATAGATCTTGATCGGCTCATTGCCGGGAATGGCGTCGACCAGCTCGACCTTGAAGGCCTCGCCCTTGTCGCGGAACACCTGCTTGGTCTTTTCGCGATCCCAAACCTCTTTCGTGAACGGTTTGTCGCGGGCGATGATTTCGCGCATTTTCTTTTCGATGGCCGCGAAATCTTCCGGCGTGAACGGCTCGTTGCGGAAGAAATCGTAATAGAAGCCGTTCTCGATCACAGGGCCGATGGTGACCTGGGTTCCCGGCCACAGCGATTGCACGGCCTCGGCCAGCACGTGCGCGCAGTCATGCCGGATCAGCTCCAGCGCGCGCGGCTCCTCACGCGAGACGAATTCGATTTTCGCATCGTCCGCAATGGGATCGTTGAGATCGGCGAGTTCGCCGTCCAGTGCCATCGCCACCGTGCGCTTGGCGAGCGAGGGCGATATGCCCTTGGCGATCTCGAGGCCGGTGGTGTCCTTGGGAAATTCGCGGCTGGCGCCGTCGGGAAAGGTGAGGGTGATCTTTTCCGCCGGCTGCGCGGGCTTGAGATTGGTGATGCTGTATTGGAAGCCGGATTCGGATTTGTGGTCGGACATGCATAGCTCCTTGAGCTCACTCCTGCGAACGAGCGCAGGTAAGCGGGAAAACAGCGATATAGCAGCCGAATCGGGCGTTGCAATGCGCCTTCCTGGTGTTTGTGTGATCGAATAAGGCATCCGTCGCATGAGAAGGTTTCATGCAAATGCATTGAAATGTCTGTTATAGAGGCCGCGTGACCAGTCGCTTCGCTTCCACTGCATTGATGCTCGGCAACATCCTCACCGGCTGCTCGGTGATGGCGCCGGCGGCGATGCTCTCCGAATTGTCCGCCGGGCTCAACGTCAGCATCCGCACTGCGGGCCTCCTGATCACCTTCGGCGCGGCAGTGTTGTGCGTCGGCTCGCCGCTGACGGCCTGGCTGACGAGCCGCATCGAGCGCCGAACTCTGCTGGCAACGACGCTCGCGGTGATGGCCTGCGCCAATTTCGCTTCTGCCCTGGCGCCTGACTATCTGAGTCTGCTGGTGCTGCGCCTGATCATGCTGGGCATCGGCGCGCTCTATACGCCGCAGGCGGCTGGCACCGCGGCGCTGATCGTGCCTGCGGAAAAGCGCGGCAGCGCCATCGCCTATGTCTTTCTCGGCTGGTCGCTGGCGGCCGCGGTGGGACTACCGCTGATCACCTTCATCGCAAGCCGCTATGGCTGGCGCGCCGCCTATGGCGCGGTCGGCGCCTTCGGGCTGGTCAGCCTGTTGTTGCTGGCGTGGCGCCTGCCGCGAGGACTGAAGGGCGCGCCGGTGGCCCTGACGACCTGGGTTGAGCTCGCGCGCAACCGGATGGTCGTCGTTCTGCTCCTGATCACGACCCTGCAGATGTCGGGCCAGTTCGTGGTGTTCACCTTCCTGGGCCCGCTTGTGACCAGACTGACCGATGTCGGCCCCGATGCCGTCGGCCTGGTGTTCGCGCTCTACGGCGTGTGCGGCTTTGTCGGTGCCATGACCGCGAGCCGCATCGTGGATAGCTGGGGTGCTTACAGTACCTCGGTGCTGGCGGTCGGGCTGGTGCTGGCGGGATTGACCGGATGGGCGCTCTGTGCGGGCAACTACCCGCTGATGGCCGGTTCGGTCGGGCTCTGGGGCCTGGGATTTGCCTCGTCCAATTCGATGCAGCAGGTGAGGCTGGTCGCGGCCGCCCCGCCGCTCGCGCCGGCTTCGGTGTCGCTCAACACCTCCGTGCTTTATATCGGCCAGGCTGTGGGCTCGGCCATTGGCGGTCTGCTCTATGGGCGCGATCTGCTCCATGGCATGGGCTTCGTTGCGACCGGATTTCTGGTCCTGGCCCTGAGCCTGGTGGTCCTGAGCAGGCC
>CAYVVB010000583.1:0-4020 GCA_964454955.1 uncultured Bradyrhizobium sp. | reverse complement strand
CTGCGCCGCGGAAAGCAGCTGCGAAGATGCCGTACCGGTCTCGGCAGCGCCTCGCTGAACGTCGGTGATGTTGGACGATACCTGCTGGGTGCCCTGCGCCGCCTGCTGCACGTTGCGCGAGATTTCCTGTGTGGCTGCGCCCTGCTCCTCCACTGCAGATGCAATGGTCGAGGAAATCTCGGACAGCTTCTCGATGGTGCCCGAGATTTCCGCGATCGCATTGACCGAATCATGCGTGGCGGACTGAATTCCGGAAATCTGCTGGCCGATTTCTCCCGTCGCCTTGGCGGTCTGCTCGGCGAGCGCCTTCACCTCCGAGGCCACCACCGCGAAACCGCGGCCCGCCTCGCCGGCCCGTGCCGCTTCGATGGTCGCATTCAGCGCCAAGAGATTGGTCTGGCCTGCGATCGTATTGATCAACTCAATCACGTCTCCGATGCGCGACGCCGCCCTCGACAGCTCGCTGACCCGGTCATTCGTCTGGCGCGCCTGGTCAACCGCCGCGACGGCCATCCGCGCCGATTCCTGCACCTGCCGCCCGATTTCGTTGACTGAGGATGACAGCTCCTCCGTGGCGGAAGCGACGGACTGCACATTGGTCGTGGCCTGTTCCGAGGCTGCGGCAACCGACGTGGCCAATTGCTGTGACCGATCGGCCGTTGCCGTCAGCGTGCTGGCGGAGGCTTCGAGTTCGGTCGAAGCCGAGGATACGGTCTCCACGATCTCGCCGACGGCCGCCTCGAAACTTTCGGCGATCTTGTGCATGTCCGCCTTGCGTTGCGCGGATGCGCGGGTTTCGGCCTCCTTTTGCTCGGCCTCCATGCGAATCTTCGCAAGGCCGTTTTCCTTGAAGACCAGCGCGGACTTGGCGACGTCTCCGACCTCGTCCTTGCGATCCGTGCTGTGGACCTCGATGTCGTAGTCGCCGGAAGCCAGCTTCTGGAGCAGTTCGACGATCGCGCGGATCGGCCGGGCCACGCCGTATTGGCCGATCAGGAAACCGAGCACCATTCCGACGAGCACGCTGACGACCGATATGCCGACAAGCGTTTTCGAGGTCGACACATACTCGTCTGCGGTGAGCCTTTCGAACTCGCTGACGCGCTGATCGAGCCGCTCTGCGAGCGCCTTGACCTTTTGCTGCAGGTCCTCCGCCGTATCCCGGCTCTTCATGACGACGTCACGAAGCTTTACCGCCGTCTCGGTCAGATTGCTGGAGGAAGCGGCCTCGGTCGCTGCCATTGTCGCCTTCAAGGACTGTTCGTAGGCTGAAAATGCCTTTTGCACGTCCGGCAGCATCGCCTGCGCCCGACTATCGGTCGTCTTTGCGACTTCCGCCATGAGTGCGCGGTATTGCGCGAGATTTTCCTCGATGTGCTGGTTCGCCACGTTGCGGTTTTCATTCCGCGGATCGAGCGCGCTTCTGAACTCGGCCCGGCTGGTCGCTATGATCCTCGACCGGGCGCGCGCGGCAGCAAGGGAGTACTTTGCTCCTGCGGCCATGCGCTCCGCATTGTAGTTCTGGCTTGCCAGCGCCGAGATCGCGACATAGGTGACGGCCCCCGTCAGAACCGAAAGAAAGAGCACGATCGCCAGAATTTTTGTCAGTACCCGGAAGCGGCCGAGAAAATGCATCATTCGTCCTCATGCGGCCGCCCGCGCGCGACCTCAATTCCCGAGGCAGCGTGCAACGACAGCTTTAAACCGGACTTAAAATGCCGCCCCGTAGCTCTACGGAGCTCCGGAGCGCCGCGTGCCGGGATATCGAGCGATTGCCGGGGCAGGATTGCCGCGCACGCACGCCATGCGAGCACCTCTTACTGGCGCGTAGCGTCGGCAGCAGCGCACACCATCAGATCCCCGCAACCTGCGACCACAGTTCGGCGAGCCTGCGCCTGAACCTCTGCGGCCGCGTCGGCGGCTCCTTCTCCTCTTCCTCCTCCGGAAGACGCAAGCCGACCACATTGACGCGGCCGCCGGAGATGCTGCGCGCGACCAGCACGATGGTGTCGAGCGTCACCGTCGCGCCTTCCGTCGGCGCACGATCGAGATGGATGTCGAAATAGTCGGCAAGCGTCAGCCGCGCCTCGGTCTCGGCGACCTTGACGCCGTAAATCTCGGCAAGCTCCGACAGCGTGTGCTCGCCGGACACCATGAAGTCGCCGAGCAGATGCGGATCGGGCGCCGAACCCGGCTGCATGTCGACGAAGAAGCGGTCCAGCGCCTCGGCCTTCTCGGGCGGCGCCAGCAAATTGAGGTAGTCGCCCGGCGCACCGGGGTCGGCCTCGACGGGCGAGAGGATATTCTCGTTGCGGATGACCAGCGTCGGCTTCGACCAGGAGGGAATGAGGCCGCGGCGGAAGTACAGGCTTTTCGGCCGCACCGGATAGCCGACCAGTTGCTGCTCGAGCTGGCCGGGGAGATCGAGCTCGACCCGCCGCGGACCGCGATCGGACCGCGGCAGCGCCACGTGCAGGCGCCGCGCCGCAGCCGCGAGCGTCCAGCCCTGCAGCAACAGCGAGATGATGACGACGACGAAGGCGACGTCGAAATAGAGATAGGCCTTGCCAAGCCCCACCAGCATCGGGATCGAAGCCAGAAAGATCGCGACCGCGCCGCGCAGGCCAGTCCAGGCGATGAAGACTTTTTCGCGCCAGGAAAAGCGGAACGGTGCAAGGCAAAGGAACACCGCCGCCGGGCGCGCAACCAGCATCAGCACCAGCGCAACCAGCACCGCCGGACCTGCGCTGCTGACCAGCCGGTGCGGCGAGACCAGCAAGCCAAGCAGCACGAACATTACGATCTGCGCGAGCCAGGTCGCCGCGTCCAGAAAGGTCACGACCGAGTTGTGCGCCCGGGTCGGCCGGTTGCCGATGACAAGCCCGGCGAGATAGACCGCGAGATAGCCCGAGGCGTGGCCGATCTGCGCCGCGCCGAAGATCACCAGCGCCGCGGTGGTGACAAAGGGCGCGTGCAGCCCCTGCGGCAGCGCAACGCGGTTGAGCGCCAGCACCACTATCCGCCCGCCGATCACCCCGACCACCGCGCCCAGCAGGGCCTCGCGCAGGAATTCGAGCACCACATGCGCACCCGAACTATGGGTGCCCGAAATGAACTCGACAAGCATCAGCGTCAGGAACACCGCAAACGGATCGTTGCTGCCGGATTCGGCTTCCAGCGTCGCGCCGACGCGCGGACGCAATCGCAGACCCTGCGCATGCACCAGGAGGAACACCGCGGCCGCGTCGGTCGAGGCCACCACGGCGCCGACCAGAAGCGACTCGCTCCAGTTCAGATCGAGCGCGTATCTGGCGACCGGAGCCGTGATCAGCGCCGTCAGCAGCACCCCGACCGTCGCCAGCATCATCGAGGGCGCGAGCACCGCGCGGATGTTCTGAAAGCGGGTGCGCAGGCCACCGTCGAACAGGATCAGGGCCAATGCCACCGATCCGACCAGATAGGTCGCGCGCACATCGTCGAATTCGATATGGCCGGGGCCGGCATCGCCGGCCAGCATGCCGACCAGGAGGAACACCAGCAGCAACGGCGCGCCAAAGCGCAGCGCAAGCAGGCTCGACAGGATGCCCGCCATGACCAGCACCGCACCCAGCAGAATGGCAATGCTCACCTGATCGAGAGAAGCCATGAGGAACGCGCAAATCCGAAGGAAAATGGCTGGTATTGCATCCTTATCGTCGTCACCCTTAGACGCCAACCGATTTCTCGAGACAGCGTCGATATGCCCGACTGTCCGCTTCTCTCGCGCAACGGCGCGACGCGCGCGATCTCATCGGGTCGGGCGGTCATCGCGCTCCGGCTTTTCGTTTACGCATGATCTTTTCGGAAGGACCGGCGCCCACTTTTCCGGATCATACGCTATGGAAATCTGCACCAAATTCGAATCAAATGCCGTCAGGCGCTGCACCGAGGAGCGAGATTATTGCCGATGGACCTCTCTCTGGACGAGATACTGGGATGGCTGCATGGCGCAGCGCGTTCGGTCGGCGCCGAAGTCACTTC
>CAYVVB010000582.1:0-42384 GCA_964454955.1 uncultured Bradyrhizobium sp. | reverse complement strand
GCGTTCCTCGACCGTTTCAAAGCGATCAACCGCGACCGCGATTGGCGGCGTGATCCTGCAGCTGTTCCGTTTCAATCCACTTGCTGTCCTGTCCGCGGTCCCGCGAGTGTTTGGAGTTGTCGCGGTTCGAAAGCGCCATGTTCTCGCCAATCGAGTGATCGCGAAGGTCCGTCAAGGCCCCACGGCCAGCTCCCTTTCCCTTTGTCCCGGGGCCAAGGTGTTTTCCGCCTGCATTGGTCATGACTTCACTCCTCTTCTCTTCCAGTCCTTCCTATTCACCCCGCGCGCGAGCCTTTTGCAGTCTGCGACCGGGCTCGGTTCGGTTGTTATGCTTGTTATGCTGGCTTTCCTGATTCATGCCCCCGCGGCTCACCGGAAATTCGGACTGCCGGGCATTCTGCCGCGGACGACGCACGTGGTCCCCTTGCGGCGTTTGGGTGATGTTCTGGTCGACCCTCCGTCCGTCGGGCACGTCCGGCTTTCTCTCCAATATCCGCAATTGCTCTTCGTGCGTCTTCTTGCCCTGCAGGGCAGCCTTTCGGGGACCATGTCCGCGTTCGTGGCGACGTGACTCGCGGACGCTGCGGGACTCCAACTCCTCCAAGCCGCCTTCGGAATTGGTGTCGTTGTCCAAATCGCCCTCGAACGTATTGGCTCCCTCAAGGTCCGCCAGATCGTCGATCGTGGCCTGCGCCATCACGACCCCTTTCGATCCGCCAATGAGAGGGTTGTGCCGAAGGTCTGCGTCGCTCGGCTTTCTAAGCTTGGGATGCTTGGTGCTCATCGCTCTCCTTTCCGGGACGACCGCGAGCCCCCGCCCTTGTCTTCGGCGCGATGCGCGTGGTGGCTGTCGTGCTCACCCCCGCCACCCGATATCCTGCTGTGGCGGCGCCGGGGATCGTCCGCTGTCGGTTTTTGAACTCTTAGTGGCGCCTTCGCATTTTCCTGGGCCGCCCCCGGACCGCCATGGCGAATGCTGGCTGGCGTCTTGGTTGAGGTCGACATATCAATTTCTACCTAACGATCCTGCTGGTAGCCCTGGTTCGTCGTATTCTGGGCGATGTTTCCCTGCCTTCCTTGTTCTCGCGGGTTGGCGACCCTGCTCCGGTCCTTGCGGGCCTGATCCGGATTGCCGGATTTTGCGTCGCCGGTACCTTGGTGGCTTTGATTTTCCGGGGGGACGGGTGGCAGCTTTGTCATTGCAATAAATCCTTCTTCCCTTTGTGTCAGGCAGCGGGTTGCGCGCGGCCGTCAAGCGGCCAGAGATCACGCACCTCTTCAGGCAGCGCATGCCGGATTTTCTCGATCTGGTTCGGCTCCACATGGTGGTCAAGGACGCGGAACACGGCACGCGCGGCCTCGATCACATCTACGGGACGCTGCGTGCTCAGTTCCTTTGAAACAGACTCGGCAAAGTCTTCCACACTGCGCCACCGCTGGGGCGCCTCGCTTGGGCGCCATTGATCGTAGTACGCCCCGCGAACCAGCAGAGGCAATTGCGCGCCCAAATGTGCCGCCAGATTCACGGGGACCCTATCGCGGATAGTCCGCAAGACCGCGCCCAGCACATGCCACACAAGCTGCTTGTCGCGGGGCAGCGTCTTCATCATCTCATCGAGCCAGGTGTTGGTCAGGTGGACGGTTCTATCGAAAACTTCGAGACCGGTTGCGCTCATGGGAACACCCCGTGATTGCTGTCCAGCGTGTCAACGACGCGCGGCGCAGCCAGTTTCGAATGTTGCGAGAATTCAGTGGGCAGGTTTGCGCCTGGGCAATCACGCGCAGGCCGAAGATCGACCCCCTGGATGGAACGTTCCCGACACGGCCTCCGTTCTTTTCGCATCCGACTCCAGACGAGAACGGTCCGATGTTCCGGCACGAGAGCGCGGTCCGACGCGAAGAAGAACGCGGTCGCGACGCAACAAGTCCATCCGAAATCCCCGCGCGCGGCTGGAAGGACATTCTGCTGCGCGTGTACGCCAATGTGTCGGCGCACAGGATCATGGCCCTGGCTGCCGGCATGACCTACTATAGCCTATTGGCGATCTTTCCAGCCATCGCGGCGCTGGTCGCGGTGTATGGGCTGTTCTCCAATCCGGAGACCATAGCGCGGCACCTCGATCAGCTCGGCGGATTTCTCCCAGGCGGCGCGATCGATATCGCACGCGAACAGCTCACGCGAGTGGCCTCGAAAGGATCACATGCGCTCGGGATCACCTTCCTTGTCGGACTCGGCGTCTCCCTGTGGAGCGCCAACGCGGCGATGAAGTCGCTGTTCGACACTCTTAACGTCGTCTACAGCGAACAGGAGAAGCGCAGCCTCATCAAGCTGAATGCGATCTCCCTCGGTTTCACGGTCGGTGGCGTCATCTTCATGCTGATGGCGCTCGGATCCATTGTCGCCGTGCCGATCATCCTCAACTACGTAGGACTGTCGAAATTCGGCGATCTCATTCTGCGTTTCGGAAGATGGCCCGCGATGTGTCTGATCATCACCTTCGGACTGGCCTTCATCTACCGCTACGGCCCAAGCCGCATGGAGCCGCAATGGCGCTGGATCACGTGGGGCAGCGCCACCGCAGCCCTGCTGTGGCTGCTCATCTCGACGCTCTTCTCCTGGTATGCGGCCAATTTCGGCAAGTTCAACGAGACCTACGGGTCGCTTGGTGCGGTTGTCGGCTTCATGACCTGGCTTTGGATCTCTGCAATCGTCATCCTGCTGGGGGCCGAGATCGACGCCGAGATGGAACACCAGACGGCGCGCGACTCCACCGCCGGATCGCCAAAGCCAATGGGCGCGCGAGGCGCGCAGATGGCGGACACTGTGGGCGCAGCACAAGACCGCTGACAGGCCACAATGCTGACGCTTCGCTGCCGGGGGCCCCCCGACTAGGCTCATGCTTGCACCGCAGGCTTGAGTGCGCTGCGGACCCAGTCTGGCAGGTTCCGCCAAGAGCAGCACTGTCAGAGCCCCGCAGGAACTCGCGCCGATGTGACGGATTTATGATGGGAGGGGCGTGCGCACGGCCATGGTCGGCCGCCGACCACAAGAGCAGGCAGCCGCAAGGCTTCAGGCCTGTGATGAGTGCAGCCTGCATGACACACGCTCGAATCCGACGAGGGCGCCATGGGACGCGTGACGGTCCATCCGACCGAAACCGACAAGCAGATCGCAAACGCGATCGCCGACTACACAATACCGGGTCTCGAAGATGCGGCGCAACTGATGACCTGGGGCGCCGATGAAAAGGTGCTGCTTGCGCTGGCCGTCGGCGGATGGCTGTGGGCAAGGCCCCGCCCTGCGCTCCGTCCCATAACCAACCACCTGCTCGCGGTATCCTTGCTTGCGGCCGCGTTGCCGCACCTTCTCAAGACTGGAATTAGCCAGACACGTCCTGATCGCCTGACCGTGAAAGGGCATTGGCGCGGGATTCCTCGCTCTGGCCGCGCGCGTGACGCCTTTCCGTCCGGTCACGCGCTGCACATGGGTGCGCTTGCTTCGGCAGCGGGCCTCCTCCCACCGGCCCCCCGCAGGGTGACGCGCGGACTTGCGGTCGCCCTTTCGGCGACGCGCGTCCTGCTCCTCGCCCATTGGGCGAGCGACGTCGTGATCGGCTTTGCGGCCGGAGCGTTCATGGAACGGCTGCTTCGTCCACTCACGCTGCGTTCAAGAGAGAGGGCTCGCACCGGAGACACGTGATGGAATATGTCGCGCGCTTTCTGATCGGGGGCGTCGTCGTTTCCGCCTTCGCCCTGTTGGGCGATATGGTGCGCCCGAAGAGCTTTGCCGGCCTGTTCGGAGCCGCCCCATCAGTTGCGCTCGCAACGCTTGCCATCGCACTGGTCCAGCACGGCGCGAGCTACGCAGCCGCACAGGGCGAGGCCATGATTTTCGGTGCCGTCGCGCTCCTCGTCTACAGCATGGTCGTTTGCCAACTCCTGATACATCGCTGCTGGAATGCCCTTCCAGCCACCATCGCCGCGCTCGTCGTGTGGCTGTGCATCGCCCTCGGCTTGCATTTCATGACAGGCGCCAGTGCATGATTGTGAAACTGTCGGTTTCCGCGCTCAGTGAAAGTCGTTGGTACGAATATCTCGCCCGCTTCGTTCTGGGGGGAGCCGCAACAGCCTTCACCGGTTTGATCAGCAGCCAGTTTGGCGCGTCGGTTGGAGGCCTGTTTCTCGCTTTACCGGCTATTTTCTGCGCCAGCGCAACCCTGATTCAGAGCCACGAGGAGCGGCGCAAGTGCGCCTCCGGTCTGCGCGGGCGACGGCGTGGTGAGCAAGCCGCCGCACTCGATGCAGCCGGGGCGGCCCTCGGAAGCATCGGCTTGATGGGTTTTGCCGTTGTCGTTTCCCTACTCATCGAACGAAACCCGTACACGGCATTGCTGACGGCCTTGGCAGCATGGGCTGTTATTTCCGTTGCCGCCTGGTGGGCCTGGCGGCGATTCCGCGTGACTCTTCGCGTACGCGCGGCCGCGAGTTCGAAGAACGGCTCGCGCAAGTACGCCGCCCCAGCCGCACGGGTTCCGCAGCAAGGTCGGCATCCTTGAGTGCACGGCCGCGCGCTGCAGGCACAGAGCCATTCCGTTGGAACGAAGACCATCGGTCACCGTTCGTCAGCCAAGAGTTTGCGACGAGGAGCCAACATGAAAGCGCTTGTCTGGCACGGCACCGCCGATATCAGGTGCGAGAGCGTTCCTGATCCGGCAATGGAGCACGAGCGGGACGCCATCATCAAAGTCACGAGCTGCGCGATCTGCGGCTCAGACCTTCATTTATACGATCACCTCATGCCCGGCATGAAGTCGGGCGACATCATGGGGCACGAGACGATGGGCGAGGTGGTGGAGGTTGGATCCGCTGCGAGGGACTCGTTGAAGGTCGGAGACCGCGTGGTCATCCCTTTCACCATCATCTGCGGCGAATGCGAGCAGTGCCGCCGCGGCAATTTTTCCGTTTGCGAGAGGACCAACCGAAACAAGAAGGTTGCGGATACGGTGTTCGGTCACGCGACCGCGGGACTATTCGGCTACACTCATCTGACGGGCGGATATCCCGGCGGGCAGGCTCAATATCTGCGTGTTCCATTTGCCGATAAAACTCACATCAAGGTCCCGGACGGCGTCCCTGACGAAAAGCTTCTGTTCCTGTCCGATATTTTTCCCACGGGATGGCAGGCCGCTGCGCAATGCGACATCCAGCCGACCGACACCGTGGCGGTCTGGGGCTGCGGCCCCGTTGGTCAGATGACAATTCGCAGTGCGGTTCTGCTCGGCGCCAGGCAGGTCATTGCGATCGATCGCCTGCCTGAACGACTGTCGATGGCACGAGCCGGCGGTGCGACGACGATCAACTTCGAAGAAGAGAGCGTCATCGAAGGGTTGAACGACCTCACCGGCGGCAAAGGACCCGAGAAGTGCATCGACGCGGTGGGATTGGAGGCGCACGCCACCGGCTCGATCGACTCCATGTATGATAGGGCGAAACAGGCTATGATGCTGGAGACCGACCGTCCGCATGTACTGCGGGAAATGATTTACGTCTGTCGTCCTGCGGGCGTGATCTCGATTCCAGGCGTCTATGGCGGTCTGTTGGACAAGCTGCCGTTCGGCGCCCTCATGAACAAGGGTCTCACGATTCGAACCGGGCAAACTCACGTCAACCGCTGGACCGACGACCTGCTGAAGCTGGTGCTGGACAACCGGATCGACCCATCTTTCGTCGTCACCCATACCGGACGACTCGAAAGCGGTCCCGAGATGTACAAGACAGTCCGGGACAAGCAGGACGGTTGCATCAAGGTCGTGCTCAAGCCCAACTCCAATGGAGCCTTCCATGCCTAGCGCCGTTCAAAGAACCGCCCTGTCCGGTCAATCCCAGTCCGGTCGCGACAAGCTGGCGAAGAGCCTGGGCTATTTCTCGATCGCACTCGGGGTCGCCGAACTCCTCGCACCGAAGGCGCTCTGCAAGGCAGTCGGCATTCGCGGCCTCGAACATGTGGTGCGCGCCCATGGCGCGCGCAGAGTCGCAACGGGAGTAGCGATCCTGACCAGCCACAATCCGGAGCCCTGGATTTGGGCACGGGTCGCCGGCGACGTCGCTGATATCGCAACGGTCGCGACCGGCCTGCAGCAGGACAATGCAAAGAGGGACAACAAGGTCGTGGCGCTCGCCGCCTGCGGCGCCGTGACTGCGCTTGACGTAGCCTGCGCGCGCGGTCTCAATGCCGAGAAGGGGAATCGAAAGACCGCGATTGCGGACTACAGCGATCGAAGCGGGTTCCCGAAAGGGCTTCAGACGGCTTGGGGAGCCGCCCGCGGGGACAAGGCGGCCGATGATGCGAAGCCACGACCGCTGCGTGCGTCCAAGATCCGCGAAGCATCGGCGCCAGGTTGATAGCGTTCCGCCGCGCGCGCAAGCTCAATGCGCGCCTTTGGCGCCTTCTTCGGAAGCGCCCTCCTTGGCCGCATCCACCACGCGCCCGACCTTCTCGGCCATAGCGCCGGCTTGGGACTTGATGCCCTCCGGAGTGAGCTGCTGCTCGCGCGCTTCGTCCGTGGCGGCGCGAGCGACCCGCTCGGCCATCTCCTTGGCTCGCTCCGTCTGCTCCCCCGCAAATTCTTGCGCCCGCTCCTTCAAGGCATCTCCGGCCTCGCCCAGATGCTCGGTCTCGGTTTCAGTCAACGGCAACGCGGCCGCAATGCCGGCGCCGATCGCGATACCAATCGCTCCCATAGCCAGGGGCTGACGCCGAAACATATCGGTCAGGTTGGCGCCGAGGTCGTCCAGTTGGCGGGCTCCCTTCTCGGGGCCCTGTCGCGCGTACTCCGAAAACGCACGAAACCGTTGACGGCCGGAACTGGAAACCTGGTCGAAGTTGTCCGCCGCGCCCTCCTGAGCAGCTTCTGCGCTTTCCCGGGCATACTCGGCCGTTGCGCGGCTGGCGCGTGACGCCGCGGAACTGAACGTCGAACTCGCCGTGTCGGCCGCATCACCGGCCATGTTCGAGACGCGCTCAAGGATCGAACGCGCCTTGCCAGCCCCGATACGGCTGGCGAATAGCCAGAGCACACCGACGCCGATCAGGGCAGCGGGTACCGGATTGCGGTTCACGGCGTTGCCGAAATCCCTCACGAAGCGCGATCCGTTTTCCATGACATCGCTCATCGTATCATCTCCATTGCGGCTATCCTGTCCTGCTCGACCTGCTTCAGCGTCGCCGCGGGTTTGAGCCCTTTCGGAGAAAGCCGAGTTGCCCCGACAACTAACAGGATCAGCGCGATAACGGCTGCGGCACCGCCGGTGATTCCGTAGGCCGCAGCATCGGAAAATCCCGCCCGAATCAGGAGGCTGGCGACGGCGAAGAGCAGGATCACGAGTGCGGGCAGCAGGATGACCGCCCCAATCCCGATCATGGCCGCCGCCCAACCCGCTTGGCTGGCCTTTGCGGAAAGCTCGGCTCGCGCGAGATCCAGTTCGTTGCCGATCAGTTTCGCATATTGCGTGGCCACCTCGCCGGCAAGGTTCGGGATTGAGCGGCTGGTTGTGAAATCCATTTGGAATCCCCTCGATGTTTACTCAATGACCGTCTCTTCAGCCGTCTCTTCGCGCTGCGCTTCACGGCTTCTCTGGACATTGTGGCCGGATGAGTGTTCTGCCGTGCTTTTCAGGAATCGCACAATGCCGAATCCGGCCAGCACGCTGATCCCGAGAAAGGCCGTCGGTTGCCGTCGCGCAAAATTCTGCGCGTCCTGCAGCAGCTCGTTGAAATCCCCGCGTCGCATCTGGTCGCTCACGGCGTCCACCTGGCCTGCCGCTTTGCGCAGGTAAGTTCCGGCGATCGGAATATCCTTGTCGAACTCGCGCGCGGCGCGGCGCATCGCTTCCGCAATGCCGCCGACATAGCGGGCACCGGCATCCTTTTGTGTATCCAACATATCCTCGACGCGGTCGGCGGCATCGGCCCCCATCTCCTTTGCCGCGTCGGCGAATTCCGAGGCTTGCTGCCTGGCCGCCTCACCAGACGAATTGGCGAAATCCGAAACTTTTTCCTTCAGCTCCTTGGCGGACAAGCCCTGATCAGCCGCGCCCTTGACGCTGCGATTCGAGCTCTCGAAGTTCCTCCGATCGGAATTGCCTGTTTCCCTGAATGCCTGGTCAGCCATGACTGCTTTCTCCCTGACGGTCTGAACTGCTTTCTCCCTGACGGTCTGATGCGCCGTTCTCCTCCGGCGGTTCGAATGCCGTGGTTACGGCAGCTTCTGCGACCCGTCGTACGCGCTCGCCGGTGTCACGCACTGTGTCGCGCACCCCATCCGGATCGAGACCTTCCTGTTCGGCCTGCCGGGCGGCTCGTCGAGCGCCCTGACCCGCCGCATCCTTCGCTGCGCCAAAAGCTCGCGATCCGGCCGCCTGTGCGCGGCGCCTGACGGATCGGCTCGTCTCGCCCATCAATTCGTCTTCAACCTCGGTGTGAGGCAAGGCGCTGGCGATCACGGCGCCGATCACAAGCCCGACTCCGGCGACGACCAGCGGATTCCGTTCGATCGTTTCCGTGATTGTCTTGCTTGCGCTGTCGCTGAGATCGGAGGCGGTGTTCCGGGCCGATCGAGCAGCCTCTGTAGCGGTGTCCTTAGCCGCCCCTGCGTAACGTTGGCCAGCCGCTGCTGCTTTGTCCGCAAAATTGCCGACGGCTTCGGTCGCAGCTTTCGTGTATTGTACTGTGCGCTCCTGCAGCTCCGTTCCACGAGAACCCGCGTCTGCTTTCGTCTCGTTCAGACGATCGCCTGCCGCCTTGGCCCGTTGCGTCGCTTCCTCCCGCAGCCCCGCCGCTGCAGACGAGACGCGCTGGGTTGCCAGTTTTCCGCTTTTGGATCCCGCAAGGTACATACCGGCACCGATCATCAGCACCGGGGCCGGAACCACTCGCATCACCCGCACAAACGGATAGGCAAGCGCACTTGCGACAGCGACCGCCTGGAGCGGATTTTCGAGCGCGGCCGCTTTGAGCCGCTCGAACCATCGCTCGCGACGAGAACGCACGTACTTCGTCACCTCACTCCCGATCACAGCAGGTCTCAGGCGTTCGCGGACATCCTGCGAGGTTTCGATGACGCTGCTGCGAAGCTGTTCCACCGTACGCAGCAGATCGGCCCGCGTCTGCTCGGTCTCCTGTTCGATCTGCTGCAACGAACGTGCGTCCCTCTGGTCCATGGTGCTTCCTCGCGCTGCCTTGAGTTTGAACCGATACCGCCAAGGTTTGGTTCCTAGCTGTGCCGCGTGGCGCAAGAGATAGATTGCCTTGGACAAGAGCTTCCTTGGAAAGCACCGGCCTGGACGTTCCGCGGAGGAACATCTCGCACGGGATAACGGTTCTTGCCGTCGTGACTCAAAGCCCGGATCCCAGGGACGTTCTTGCCGAGGCAATCAGCCGGCGGCGCGCGATCCTGTTTGTCGGCGCAGGCGTGTCCATGGCGCTCGGCCTGCCGTCGTGGGATGCGCTCGTCGAGCACCTGCTTGAAGAGCTGCAACTGGACCGCAGGACCATCGATGGCCTTAGCGAAGCCCACCAGATGCTGGCGGAATATTACCGCATCAAGCACGGTGGCATTGGCGCACTGCGCAGCTGGCTTGATCGGCACTGGAAAGTGGCAAGCGATCGCATCGCGACGTCGGATATTCACAAGCTGATCGTCGAGCTCGATTTTCCAGCCATCTACACTACCAATTACGACCGCAATCTGGAGGTTGCGTTTGAACAGCGCGGTCGCGCCTACACGAAAATCGCCAACGCAAAACACCTTGCGGATGCGCCCGACGGGATCACGCGCATCATCAAGTATCATGGCGACTTTGATGATGACGGCTCGCTTGTCGTGACCGAAACCGATTTCCTGAACCGCCTATCCTTCGAGTCACCTCTCGATATCGCGTTCCGCGCCGACGCGCTGGGGCGCACGATCCTGTTCATTGGCTACAGCATGTCAGACCCGAACATCCGCCTCCTGCTGCATCGCATCTGGGGCACCTGGCAAAGCTCCGGCTATGAAGAGTATCGTCCTCGGTCCTTCATCTTCATGCCCTGGCCCAACCCCGTTCAGGACGCATTGCTCTCAAGGTGGGGAATTACGATGCTAACTCCCGAACGGGATGAAGATGCGTCACGTTCGCTCGTCACGTTCCTTTCGGACCTCATGGACCGCGCCCAGCGGACCGGCTTGCGGTGCAGATAGCAAGAACCTCTTCAGGTGCACGGGGCGCGCCTCCCGTCCGGAATCATTCTGTCTGTTCCAGCGCCGCCGGCATCTTTGCCACCGACATCAGCGAGCGCGCAACCTGGTTGAGCAACAGATCGGCATTCTCCTCCTCCGCGAGTGATTTGGACAGCAAGGCTACAATCGCGCTGTGACGAAGCTGCTGCGCCAGATTACGGGCGGTGGTGTAACCCGCGATCTCATAATGTTCGACGCGCTGCGCCGCGCCAATCAGCGCGAGGTCGGCAGCCGCATCCTCCTTGTCCTCGCCTTCCTTTATGACTTCCTCGCCCTCATCGATCAGGCCCATCATGCCCTTGCACGGCTTGGCGCGCGCGCTTTGACCGAGCAGATCAAAGCTTTCGTTGATGCGCTCGATCTGATTCTCGGTTTCGACCAGATGCTGCTCGAACAATTCCCGCAACTGATCGAATCGCGCGGCTTTGGCCATCTTCGGAAGCGCCTTGCTGAGCTGCTTCTCCGCGTGCAGAATGTCTCGCAGTTCGTGCAGCAACAGCTCCGTCAGTCCGGCTTCGTCCACCGGCGGCGAGCTTTCGGTAACGATCTGCGTCGAAGCGCCCGGCTCGGCTGCCTGCAGGGCTGGAGATTCGGTATAGACCCAGTCACCGCCCTGGTTCCACGGGCCGCGGGTATCGATCTCACCATGATCGCCGGAGCCGGTGGAGTCGTTGAAGAACTGATTCACCAGGCCGGAGGTCGGCGCGATCCGGCCAACGCTGAAGGCCGGTTTGGACAGACTCTCGAGTGCCAGCGAAAAGGCCTTCATATGGGTGATCTCGCGCGTCATCAGGAACTGCAAGGCGTCCTTACTGCCCGCGTCATCACAGAAATTGAGCAACCGCTCATATACGATCTTGGCACGCGCTTCAGCCGCGATGTTGTTGCGAAGATCGACGTCGAGCTCACCGGTAATCTTGAGATAGTCGGCGGTCCATGGATTGCCTTGGGAGTTGAACAGGTTGATGCCACCTCCTCCGGCAATTGCGATGAGCGGATCGGCTTCGGCAGCCTGGCGGTCGAATTTGGACGGCGCCAGGTGCATTCGGGCCAGGCAGCCGACGACTTCCAAGTGGCTGAGTTCTTCGGTGCCGATGTCCATCAAGAGGTCCTTGCGATCAGGGTCCTCGCAATTCAACCCCTGGATCGAGTATTGCATCGCGGCGGCGAGTTCTCCATTGGCGCCGCCAAACTGCTCGAGAAGCATGTTGCCGAAGCGTGGGTCCGGCTCATCGACGCGGACGGTAAACATCAACTTCTTGACATGGTGATACATGGGGACGGCCTCGCGCTGGAGAAAAAGATGAAGGTCAAACGGGATTTGGAAGGGGTTCGTTCCTATCGAAAGTGTAATGAATCCGGACGGCGCAACTGCACGCGGAGCAGCAGACGCAGCGGTCGTGCCAGTGTCGCTATCGCTCCTCTTAGGAACGAGCCGCGCGCGCGTCGGTTGCCAGCTTCCAAACAGGAAAGGACACCGACATGAGATTGATGACCGTCACACTGGCCACAGCTATCGTAATCACAAGTTCTCTGGCGTTCGCACAAGGCGGCGGAGGCGGCGGCGGTGCAGGTGGCGCCGGTGGTGGTGCTGGAGGCGCTGCCGCAGGTGCTGGAGGTACTTCCGGCTCGGCATCCGGAACGACAGGTAGCAGCGGAAGCACCAGCGGACGCAGCGGCCCCTCCACGTCTGATTCGGACAGGACCAACGATTCACTCAACAATAGGCCCGGCACCAGCAGTTCCGGAATGCCGAGCACGGGTGCGACAGGCACCAACAGCAACAAGGGCAATAATCACTAAGGCGCGCGAGCCCCGTCTCCGACAGACGGGGCTTCCTTTGCACCAGCCACCCAGCGCTGGGCACGAGTTGGATGTTCCGCCGGCATCCGGCGGATCGCGGCGCAGCAATTCAACCAGATTTACCGAGCGTCCAATTTGCGGGTCTTCGCCTCGAACTCGCTCTTGATGTCCTCGATGGTCGGCAAGCGGAGACGGCGTAGCTGGGCGTGCACCTTCTTCGCTGCCCTGGACGTCAAGTCGCGCTTGAAGTTGGTGACCACGTCGGTGGCCGATCGATAGTGCCGGTACCGCTTGATCTCCGCACGCGTCGCGTCTTGAACATGTGACAGCATCTTGCGTTCGGCATCCGGTCGACCGTCGGGGCGAGCCCGCATGACCGGCTGGAATGCCTTGTCGACCACAAACTCCACAAGCTCACGTCTGGCGTTAGACGTCATCGGTAGCTCCGTTCGGATTCCACCCAAACGTCGGACGCCGCGCAAAGTTCAATTGCGTACAAATGGCAATTGCTCAAGTCACCAAGTATCCATCCTGAGTTAACGGCAGGCTGTCTCAATGCGTGTGAGAGTTGTGCCCACCGTGCGCATTGGAACGATTATGGCCTCGCCGCCTTCTCCTGGATGGCACGGATGATCTTCGATGATTTCAGAGAACCAGCGGCTTCGGCCGCCTACGATATTGCGTTCAATTTTCTTGCTCGAAGCGGCGCGATACAGGATGAATTCGATGCCGTGGTCTTCCTCGTCCAATACCTCACCCGAATGGTCGATCAGGGCCACAGGAACAAGATCCTGATGGCAAACCGCGCAATCTCGGCCTACCAGGCCAGCGTGCAGCAGCATGCCGAACAATGCGCGGCCCAGGAAACTCCTCACGTCAAAAGCATGGAACAGGTGCTCAGGAGCCGGTTAGGCGGACGAGAGACGGACGACTGAAATGGAGCCGCGAACTGGAAGTTCTGGAACCGTGCTCGGCGCCCCGGCGGCGTGCCCTATCTATATTCGACCGGGGCTCGGTGACTGACGAGCCATCGCGCGGAAGGACCTTCGACATCCTAGGGACGAAGTAGTGGCGTCAGGCAGTCGCTCGGGATTCCAGAATCCTCCGTTACTAACGGCTTCATCAACTGCCAATTGTATCGGTAACTCCGGCAGACGCTCTCGGAAAGCATGCAAAGTTCATAATCTTCGCGATCGTGTGTCTTCGCGAAGACTTTCAGACAATGATCCGGGGATTGGAAGCATGAATACGAAGCGGGAGGGCCTTTGAGGCCTGCCCGGGCGGCCATCGGTGGCAAGACAGATGCAAGCACGCAAGCGATGGCGATAGATCGCTTGATCATCTTTGGCGCTCCACGGCACGAGCGTTGATGGCTCCCGAGTACGGGGCAACGGCCAAGCTCTGATCGCCAAATCTGTTTCTGCGGGGCTTCGTGAGCCGATGCGGGCTTGTAGTCGCGCGTCGCAAACTCCTTCAGGCCCTCACGGACTGCGAGGTCATCTCCGAGCCATATTGTAGAACTTGCACTTTCTCAATGGTCACCAAGCCGCTTGTCATCATCTGGTCGAGAACAGGAAGGAATTTATCGATCTTCTCCTGTGTATCGACAATCTCCACCACCAGCGGCAAGTCCTCCGCAAGGCGCAGGATCTTCGTCGTGTGCAGCCGCGTTGAATGACCGTATCCGACGCTGCCCCGCAGCACGGTCGCGCCCGCCATGTGCATTTCCCGCGCCTTGAGCACGATCGCCTCGTACAGAGGCAGATGATTTGCTTTGTCTTCCTCTCCGAAAAAGACTCTCAGTAGCATCGCATCTCGAGGCAACTGCATGTTACACCCACCACATTGCTTGAATATCCACAAAGCCCGATTGCTACTTCACGACCAGCACCGGACAATTCGCCAGTTGGACAATGCGGTCGGCTCGACTGCCGATCAAACGCTCATAGAGCGCCGAATGACCGGTAGCTCCGATCACCAGGAGGTCCGCCTCGATGTCTTCCGCAAAATCGACGATGTCGCGGACCGGGTGGCCAGTCACGACATGGGCATGAAGCTTGACCTGGCCTTGATCCGCCAGCGTCCGTGCGCGCTGAATGACAGCGTGATATCGGCGCGCGGCCGTGCCGGCCTCTTGGCGAACTTCCTCTATGAATTCAGGCATATAGTCGACTTCTTCGACCGATATCATGTGCAGCTCGGAGTTGTTCTGCCGGGCCAATGAAATGGCAAACGCCAGGGCGTGAAATGCGTGCTCGGACCCATCATTGGCATGCAGGATTCTCCTGAACATCGGCTCTCCTCCCGGTCATTCGGCGCGGCTCGTTGCAGTGCGAAGCGGCTTTACATGTTGCTCGTCGGCAGCTTCCCGGACATCCGGCTCCGGCAAGAGATGGCGAGGAAGATAGAAAGCGTTGGCCACAACCGTCGGTATGACGGCGCTCCCAATCACCGCTGCGACTAGCGCGGAATATTGGCTCTGGTTGATGATGCCGTGGGACAGGCCAAAGAGCGAAGAAATCGTCCCGAACGTCAGACCGGTCGACATCAGGAGGGTCGTATACATCGCCTCCTTGTTCGGCGAGCCGAAAAGCTTGGTGACGGGATAAACACCGACGATCTTGGTGATCATTTTGACAACAAGGAAGAAGATGAATGCGGCGGGCGCCGCGATCAGGGCCGGGATCGAGACGAACGAGCCCGCACGGATGAAGTAGAACGGAGTCAAAAGGCCGAAGGTCAGAGTCCGCAATCGCCGCACCAAGGCGTGGTCCTTGCCCACCGTGCCCGCAAGCACCATACCGATCAAATAGGCCGGCAGGACTGCCTCACTATCCGCCCAGCTGGCAAGAGCGCCCATTCCCAACAAGCACAGAAGCAGGAATTTTGTCTCCAGCTCCGACGGCCGACCTCCATAGGCGCGAAAGAAGCGCGGTGTCAGCCAAGGCAGGATTACGAATACGACGACGCCTGTTCCGAGAAAGATGAGCGTCTTCATCGTGAACGGCGAGAAAATCAGACCGAGAGCGACGACAGTACCGAGATCGGTGACAAAGCAGGCTGCCAGCACCGTCTTGCCGTACTCGGTGGTATTGAAGCCGAATTCAATCATCACCGCATAAACAACGGCGACCGATGTCGTCGACATTGCGACACCAGCGAGCCAGCTCGGCATCATCTCCCACCCGAGAAGGTAATGCGCGGCGGCCGCGCATCCAATAAAGGGAAGGACGAAGCTTGCCAGACCGACAGCCGCCGCCTCCCGCCACTTCAGCTTGAACACGATGGGATCAAGCTCGGCGCCGGCAAGGAACGTGAGAACGATTGCGCCGATACCCGACAGGAATTTGACCCACGACTCGTCTGTCCCCAGAACAGCCGAACCGACGGCTGCGCCTATGACGAGTTGCGCTATCGTCCCAACGACGATTTCCGAGAGCGCAGTCGAAATCCGGAGCCAGATCGACAGCAGGCTCGCGATCAGCGCGAGACCCAACCACAAGGCGGCGAGACCCCATACTCCAGTCATTGGCGATATCCTTCCGTATCCTCGCTCATTTCTGGCTCCCAGGATTTGATCCTTTCGGCTGGCGTCGTGCCCGCATGACGTATTCGGCGACCGCCGTGAAAATTCCGACCGCGAGCGCGCTGACGACAAGCTCCGCTGCCGCATCGAATACGAACGCAAGACCCGTCGTGATCGCAACCACGAGGAAAACCGAAAGTGTAAAGTCGAGGCTTGAAAATAACGATCGCACCGATCCCTCCGCGTTAGACATTCGCAAGCGACAACGACGACCAGCGCTGTTCAGGTGCTGGCGGCGCAAAGCGGATGCCTGGAAAGGGAAAGAGCAATAATGCTCCTACCGACGCCAAGCGCCCGGTAGGAGTCATCAGCCTCATCGGCGGTTACGGGGGGACCCCATCCCAGAAACAATTGTAATCCGGAATCGAAGGTTAGCAAGAGAGAAACCGCGATCCTAGCGAACTCTGAGCGAAGATGCGGTTTCGGGCGGTCAACGAAATCACCCACGTCGACTGTTTCGTTCCGGCTCAACGGTGCGCCGCGCTCGCCTGGCCCCGCTGTTGATCATCGAGCACAGGAGAGGAGCCCCGCCGATGCGCTCGGTTCGTCCTCCGCGCCGAACACATTGGCGTAGAGATCCTTGCCATAGCTCGTCTGCTCGGGCTCTCCCAGGACCAGGCGGAAAGTGCGCGCGCCGTCAGTCCGGCGCTCGGCCCGCAGGAAGATCATATTCGGCAGTTTCTTCTGATGAAGCCGATGGACGAAATCATAGAGGTGCGTGACGTAGCAAGTCTTGATATCCCTCTCCGACAGCGCCGTCGTGATGTGCATCGCGATTTCCGACCCCTCCCGCTCATTGGTGGCCGCAAAGGACTCGTTCATGAGAATCATGTCGCCCGGACGCAGATGCTCGACGATTTCGCTCATTCGCCTGAGCTCTTCATCGAGTTTGCCACTTTCCATCGTGGCATCCTCTTCCCGCTTGTAATGGGTAAAGACGCTACCACGGATTTCGGCCGAGAAATCGTCCGCCGGCACGAACATCCCCGCGTGCATCATCAGTTGGGCGAGGCCCAGACTGCGCATGAACGTCGACTTGCCGCCGGTGTTGGCACCGGTGACCACGATGAGGCTCTTGCCGCGACCGTCCAGATCGTTGCCGACAGGCCTTCCGTTCATCCCAATCGCGAGGCAGACGTCATACAATCCGTGGAATGACAGCGCCCCGTCCCCCGGCTCGATGGCTTTCGGGAAGCATATGGGTGCGCCAAGTTTTTCGATCTGCTCATAAGAATTCAGGCACCCGACATAAAACGCCAGCTCCGTGCGCAACATCTGGAAAAAGCTCGAGATATGTTCCATTGACTGCGCGAGGGCGTTGGCTACCAGGTTCACTCCGCGATCCCGCAATTCCGATAATGCGCGCGCGCCGGCTTCATCACGCGGGTGAAGAGAATAGGTATATCCTTCCGATGAAGGCCAGAACCGGGCGATCCAGCCGAAATCACTCGGATGCGCCCTGTGCAAGACGTAATCCGTTGCCTTGTTTCCCTTTCCCAGTCGAGCACTCATGAGAACTCCGCGCTTGAACTTCAGCCGCTTCAGGTGCTGCTCGATTTCTGCAAAATAGCTGCCGCTAAGTTCTGCCCGAAACATCGCGAACAGCCGCGAAAATCCTCGCGAATTGAAGTTCCTCTCATTCTGGTCGGCGAGCGCACGCAGCTTTTTCAAGCTGTCGACGAATACGCTCAATACCTCAATGGCGTGGTAAAGCGTGCCGCCGGGATAGCGCGACACCGATGGCCAGTAGTGCCTGCTCTCGCCCTTCAGAGCTTCGACTGCGATTTCGTACATCTGTCGCAAAATCTCTCCATGACGCAGGCAATCCCGCAGGACATCCTGGCGATAGGCGATTGCGTCACGCTCGCGAACCCCGTTCATCAAAACAACCATGGCCGCCTCGCACAGAAAGGCGTCGCCTCGCGCCATGCTGTTCAACAAGATGTCCAGCGCCAAATCCTGGCGGAGCGCTACATGGTTCCAGGGAAGCGCCCGCGTCAGATCGAGGCCCGGCTCCCTGTGCCGCATGTGCGAAGCCCTGTCCCGCCGTGACAGCAACAGCGTCGGATCAAAGTCGCGGTCGGCGTAAAGCAGGAACGCTTTCATCCGCGGATGCGCTCCTTAACGCGCTCATAGGTCAGCCCATATTTTTGTGCGATCGCCATCGCAAACGCCAGCCCGTCGGCGGGGCGGCGCTCAATCCTGAAGGTCCGAAGCGCAGGCCGATCCGGCACAACCGAGCTCACCATCGAAACCGTTTGCGGACCGAACGTGGATAGTTCATCGACGAACGTCACCCAGACGCCACGAACATCAAGCTCGATAAGCTTCTGCATGATCTTTTGGCTGAGAAACGTCTCGTCCTGGATCGTTGTGGAGGTGAAGATCTCGTTCAAAACGACGATCGAGCGCGATGTCGCTTGTTCCAGCAGCGCGCGGACGCGGACAAGATCATCTTCGAGCTTGCCTCGCAGGTTTTCGACCTTTTCCTCGCGCTCGAAATGCGTGAGAAGCTGATCGAACAGAAAGAGCCGCGCTTGCCGGCCGGGCACAGGACATCCCAGGCTTGCGAGGAAGTGCAGTTGGCCGAACATGCGGGCAAAGGTCGTCTTGCCGCCCTGATTGGGTCCGGACACGACGATGATCCGCTCGTCGCAGCTCAAATCGAAGCCGTTGCTGACGACCGGCTTGCCGGCGGAGACGAGCTTCAACGCCAGTGCCAAATCGAACCCGTCCCGGCAATACGAAGTGCTTTTCGAGCTGTCCGAAACATCGGGAAGACAGAATTGCAGTCCGGTGCGCTCAAGCTTCGCGGCCAGATCGAGATAGGAAACGTAGAACTGAATTTCCCGATCGAATCTCGCGATCGTCTGGTCGAGAAAGCCGGCGCGCTTTGCGCAATAGTCGAGAAGACGTGAAAACGGCTCCGGATTCAACCGTGCAACGAACTCAAGGATCTTCGCCTCGATGTGGTTCATGTCCTCGGGCGCGTCATTGAATTTGGCGAGATAGTCGCCGGCCCCGCCCTGCTTGAACTTCGCGAAAGTCGCCTCCACTTCCGCACTGTAATCGGCCTCGTCATGGAAATTTTGGACGGTGAACGAGCCGTTCCGGATCAGGATGCCATATCTTATTTTCGAGAGCGCATCAGTGATGCTTTTGGCTTCATCGCGAAGGGACAAGAAGTCGCGGCCTGCAGCATAGCTCAGGAGATAGTTCCGAAAGCCAAGGAGACCGCGCGAGCTCAAGGGCGCGCTGGCCAGATCGACAGCGAACTGCTCTACCGCCAGACAGTAGATTTGGATCGCGTGGACGAACCACATCTCCTTGTGAAACCTGTCGTGGAGTTTGCCGGAGAGCGCCAAATGGACGCGAGCCTCCCTCATTCCTCTCGCGAATTGCCCGATGTGCGCGAGAAGCTTCGGATCCCGGAAATCTCGGAAGATTTCATGGCGATATCGAATGGCTTCAACGCACTGCAGAGGAACATGGAAGAAGGTCTTGAGATCGTATTCCGCCCAACCCGCGGTAATGGCCTCAACAACCTGATCGAGATTGAGGTCAGCGAAAAAAAAAGGTGCCGGAGCTTTACCCGGAACGTCCCGATCTTGAGACCATTCGAACAGCACGCTGGGAAAGCTGGCCCCATGAGGCTGCTGACCGCGATCGGTCGCCATGGGAAATCTGGGGTGCCGGAAGGGCATAAAAAACTCCACCAAAGCAGGTCTTAGCCTCGGTAGGAGTCATCAGCCCCCGTGAGGGGCAATTCGGGCGAACTCCATCGCCAGTATGAATAAACAATTATAGGCCCGATCTCGTTCCAGTCAACGCGCAGGCAAACGCAGCGGTTCGCTTGCTCAAACGCTCCGACGCAGTTACATTGAGGTGACCTGATCGGGGATGGAGTGCCCCCGTAAACCGCCGCAAGGCTGATGACTCCTACCGCGTAGCGCTGATGGTAGGAGGTTCAGGGATCACCGCGACCATGCCAAGGCGTTGCGCGCTTTGACAAGGAGCGCGCGAGGAAGATGACCACGACAAATGGTAGGCCTCTGAGCAGCCCGGCCAAGCAGGCCGGTACGCTGGCCGCTGCGGGCCCTGTGTTTCCGTTGCAGCCCTGGGACGTCTCGGATTTCCGGCGTCTCTGGTCAATCTTCGCTGCCGTCCGGAGGCCAGGACCGTGAAGAGCCTCGCCCGCCCTTCGTTCTTTCGCATGTTCGATCTGCTCGTCAGCAGTACGAATCCGAGCATGAAACGGAGCCGCTGGACCCACGACGGCGTCGACTTCGAGCGCGAGCGGCATAGCTTCGCGAGCTCCAGGCACGGGATTGTCATCGAAATATTCACCCTCAGCCGCGGCGGTCGCCACGGCTGGTCGCTGATGGTGACAAAGGAGTATTGGTGGGTTGGCCCCGACGCCAAACCTTTCAAGAATTTGCGCTGGGCTCGGCCTCTCCGTGGCGAGAGGAGCGACCTCTTTGCATGGCTGCGCGCGCAAGAAGCGGCCCTCGAACGCTCGTTGTCGCTTGAAATGGACCGTCATCCGGACATGTCGCAGTCCGTCCATGCGGATGAGCCCGAATCACCAGTGGTGCATTTCGATGATGAGAACGATGACCAATAAATCGGTCTCGCCGTACCGGCTCAAGGCCAGGTCCGAACTCGGTCAATCGACGAGGATCTTGAGCGAGGCGCTTGCAGACAACGCCCGGCTGCGCCAGCGCGTGGATTGCCTCCGCGAGCGGCTGGCAGGGCAACACTTTCAGATGGCGGTGCTCGGCCAGTTCAAGCGCGGCAAAAGCACCTTCATCAATGCCCTCCTCGGCGCACCGCTCCTGCCCATCGCGGTCGTACCTCTGACTGCTGTGCCGGTTTTCATCTCCAAGGCCACCTCTCCTGTTGCCCGCGTCCACTTCCTGGATGATCGTGCCAATGAGCAGCTTTCGGCGGTTACTCCGGACGATATCCGCCAGTTTCTCTTTCGCTTCGTCTCGGAAGAGGCGAACCCGAAGAATGAACTTGGCGTCGCGCGCGTCGATCTTTGCTACCCGGCGCCGATCCTCGCCAATGGCGTCATTCTGATCGATACCCCAGGCGTCGGCTCGACGTTTCGTCACAACACCGAAGCAGCTCTTCGCGTCCTGCCCGAGTGTGATGCCGTGCTGTTCGTGATTTCCGTCGATCCTCCGATCACCGAGGTCGAGATCGAGTATCTCAAGCAGATCAAGGCGAAGTCGGGCAAGCTCGCTTTCATTCTCAACAAAACCGACTACCTGCAGCCGGAAGAACGCGAGCGCGTCGCCGAGTTTGTCAAGCGAACCCTCGAGCAGCACAATCTCTGGCCTCCCGATACCGCGATCTTTGCCGTGTCGGCGACCGAGGCTCTGGATGCCAAGCAAACGGCCAATCAGGCGGAGCTGAAATCGAGTGGTCTCGGCAAGGTCGAGCGATATATCTCACGCGATCTGGTTGCCCAAAAAGGCGGGCTTCTTGCCGAGGCTGTACGGAGCAAGGCGGCCGACATCGCCGCCGAAGCCATTGCGGAAATTCAAGTGCACATTCGAGCCGTCCAGATGCCGCTGGAGGCGCTTGCTTCGAAATGCCGAGCCTTCGAGCAGACGCTTGCTTCCATCGAGGTGCAGCGACGCACCATTCGCGATCTTCTGGATGGAGAACGACGACGGCTACGCGACCAGCTCGAGGAGAGGACCGAGTTGCTCCGCAAAGCGGCAACAACGACGTTGACGAAAATCGTGGACGTACACATGGCGGAGGGCAAGGCCGCCTCCCAAGTTCTCGCGCCGGCAGTCACGGAAGTCTTCGACAACGCCCGCGAGGAGTTCGTTTCATCCTTTGTGACAGCCATCAACGCAACCCTGAATGACCACCAGCAGCGGATCAATTCGTTGATTGACGAGGTGCGAAGGACCTCCAGTGAGCTTTTCCGCACTCCATTTCCGGCAGGCTTCGAGCTCGACTCCTTTTCGCTTGGCGAAGATCCCTATTGGGTCACCGAAACGATCCAGACGACATTGCTTCCCGACACAACCTGCCTCGTCGATCATATCGCTCCGGCTCAAATCCGGGCCCGCCTTCGCCGGGCTCGCATCCTGCGGCAGGCCGACGAATTGATTCTTCGCAACACAGAAAATCTCCGCTGGGCAATCCTTCGCGGTGTCGACGAAACCTTCCGCAAGGCAAGCCTCACGTTCGAAGAACACCTCGACGATGCAATCACGGCGACCAGCGGGATTGTCAGGCAGACGCTCGAGAAACGAACGTCAGACGCTCTGGCGGTCGACGATGACCTGGAATGTTTGCAGAAAAAGAGTGAACTTCTGAGCGAGTTGCGGGAGCGACTGCGCTCGGAGCAAGACGATCAGGTCTGCGACACCGAGGAGGTCAAATGATCGACCAACAAACCCAGCGAGACATTCCGGCAGATAAATACCGGCAAGGGGTCGGAATCGTACTGCTCAACACGCGTGGCGAGGTCTTCGTCGGCCGAAGGGCTGACCTGAAGGGTGATGCCTGGCAAATGCCGCAAGGCGGCCTTGATGAGGACGAAAGCCCGCGAGAAGCCGCGCTTCGCGAACTCAAGGAGGAGATCGGGACCGACAAGGCCGACATCCTCGCGGAAAGCCGAGGGTGGCTCAAGTACGACGTGCCGCCAGTGCCCACCTCAGAGAGGTGGAGTGGACGCTGGAAGGGCCAGCGCCAAAAATGGTTTGTCATGCTCTTCAAGGGCAGCGACTCCGATATCGACCTCGCCACCGAGCATCCTGAATTCGATGCTTGGAGATGGGTACAAGTCACGGACCTTCCTGCACTCGCCGCACTGTTCAAGCGTCAGCTCTATCTCGACGTAATCGGCGAATTTTCGACCATTTTCAGGGATTAGCTATGATGGCCGCCATTCAGACGATCGAAGCATTCGAAATACTGGACTCACGCGGTTATCCGACGCTTCGCGTCGTCGCGAGCCTGGAGGACGGTCACACCGGAACGGCCTCCGTTCCTTCGGGCGCATCGACCGGGCGACACGAGGCGCTCGAACTTCGTGATCGCGACATGTCCCGGTATGGCGGCAAGGGCGTCCTCAAGGCGATTTCGCATGTGAATGGGGTCATTCGCGGCCGCCTTGCCGGCATGGACGGCTCTCCGCATGAGTCCATTGATGCGGCTCTGATCGCGCTCGATGGCACTGAAAACAAGAGCAGGCTCGGGGCCAACGCGATTTTGGGTGCTTCGATGGCCGTTGCTCGCGCCGCGGCCGCGGCATCGGGTATCCCGCTCTATCGCTATCTCGGTGGCAATTCGGCCGTGCGGCTCCCGGTACCAATGATGAACGTCATCAATGGCGGCCGGCACGCGCAAAATTCGCTCGACTTCCAGGAATTCATGATCGTGCCGCACGGCGCTCCGAGCTTTGCCGAGGCGCTTCGCTACGGCGCCGAAACGTTCCATGCGCTCCACGACCTCTTGCACCAGGCCGGCCATTCGACCGCGGTTGGCGACGAGGGCGGGTTTGCACCGGACCTGCGAACGATCGAGGAAGCCTGTGACTTGATCGTTGCCGCCATCGGCAAGGCCGGCTTCCGCCCGGGCGCCGACGTGGCTCTCGCCCTTGATCCCGCGGCCAGTTCATTCGCCGAAGACGACCACTATGTGTTCGCGAAATCCGGCGGAAAGATCCTCTCGCGCGACGAACTGCTCGCGCTCTACAGCCGGCTGCTCGAAACCTACCCCATCGTTTCGATCGAAGATGGGTTTGGCGAGGATGACTGGGACGGCTTTCGCCTGCAAACGGCAGCCTGCGGAAGCCGAACCCAGATCGTCGGAGACGATCTGTACGTAACGAACCCGCATTTCATCAAGAAAGGCGTCGATACAGAGGCAACGAATGCGGTGCTGATCAAGCTCAACCAGATCGGCACCGTCACCGAGACCATCAAAGCCGTCGAGATGTGCCGCAAGGCAGGCTGGGGTTATGTGATCTCGCACAGATCCGGCGAGACCGAGGACACGTTCATTGCCGATTTCGCCGTCGCAATGGGCGGGGGGCAGATCAAGGCTGGCTCCCTGTCCCGCAGCGAGCGTCTTGCAAAATACAATCGCCTGATTGAAATCGAGCGTGAGCTTGGTTCCGCGGCAGTCTACCAAAGTCCCTTCAAATGAGCAGGGAACCGAATTGATGGCGCGGGCGGCGCGTGAGCGTTGCGCCAGGTCAGCCGGTCGAAGCCAGGCATCGATCAATCTGCAAGCGTTCAAGCCACGGCGCGCTCCGACGCAGGCATATGAGTTGGGTGCGGGCGTCTGACCGCATGGTCGCCGGGCCGCGACGCAGGCCGATCCGACAAGCGAGCAGGGAGACCTGCATGTCTGCGTTCCTCATCAACGGACGAAGTCGTTCCGTGTCGCTCGGGTCGAGATCGATCTCACTCAGCACCGTAAGGATGCTCCGGCACTTGCGCAGGCGCGACTCGGACAAATCACTGCCCGATGCGAAGCGATCGACGGCATCCAGGAGCAACGGCCGCGCTGCGGCCCCAAACGAGGACAGCGTCGTTTCGGCGGCGAGACGGACTTCATCTTCCTCGAGCGCGTTGATCAGCACGGGTATGGCCTCGGGCCGACCGAAGGATGCAAGCGCAGCTATGACTCCGTTGAGCGGATGCGCGGCAGCAAGCTCACATAGCAGATCAAATGCCCTGTCGTCCTTTCTTTGCGCAATCGCACAGGCTGCTGCACTTGCCACCACGTCGTCGCCGAGCCTTTCAACAGGGTCCGTGTGCCCCGGCTTTCGAAGAAATTCTTCTAGAACATCGAAGGCACCAAGACGGCCAAGGGCTTCGACGGCACGACAGCGCACCTGATGGAGGCCGCTGGTCTCTCTCGTGAACAGAAGAGTCTTGAGCGCCGGTATGGCGCACTCGCCGATCGCGACGACATCGGCAACTCCGTCAGCCTCGTGATGGAGCGCCTTCAACCGCGCAAGTGACGTCTCCAGCTTCGCTTCTTCGTGGCAGGACTCTGGCAAACATCTGCTCCGGGTCTTTGCGAGCAGGAGTCATCGGCCAAGAGGCAGTCAAAGGCGGACTCCACCACCTGTACGGGAAAATCGTCTCCTATGCCAGGACCGCCCTATGCACAAAAGGCGCATCAAAGGGCGGCCCTGCTCAGTCGCGACCAGGGCCACGTCAGCTCCCTGCAGCGCGCCCCTGCTCCGGCACGGCTAGGCGCTGCCGATTGCGATCCGTGTCCGGCGTCTTGTCGGTGCTGCGCTGTACGGGAAGCTGCAGCACCGTCGCCGTTTGGCCGGGACGCAGCCTGGTCAAGAGCACGATTCTGCCGTTCGCGAACTCAAGCGCATCATGGTGCGTATTGCTCCATTCCAGATGGATCTGCCGGAAGCGCGCCATCTGCGCTCCGACGCTGCCGAACCGCATTCTTGGAAGGAGCCTCGCGAACGGATGGTCGCAGACGGCGTCTTCGGTGAACGCGATCTCGGTGCCGGGCGACAGGCATACCGCGACTCCCGGCTCTCCGGCGGAGCAGAACCCGCGCGTAACTGTGTTGGCAAATTCGGCGGTCGTCAGCACATCCCCGGCCTTCGCCGGGCGCGATTGCACGCTGTGCAGGCTGTAGTCACACATTGGAATCCTCCATCTTTGTTCTCGCTCAGTGCAAGCGAATGATCGAATGATGGATTTCTGCGCTCACTAGGGGATGCGCATAAAAAAACCCACCTTCGGTGGGCCCAGCACGTGCTCCCACCGCGATCACGCGCGGTAGGAGTCATCAGCCTTTCGGCAATGGGGCGACTCCATGCCCTATACGCAAGGCTACCAAATCTCATTCGACCGTCAAGAGCGCAATCACGTCAGAAAGCCGGCAACCAGGGCCGGCCGCCATTGTGACGATCGAAGGCATGTCGTAGAACGCGTGTGGCGGTGGAGTTCGCCTGAAGCGCCCGATGGGCCAATGACTCCTGCAAGGCAAGCCCCTGTGGGAGATGCAAATGGCTCAACATGCGATGCCCAGCAGCGTCGCTCTCCGCTTCATCATTTTGATCGGCGTGCTGAGTTTCTTTGCCGACTTCACGTATGAAGGTTCGCGCAGCATCGTCGGTCCCTATCTCGCCACCCTCCAGGCGAGTGGAACCGTGGTCGGCATTGTCACCGGCTTCGGCGAGTTCCTCGGCTACTCTCTCCGGTTATTCTCCGGTCGCCTGGCAGACGCGACGGGTCGCTACTGGCCGATCACGATTTTGGGTTATGTAATCCAGATGGCGTCCGTTCCTGCGCTGGCGCTGACATCGAGTTGGCCCGCTGCCGCTGCGCTGATCATTCTCGAACGCGTCGGAAAAGCGATCCGCAATCCGCCGCGCGACGTGATGCTGTCGCACGCCGGCACGCAGCTCGGCGGCTACGGCTGGGCATTTGGATTGCATGAGGCCCTCGATCAATTTGGCGCAATGTTCGGACCGCTCGCGGTCGCCACTGTTCTCGCGTATGGCGGCAGCTACCACGAAGCTTTCGCCGTGCTGCTCGTTCCCGCCGTCATCAATCTCGGGCTGGTTTTCACTGCGCATCGGCTATACCCGAAACCTGAGGACCTGGAGGCCGAGCCTTCCGGCGTCGGAAGCACGCGCTTGCCGAAGATTTTCTGGATTTACCTGTCGGGAGCGACGCTCGTCGCCGCGGGTTTTGCCGACTATCCGCTGATCGCCTATCACTTCTCGCGCGCTGGTGTGGTGCCCAGCAGCTGGGTCGCCGTCTTCTATGCCGTGGCGATGGCCGTAAGCGGCACAGGATCCTTGGTGCTCGGAAGGCTGTTCGATCGCTTCGGTTTTGTGGTTCTCATTCTGCTGACACTGGTGTCAGCCCTATTTGCGCCGCTGGTCTTTCTCGGCAATTTCTGGCTGGCCCTCCTCGGCGCAGCCATCTGGGGCCTCGGCATGGGCGTTCACGAGTCCATCATTCCCGCGGCCGTCAGCCCGATGGTTTCGCCTCGGCGTCGCGCGACGGCATTCGGCATTTTTACTGCCGGCTATGGCACTCTCTGGTTCATTGGCAGCACAGTGATCGGCATCCTCTACGATATTTCGCTCTCTCTCATGATTGCGTTCTGCGTTGTCACGCAATTGATCGCCGTACCAATCTTCGTGCGGGTCGGTAGATGGTTACGATGACGTGGGCTGCCCCGTCAGGGGTCCTCCAGCCCGGACCATCGACGGCTTCAGCTATGTATCGAGCGCGCGCGTGAGAAACCAGTAGCCACCGAGGATGGCGATGAGGGCCGAGAGCGCATAGACAAGGTTCGCGGCTCTTGTTGGCCTGGTCTTGTCGACGGCCGCGAGCCGGTCCAAGGCGATCAGCGCCGGAACGACGATCGAGACGATGGCCACCTGCCCGATCTCGACGCCGATGTTGAAGGCCGCAAGCGCAGTGACTACAGCGTTCGTGGGCAGCCCGATCTCCCGGAGAGCGCCGGCGAAGCCGAAGCCGTGAATGAGCCCAAATGCAAACGTGATCCGCCAGCGGCCGTCCATGTTGCGTGTAAAGAAGTTTTCGATCGCGACATACACGATCGACGCAGCGATCGCGGGCTCAACGACAGTGTCGGGAATCACAACGACGTTGAGCGTGGCAAGCGAGAGCGTGATCGAATGGGCGATCGTGAAGGCCGTGACGATCTTGATGACCGGCATGAGCCGCCGCGCCCACAGCACGACCGCGATCAAGAATGCGATGTGATCGTATCCCAGGAATATGTGCTCAATACCGGTGACGAGATAGCGCTCCAGGGTCGAGAGCAGCGACGGCGCAGGCGCCGAGAGGGTAACGGTGGTATTGGCGGCATCGAGCAGCGCCTGCGGGGCATTGTCGCCCTCACCGATCAGCACCACCTGGCGCGCTGCGGAATCGATGTCGGTCAGCACCGTCGATCGATAGACGATATCGCCGCCAACATCCCCGCATGAAAAGCGGTCGCGAAAGATCACGCCGTCCCCGTCGGGCGCAAGCGCGGCCGCGCCTGGCACGCAGGCCTTGCCTTCGGCGCCTGTCACGACGATATGCGCAGCAATGTAGGCGATGATCGGTGCGGCCGATGCCGCAACCAGCGCCGCCTCGACATGATCGCGCCCCGCATCGAATATCCTGGTACCAGCAAGGCGGTCAGCATCGCTGCCCTTGAGGCCAATCTCGACGTCCACGCTGCCGTCACGGCCAAGTATCAGGCGGGCGGTCGAGAGATTGACCTGATGTGCCTGCGCCGCGCCGACCGCACCTAGCGCAATTATTGCACCAGCCAGCAGCACGTGCCGCAATCTCATGAGCCTGCTCCGACGGCCTTCAGGAGCTCAGTCAGGCGCCTCGGCTCGAACTCTGCAACTGTGACGATCCCGCCATCCGGCGCCAGACGGGCATAACGATCCAGCCTGTCGGCGGGCGCACCGAATTCAAGTCGCGCCAAAGGCGTTGAGCTGTCGCGCGCGTAAAACAGCACGATCAACGTCGGCAGCGCCAGGCCGTATTGGGCGAGATGCGGGGCATCCCCGGGCGCGACCCATGCTTCAGCCACGGCCGCATCGAACCCGTTGAAGGCGGCATCAATGATCGGCGCCTGGACGGGATCGGCGATGTGAACATCGCCGCCCGCCGCGTGGGTGTGCTGACCGATATGCCTGAACCATGCGCCCGCGGCATCACGCTCGAAACGGGTGAGCTTGCCGTTGGCCACGATTTCGATGGCCCACACCTGCGCCATCGAGACCGGCAGCAGCTGGTCCGCGCTGCGGCTCGCGATGGCGGCGCTGGCCTTGCCCTGCCGCCGCCGCGCCATGTCGAACACCAGCCGCCACTCCTCCGTTACGTGGCGCGGCATCAGATAGACAGTGGGTGCACCGCCGAGCCTGACGTAGTGCGACGTGCCTGCCGGATTTGTCGTCCCAAAGTTCACAGTTGCCGCAACGGCGGAACGGGTTTCGAGCACAGCAACCTCGGACGGAGGATCAAGCCCGAACGCCGCAAAATTCTCGGCAGCGAGTTCGCCCGCTGCGATCTCGCGCGATGGCGCGCTGACCTTGAGGAACTTCAATGCCGTGTCGATGTGCGAGACAAGCTCGGGCAGCGCGGCGCCGTCCACGCCTTCGATCGTCCATCCACCCGGCTGCCGCCGCAAGGCGATGTCGTCGGCACCCGACCTGACGTCGACCCGTTCAACCTCATTCAGGGCCATGCCGAGGAGGCCCTTGGGCGGGGATGGTGGCTTGCTACCCAATCCCGGCCATTGCCCTGAAACAGCGAGGGCAAGAAGAAGCACCAACAGCACGGTGAGGGCAACCGGCATTCTCCATCGGACACCTAAAGGCACCGCCGAGCCTGTCAACGCCGCCTCCACCACATCGCAATGCCGAAAAGAGCCGTGCTGAGCGGCAGCAAAATTTCGAGTGCGATAAAGGTGTCACGCATCTGGGCACTGGTCAGCACGATTTCCGGCAAATTGTAGGTCCGCGGTGCGAGATTCGGCGACGCGTCATCCTCTGCAAGCCAGCGCATGATGGCGACCGACAGCTCGCCATTGGAGACATAGGAAAAATACTCGTTGGTCGTGAACTTGCTGGTGCCTGATATCACCAGTCGAAAGTGCCTGTCGGGCGCGGCTCCGGGATAGGAACCCTCGAGGGCTATCACGAGGGCTTGGGCGCCATGCTCGACCTCAGCGGGCGTCGGGCCGCCGGCTGCGATGGTGATCCCACCTGCAGCCGACGGCGGCCGCAAGTAGCTGTCCTGGCTGCTGGTAGCAAGGATACTTGGCCTCACTTCCGCCGGTGGTTTGCTGAGGTGGATCGGCCGCGCCTGTGCAAACACCGTGAGCGCGAGACGCGCCGTGATCGGATGAGGAGGATAGTAGGGCACCGCAACCTTGTCGGGGTCGGTACGGAAATGGTTCAGAGGATCAATGATGATCGCCGGCTCGCTCGAGAGGCCGAGCGGGGTCAGCAAATGTCCCTGCAGGTCGGCCCCAACGGGAAACTGCGGATCGATCAACATCGCGAGCCGTCCGCCTTTCCTGAGATAATCGGCCAGGAGATCCGCCTCGCCCACTGCCAGTGCAGTTCGCGGACCGATTTCGGCAACCACCGTGCAATCCGATGGAATTGTGCTTGCCGTCGCCATGACGAAGGGGCGCATCGCGAAACCGATCTCGTTGAGCGCCAGTTGAAGCCGGTCCAGTTGCTCGGGCTCGGCCACCAGCACGTCGTCGGCGCCTGGCATATCATGGCCCCTCAGCGTCTCGACGTGACTGAAATGGTAGTGGCCCGGCATCGGCCGGAACGTCTCGCCATGTCCGGTCACGAAACAGATCGTCTCGGTGCGCTGTCGAAGCACGCGGAGCGCAGCATAGCCGAGGCGCGCGGCGTCGGTGACGTTCTCCACCAGCACCTTGTGGTCGCCCGCCTGCAACACCGCCGTATTGTAGGAATGCACGCCGATGTCGCGTGCAAGCCCCGGCTCCTTGTCGAGATCGATGGCACGGAATGCCAGCAGCGGATGGTTGCGCGCTGCGATCTCGATCATGTCCCGTACGCCAAGCGCATTGGGATCGCTGGCATTATAGAAATAGGTCAGCGACAGCGGGGACCGCAACGCTTTGACAACGTCGGTGAGCTGCCGTGGTGGCGTGTTCTGCCCTTCCCGGGTTGCGTCGAAATGTACGTCGTGGCGATAGAGGGCGACGTTGGCGGCAATCGCTGCGCCGAGCGCGCCGCAGACAATCAGCGCATTGGCGGCCCATGCCGTCCAGCGCGATCCGCGCCCGCGAAGCGGCAGGCGGACGGCGAAGGCAAACAGCGTCAGCAGCATCAGCAACCAGGTCGCGAACAACAGGCTATTTGCGATCCGCTCGCCAAAGCCGGCAAGGCCCAGCGCACCTAACAGCAATATGGCGGTAATGAGCGCGGCGATCATCAGATCGGATTTGGCAAACCGCGACATTCGCATGTCCTATCGCCGCGCCAGCGCACGCACGGTCAACAGCAGCGTCAGCAGCGTGACGCTGAGAAAGAAGCCGACGTCCGAGAGATAGATCGACCCCACCGCGAAGGGGCGAAAATGGACCGCGAGCGACAGGTTCACGACCAGCGTGTCCGCCGGGCTCGGCAGCAACCAGCCGAAATTGTCGATAATCCAGAGCAGCAGGAAGACACTGAGCGAGATCAGCGCCGCGATCACCTGGTTGGCCGTGAGCGCCGATGCCAACAGCCCGGTACCGACGAGAGCCGAGCCGAACAATAACAGGCCGAGATAGCCGCTGTAGATCGGTCCGAAGTCGGGATCGCCGAACCAGGCCAGCGTCGCCGCGTAGCAGCCCGACAGAAGCAACATGACCACGATCAGACTCATGCTGGCAAAGTACTTCGCCAGCACGATCGAGACCTCGGACACCGGCGAGGTGAGCAACACCTCCAGGGTCCGCATCTTTCGTTCCTCTGCCAGCAGCCGCATGGTGATCAGGGGTGCGGTCAACATGAACAGCACGAACATCTGGAAGAAGACGTGCACCATGCTGGGTTGATGGCTGATGAATAAGGTAAGCGTGAAGCTGTAGCCCATGATGAGGAGGAAGACGGTCATCACGGCGTAGGCAATCGGCGACGAAAACAGCGCCATCTCCTCCTTGCGCAAGAGGATTGCAAAGCTTCTCATGCCGCCGCCCTCGACGACTGCCGCGTCAGGTCGAGAAACACACGCTCGAGATCCGGACGGGCTTCGGTCAGCCCCGAAACGGCAACTCCGGCCCCGACCAGCGCCGCCACGATGTCCGCGGCAAGAGATGCACGCGGCTCGGCCCTGATCAAACAATGCATCGTTTCCGGGCCAGCGCCCGGTTCGACAGTGATGCCCCGCACCCCCGCAATAGCGGAGACGACGCCGCGGACGGTCGCTTCTGCGGCCGCCGCCGCAAGCCGCAAGATCGTGCCGTCCGTTTTCTCCTTCAGCGCGTCGACAGTCAGAAGCGTGCCGTCGAGCAGGATCATGACACGCGAGGCGATCTTTTCGATCTCCGGGAGAATGTGGGAAGCGATCAGGACGGTGTGACTTCCTGCGAGCGACTGAATGAGATCGCGAACGGCAATGACCTGGTGCGGATCGAGCCCGCTGGTCGGCTCATCCAGCACCAGCACCTGCGGATCTCCCAACAGCGCCTGCGCGATCGAGACACGTTGGCGGAAACCGCGCGAGAGCTTGCTCGTCGGGAGCGGCATCACGTAGGCCAGATCGAGCCGCTCGGCTGCGGCATCTACCGCTGCCTTTGCCGCGGCCCCGCGCAATCCCTTGAGATTGGCCATGAAGTGGAGAAACTCGCCGACCCGCATGTGGTCGTAGAGCGGCGCGTCCTCCGGTACGTAGCTGATCACGCGGCGAACCGCCAGCGAAGAGGCCACGACGTCGTGGCCGGCGACCTCGATGCGGCCGGAGGTCGGCACGAGGTAACCGGTCAGCATGCGGAAGATCGTGCTCTTGCCGGAGCCATTAGGCCCGAGCAGGCCAACGACCTCGCCCGGTTCGATGGCAAAGGACACGCCCGTCACGGCGCGGCGCGGCCCGTACCATTTGGTGACATGCTCCGCCAAGACGAGAGGAGACATCGGCTCACAAGACCTGGATGATGGCGGCGATCGCGCCCGAGCTACCCTGCGAATACAGTCCCGGGCGCAAGGCCCGGGATCTGAACCCGCTTGCGGCGCAATCGTGTGGTTATATCACTCGTAATATTCAGGCGAATGCTTGTGCGCCTTGTAGACGTCCGGATCGTGCGCGTAGATGATGTCGCCACCCTCGGTATCGTGCACCCGCCTGACCCAGGCATAGGCGTCCAGCATCCCTACGGGATCATAGACGCTGCCGATGCTTGGCAGGATGTTCTTGTCGAGATTCTCCTGCAGATAGACAGCGTCGCTGGTGAGCACGACCGTTCCGGTCTTCGGCAACCGCACCACCATGATCTGGCTGCCGGGCGTATGCGATACCGCTCGATGGATATAGACGCTGTTGTCACCAAACAGGTCGAGGTCACCGTCGAGCTCGATGGTCTTGTATTTGCTCGGCATCGAGCCGCCCACGCTGTTTCGCAGCATGGCGAAATCGTCGCTTATGAAGAAGGTGGCATAGCCCGGGGCCGGCCAAAATGCGTTCCTGATCTCGTCGCGTTGATACACGAAAGTCGAATCGAGGAATTTTCCGATGTTGCCCGCATGGTCGACGTGGAAATGCCCAAGCACCACGTACTTGATATCAGAAGGCTTGACATCGATCTTGCTCAACTGGGTATCGATGGCGACATCGGGCGAGCGGCCCGGATCGAGTGCCTTGACGAACGGACCCCAGTAGTCCGCATTGGTGATGATCTTGTCATTGTTGCCGCAGTCGAACAGCACGTCTCCCTTGGGATGACGGATCAGGAAGAACCCCACGGGAATCTGCACCTTGCCGCTGGCGCCGTTCTGGATGATCGACTTGTCGAGATTGAGCGCGCCCGAGCTGAAGACATAAAGCTTCATCTCCTTCGGGGCCTCCGCCGCCATCGCCCCGGCGGCCGTCAGAAGCAGTCCTATGGTCAACGAGCCAAGGACTTTCGCACAACGCAGCAGCATATCGTCCTCCCTGTCTAACCAGTTTCCCAGTTTCTATTCTTCTCAATGTCGCAATGTTACCACGGGATTGTGGCGGTTGTGCAGACCCCGACACTCCCGCCCGACGAAATTGCGTTTGCCCCTTGCTGCACGGCAACAAGGCCAGTGATCGATGATCAGGACCGCGATGCCCGTGCTGGAGTCAGGCCGGGCTTCGGACCACCGCCTAAATGCCAGCTTGATCGGAGCGCAATCGCCGCTAGAGTTGCGCCCTAAATAAGAACAGCCGGTTGCCTCAATACCGCGCCGCAATAACAGGTCATGGGAGGTGCAGTTCAATGAGCGGACTCATTACGCGTCGCACTGTTTTGGCCGGCGGTGCGGCCGGCCTGCTGGCCGCCCCCTGGGTGGCCAAGGCAGAGGCCAATACGCTGCGTATCGGAATGCAAAGCATCCTGTCGGGCCCGATCGCGCTGCTGGGCACCTCCTCGCGCAACGCCCTGATGATGGAGCAGGATCGCATCAATGCCAGCGGCGGGTTTCTCGGCCGGCCCATTGAATTCGTATTCCGTGACTCGAAGGGGCAGCCCCAGGAGGCCGCCCGCCTGACGCGCGAGTTGGTGAACACCACGGGTTGCGAGCTCTTGATCGATGCCGAGGCCTCGTCCGGCTCCTTCGCGGTCCAAGAAGTCGTCCGCGACCTGGGCGTCGCCTGCATCCACACCAACAGCGAAACCTCGTCGCTGACCGCCGACCCCAAGATCCGCGTACCCACCGCCTTCCGCGTCGCACGCCAGGGCGTGCACGACGCCGTGGCCGGTAGCATTTATCTCTCCGAATACGCCAACGCCAAGAAACTCAACAAGTGGGCGACCTGTTCGCCGGACTACGCCTACGGTCGCGACACCACCGCGCAGTACCTTCAGTTCTTCAAGAAATTCAAGCCCGACATCGAGATTGTCACGGAGGCTTGGCCCAAGCTCGGCCAGCCCGACTTCACCGAAGTCATCACCAAGCTGATCCAGGGCAAGCCCCAGGCCCTGTTTACATTGCTCTATGCTGGCGACCTCTCGGCGTTCGTGAATCAAGGCAACATCTATGCGATGTTTGCGCAGATGACGGTGGCGACGCCCAACGTCGATTATCCCGTGCTGGCCGCCATCAAGAATCTGCCGGCCGGCATCCAGTCGGCGACCCGCTATCTCGACACCTTCCCGGACACGCCCGCCAACAAGGAATGGGGGCAGACCTACCTCAAGAAGTGGAACGAGCGGCCGACCAACTGGTCGTGGCAGAACACGGTGGCAATGCAGTTCTACGAGGCGGCCATCAAGAAGGCCAATTCGCTCGACGGCAAGGCTATCGCGGCGGCGCTCGTGGGCATGAAGATCAATACCCCGTTCGGCGTCGACGGCACGATCACCATGCGCGAGGATCACACGACGATCAACTACGCCATCGGTTGGGGCCAGACCACGCCGAAGGAGCCGTTCATTATCGATGTGAAGGCCGCCGACTGGGGCAAGATCATCGAACTCGAGACGGAGTGGAAGAAGCAGCAGAAGTACATCTGAGTTTCAGATGGACCTCGACGCGCTCGGCGCCTGCCTCACAACGCCCGCCTGCGTGGTCACGCAGACCACCAGCGGGCTGATCGTGGGCATGTTGCTGTTCCTGGTCGCCGCAGGCGTGACCCTGATCTTCGGCGTGCTGAAGATCGTGAACTTCGCCCACGGCACTTTCTACATGCTGGGCGGCTACGTCGCCTATACCGCGCTCGGTGCAACCGACAGCTATGCTGTTGCGGTGCTGTCGGCGACGCTCGCGATGGCACTGTTCGGCGTCGTGTTCGAACGTGCCCTGATCAGCCGCGTCTACGGCTCCAACGTGCTGATGCAGCTCCTGGTCTGCTACGCCGTGGTGTTGATCTTCGACGACGTCGTCAAGATCGTCTGGGGACCGGAGTTCCACGCCATGGGAATGCCTCCGGCGTTCCAGGTGCCACCACTCTTCATCGCGGGCGGCGTCGTACCACCCTTTTATGCCCTGTTGATCGCTGTCGCGGCCCTGATCGCGGTTGCGCTTGGCCTCGGCCTGTCGATGACACGGTTCGGCAAGACGGTGCGCGCCGCCGCAATCAACCCCCAGATGGTTTCGGCGCTCGGCGTCAACACTACGCTCCTTTTCGCGATCGTCTTCGCCGTCGGCGGCGGCCTCGCCGGGCTGGCAGGCGCACTCGCTGCCCCCGTGCGCTCGCTGTCGCCCGGAATGGGCTTCTCGATCCTGATCGAGAGCTTCATCGTCACCGTGATCGGCGGCATGGGCTCGATCGCGGGTGCGCTGGTCGCAGCGCTCCTGATCGGCATGGTCCGCGGCTTCGGCACGATCGGTTTCCCCCAGTTCACCGACGGACTGATCTACATCGTCATGATCGCCATCCTGCTGCTGCGCCCGCAGGGCCTGTTCGGGCGCAGCCTATGAAGCTCATGAAGCGCCGCCACCCCGCGTCACGCGATGTTGCGATCGCCGCCGTTGCCCTGGTCGTCGTGCTGGCCGTCCCGCTCTTCCATCGCAGCCCCGCTTTTGAGGATTTCGTCATCCGCCTGAGCGCCATGGCGCTGTTTGCCACCTCGCTCAATCTTCTGGTCGGCAATACGGGCATGGTTTCGTTCGGCCATGGCATGTTCTACGGTTTCGGCGCCTATGCCTTCGCGTTGATGATGCAGATGACGGAGTTGTCCCTGCCCGTTGCCGCCGTGCTCGCGGTCCTGCTCACGACCGCTGCCGCACTCTGCGTCGGCGCCATCTGCATACGTCTCAGTACGGAGTACTTCGCCTTCATTACGCTTGCGTTTCAGATGCTGTTCTATAGCGTCATCATCTCCTGGCAGAGTCTTACCGGCGGCGACCAGGGCCTGCGCGGCGGCATTCCGCGCCGTGAGATCTTCGGCTTCGAGCTCGGCTCGCAGCTTCACCTCTACCAGTTCAGCGCGGTCGTGGCGGTGCTAGGGCTCCTGGCCCTGCGCCACATCTCGGCGAGCCCGTTCGGCCAGACGCTGCGCATGATCCGCGACAACGAGGATCGCGCGAGCTTCCTCGGAATAGTTCTGTGGCGCGCTCGGCTCTGGGCCTTCACGATCGCCGGCGCGTTCGCCGGGCTGGGCGGCGTGCTAGCCGCGCTGTTCGTCTCGGGTGCCTATCCCGAACTCGCCGACTGGCCGAATTCCGGCCAGGCGATCTTCGCCGTCATGCTGGGAGGCCTAAACAGTTTCCTCGGACCAGTTCTGGGCGCGGCGATCCTGCTCGCGCTCAACGATGTCGTGACACGCTTCACCGAATATTATGGGCTGGTCCTGGGGATCGTAATCCTCGCATTTGCGGTGGGTTTCCGCCGCGGCGTGCTCGATTTTCTCAGGCTGGCCTTGCCCCGAGCCAAACGATGAACCTCGAAATCAGAAATCTGACCAAGGCGTTCGGCGGCCTCCGGGCCATCGACGATGTATCGCTGGCCTTTCCGTCGGGGTCGCTTTCGGCGGTGATCGGTCCGAACGGCGCCGGCAAAAGCACCTTCTTCAACCTGATCAGTGGCGCGTTTCCCGCCGATGCCGGCCAGGTGCTGCTCGACGGTCAGGACGTGATTCGTCTTTCCAAGACGGAACGGATGCAGCTCGGCATCGGGCGGGCCTTTCAGGTCGCAAGCTGTTTCCCGACCATGACGGTTGCGGAGAACCTGATGGCCGCGGTCACTGCCCATGTCGGCCAATGGGGCAATCTCTCCCGCCGCTTTCCGCCACCGGGCATCCGCGAGCGCGCCGGGGAGGTGATGGATTTGGTGGGCCTGACGCATGTCGCCAACGTCGAGGCCGCAATTCTCTCCCACGGCGACCAGAAACTGCTCGATATCGCCATTGCGCTTGCGCTCGAACCAAAAATTCTTCTGCTCGACGAGCCGACAGCCGGCATGGGCCCCGAAGAGCGCTGGCGCATGATCGAGCGCGTGCGCGGACTGTGGGAACAGCGCAAGCTCACCCTGGTCTTCATCGAGCACGACATGGACATCGTGTTCCAGGTCGCCAGCACCATTCGCGTGCTGTGCTATGGCCGGGTCCTGGCCGAAGGAACGCCGGACGATATCCGCAATAACCAGGCCGTCATCGATGCTTATCTCGGCACGGAGGAACACGCCTGATGACCGATCTCTTGCGCGCCGAGGGAGTGAGCGCCTTCTATGGCGCGAGCCAGATCCTGTTCGATGTCGATCTCGCACTCCGGGAAAATCGGACGCTCGCGCTGCTCGGGCGCAACGGCGCGGGTAAGAGCACGACCATGAAGACGCTAGCCGGAATAGTCCCGGCCAGTCGCGGCCGCATCTTCTTCGCCGGCCGCGACATCACTCACGCGCCGCCGCATGCACGCGCCCGGCTCGGCCTCGCCTATGTCCCCGAGGACCGGCAGGTGTTTCCGGAGCACAGCGTAGAAGATAATCTTGTGATTGCGGCAAAGAGCGGTCCCGACGGTCGGCGCGACTGGACCCTGCCCCACATCTGGGAAACATTCCCGCTGCTCACAAAACTCCGGTCGCGCCCGGCCGGTCGCCTGTCCGGCGGCGAGCAGCAACTTCTGGTGATCGCGCGCGCCCTGATGGGCAATCCCCTGGTCCTGCTGCTCGACGAACCGAGCGAAGGGCTGGCGCCGATCGTGGTCGCCACCATCGGCAAAGTCCTGCGGGAACTCGGCGCAAGTGGCGCCACGATCCTGCTCGCCGAGCAGAACATGCACTTCTGCCTACGGATTGCCGAGGAGGCCGTCGTTATCGACAAAGGCAAGGTGGTGCATCGTCAGGACACGACAGGCCTTGCCGGCAATGACAATATCCGGCGACGCTACCTAGCAATGTAGGGATAGCCGGTACGCGGAACGTCCTGGTACGCAGACTGTGCCCGCTCCTTCGCCTTTCAGAAATCCAGAGCCGGGGAGTGACTTCAAGAGGAATTACGAGTCATAATTCTTCCGGAGAGGAAACGAGGCCGAAAATCGGCCAGGTGAACGGCAATGATCAATCTTTCCAGCTTCATCGCCTTTCATGCCCGCCGAACGCCGGTTCGCTGTGCAGTGAGATATCGCGGCGAGGATGTTTCCTATGGCGACTTCGACCATCGGATCCGCCGCGTCGCCGGCTGGCTGAGCTCGCGCGGGATCGGCGCCGATGACGTGGTGGCGGTGTTGATGAAGAACAGCGCGGCATTCCTCGAACTGGTGTTTGCCGTGAGCCACATCGGCGCGGTTTTTCTGCCGATCAACTATCGTCTCTCAGCAGACGAGGTCGGCTACATCGTCGGCAACTCCGGCGCGCGCCTTCTTGTTGCAGATGAGGAATTGGCCGGGATAGCAGCCGGCGATGTACCGGTTGTGCTGCTCGACGAGGCTGCACAGGCGAGCGCCGTGCAGCTTGCGCCGGACGTCGCGCCTGCGCCCATGCACCTGCGGCAACCGCAAGACCTGATGCGGTTGATGTACACGTCAGGGACCACCGATCGCCCAAAGGGCGTCATGCTCAGCTACGAAAACATGTACTGGAAATCGGCGGACCAGACCTTGGTGCTGGGACTGAACGCGGATACCAGGCTGCTCGTGGTCGGCCCGCTCTATCACGTCGGCGCGCTCGATCTGCCGGGCATCGCCGTGTTGTGGCACGGCGGCCTCCTCTCCGTTCACCGCCAATTCGAGCCTGATGCGGCGCTCGCAGCCATCGCGGGCGAAAGACTCAATGCGGCATGGTTCGCCCCGGTCATCACCACGGCGCTCCTCACCTACCCCGATCGCCACCGTTACGACGTCTCCAGTCTGAAATGGGCGATCGGCGGCGGCGAAAGAACGCCTGAGGCGCGTATTCGCGCATTTTCGGATTTCTTCACGAGCGCGCGTTACATCGATGCTTATGGCCTGACCGAGACCGTCGGTGGCGACACATTCATGGAGGCCGGGCGCGAGATCGAGAAGATCGGGTCGACCGGACGCGCCACCGCCCATGTCGAGATCGAAATCCGGGATGATCACGGAAATCGCCTTCCTCCCGGCGAGGACGGCGAAATCTGCCTGCGTGGCCCAAAGGTCACGCGGGGGTACTGGAAGGACCCTGACAAGACCGCAGCGGCCTTTTTCGACGACTGGTTTCGCACCGGCGACATCGGGCATCTCGACGCGGACAGCTTTCTCTATCTGACCGATCGCAAGAAGGACATGATCATATCCGGCGGCGAGAACATTGCATCTTCGGAAGTCGAGCGCGTGATCTGCGAACTGCCCGAGGTGCGTGAAGTCGCCGTCGTTGGCCTGCCCGACGAGCGGTGGGGCGAAACGCCGGTCGCGGTCGTCGTGCCTGCCGAAAATGCCGCGCTCGATCTTCCCTCACTTGCAACCCATTGCCGATCCCGACTGGCGGGCTTCAAGGTGCCGAGGGAATTCGTCATCCGCGACAGCCTGCCGCGCAATCCGTCCGGCAAGGTGCTCAAGCGCCTGCTTCGCGCCGAGCTGCAAGTAATCCAAGATTGCGCGAAGCGCTGTCCGACCGACTTCGAGGACATCGGATCATGAATGTCGAATTGCCACGCAGACGACTCGACCTGGCCTCCGCAATTGCCGAGGCGGATATCCGCTGCCTCTTGATGGTGCTGGTGCATATGACCGGTGACCTGCGTTGGCTGGAGCCGCCCTACAAGCCCAAACGCGACGTGCGCCTGATCCCCGACCCCGACGCTGGAGTGCCCGCGGAAATCCAGGATGAAATTCGCGCCGCAGTTGTCAAGCTGTTCGCTCACGGCAAGCCGCAGCCGGTTGTCACCGACCCCGGCGACGAACTGATCCTGACGATGATGCGCGCCTGCCTCGGCGAGAACGTCGCGCCCGAATACGCGCCGCTGATGCGGGAGGAGATGGGATTCGTCCCGCGCGAAGCATGCTGGAGCCGACGTCTGCCGGACCAGGCTCGTGCGCATCACCACGTCCTGATCGTCGGCGCCGGCGTCTGCGCCATCGCGCTCGCCGTTACGTTGGGACACCTCGGCATTCCCTATACGATCGTCGAGAAAAATGCCGAACTGGGCGGCACCTGGTACGTCAATCGCTATCCAGGCTGCGGCGTCGACACGCCGAACCATTCCTATTCGTACTCATTCGGGCCACGAAACGCCTGGACCCGCTATTTCTGCCAGCGCGAGGAACTGCTCGATTACCTGAAGAAAGTCGCTACCGAGTACGGCATTCGCGAGCACCTGCGCCTCAACACGCAACTGACGTCTTCGCGCTGGGATGAGAGCAAGCGGCGCTGGATTTCGGCCCTGAAGACCGAAGACGGCGAAGAGACCTTCGAATCGACGGTGCTGGTCAGCGCCATCGGGCAGCTCAACGATCCCTCGCGCGCGCATTTTTCCGGCGAAGAGAGCTTCCGGGGTTTGATCCTGCATTCGGCGCTGTGGTCCGACGATATCAAGCTCGACGGCAAGCGCGTTGCCGTGATCGGTACCGGCGCAACTTCGATGCAGCTCGTTCCCTCGATTGCTGACCGCGTCGCATCAGTGACTGTGTTTCAGCGAACCGCCCAATGGGCGCGACCGGTGAAAGGCTATTCGGATCCCATCACCGAAGGTGCACAGTGGCTGCTCGCAAATCTGCCGTTCTACGTGCAGTGGTACCGCTTCAACATGTTCTGGCGCTACGGCGACGGGCTCTTGCCATTCCTCCGTAAGGATCCCGCCTGGCCGCATCCCGCGCGCGCAGTCAACAAGGGCAATGATCGCCACCGGGAGGAACTCACCGACTTCATTCTGTCTGAACTCAACGATCGCCCGGACCTGATCGAAAAATGCGTGCCGACCTATCCGCCCTATGGCAAGCGCATCCTGCTCGACAACGGCTGGTTCAGGACACTGACGAAGCCCAACGTGGAGCTCGTCAGCGACGACATCGACCGGTTCACACACGATGGCATTTTGACGGTGGACGGCAAGGAGCGCCCGTTCGACGTCATTGTCGTTGCCACAGGCTTCAAGGTCACCGAGATGGCGGCTCGGCTCGACATCACCGGCCGCGGCGGCAGAAACCTCCGCGACAAGTGGGCCAATGACAATCCGACGGCCTATCTCGGCCTGACGGTCCCGGAATTCCCAAATCTGTTTTGCATGCTTGGGCCCAATTCCGGCCCGGCGCACGGCGGCAGCGTGATATTTCAATCCGAATGCCAGAGCCGCTACATCTCCACCTGCCTGGTGGAGATGATCGAGCGCGGCATAGCCGCCATCGATGTTCGTCAGGATGTTCACGACGATTACGTGCGCAAGGTCGATGTCGAGCACGAGGCGATGATCTGGACCCATCCGGGCATGACCACCTATTACCGCAACAAGAGCGGCCGGGTGTTCTCCGCGATGCCCTGGCGTTTCGTCGACTATTGGTCGATGACCCATGACGCCGACCTCAGTCAATATCATTTGACGGAAGCGTAGGATGCGGAACGGTCGCGACGATCAGATCCCGCTGACAGCCGACTATGTGGCCGGCGGCACCTACCCCGCGGATGTTTGCGTCCTGCGCTATGCGCTCGAACGCCACGCCAGGACCAGGCCGGACGACATTTTCGCCGTCTTCGAAGGCGGCGAGCGCTGGACGTTTGCGCACACACTCCGGCAGGTCGCAAGCCTTGCCGGAACTCTGCATGAGCTTGGCGTCCGCCAGTACGATCACGTCGTATTGGTGCTGCCGACATGTCCGCTCGCGCTGCGGGTGATGTTTGCGGCCAATTATCTCGGTGCGGTTTATGTGCCGGTGAATCCGGCGCTGAAGGGATCGTCGCTGGAACACGTGCTGCACAATGCCGGTGCCACGATCGCAATCGTGCATGACAGCGTGCTCCATCGCGTCCTCGAGGCGGCACCCGCGACGCTGACAACGGTCGTCCGTTCGTCCGATGCCCCTGTTGCGCCCCGTGAAGGTGTCATTCAGCATGGCGTCTCGGCGCTGACCAAGCCAGCGGCGGCCCCGCCGCCGCTGGCCAAGCCCATTCAGCCCTTTGACACGCA